>JAZSLS010000093.1:0-1655 GCA_045535465.1 Eubacteriales bacterium
TACTGACCGACGGTAATTCCTCCGTTGTTTGTTGTAACGGTATAGTCTGCCGTTTCGGAAATATCTGCCTTAAGTGTGCTTCCTGTATAAACCTTTGATGCAGCTGTGGGAACTGCAACGGCAGCTTTATTTACAGTTACCTTAACCAAATCGGTATCAACTGATGTGCTTTCTCCGTTGTCTTTTCTTGTAACGGTGATTTTGCAGTAGTAGTAATAATCTCCTGCGTTAAGACCGTTTTCAATAGCAAGGTCTTTTTCTGTACCTACAGCCGCTGCGCCGTCTTTGGAGTCGGTTGTGTTTTTATACCACTGATATGTTACTATATATTCATTTTCATCAGCGTCTGTTTCAACGCTTAACTTTTTATCTGTACCAATATTTGCGTAGGTTAAGGCGTTTGCGTCCTCAAATCCTTGCGGCTGTGATGTAATCGTGGGAGCGTATGCCGGGATTTTATTCCATACTGCGAAAAGTGTAATGCTTTCGCCTGCATTTGTAAGGTCGCTTACAGACTGCTTGTCATTATATACTTTTGTACCTGCCGCAGTTGTCGCCCAGCCCTCAAAGGTATAACCCGTTTTCGTGAAGATGTTTTCTGAAAGCGCTGTTGCTTCTCCGAGCGTGATTGTCTGATTTGCCATTGTGCCGCTGCCGCCGTTTGCGTTGAAGATTACCGTATATTCGGGGTTTTTAAGGCGGACGGTTGTATCTTTCGTGTTAGACTTTTTATAGATGTCGGTCTGTTTCTGATATACATATACCCGAAGGTTATTGCTTCCTGCATAGACGTCGGGTACGGTGATGGTTGCTCTGCCGTTTGTATCGGGAGTAAATTCGATTATATCACTGCTGATCTGGCAAACAAAATCTGTTTTGCTCCTATCAGCTTCATCAAGGGTGATTACAAAGCTGTTCACCGTTACATCGCTAATGGTAAATTGGTTTATACTAGCACGCTCAAGCCTTTCAACCGTGTAATTTGTATAAGCTGTTACGCCGCCCACTGTGATTTGCGCTTTGTATGTACCGCCTACATTCTCAAAAGGTGTGGTTGTAGCAGAGCTTTCGTCAATATTGGGATATTGTGTGTATTTATAATAAACAATATCGGGAAGCTCGGATATTCCGCCGATTGATGTTGCAGAAAGAGTTGCTGCCGCATTTTTGCCGTCATTCACTTCGATGTGAAGCGGCTCAATAATAGCTAATTCCTTATTTGCTGTCGAGGTACATTCTCCCTCGCCGTTACAAGTTGCAACAACGGTATCGGTTTGGTCTGCCTTAATCGAATAGCTCCACTGGCAAACGTGAGCAGGTTTTTCCACTAACTGCAGTTCGCCGCTGCCGTCAGGCTGAACGGTGTATCCATCATCCCATGCGGTGAAATAGCTGTCATAATCTGCATTTTCGCCCATCTTCTCAGTCCAGCCGCTGGTGAAGGTGCCGGGAGTTTCCATCAATACGCTGATGGCATTTCCCTGCGTATAGCTGAGTTCACCGCCGAGGGTGATGATGCCGCCGTCAAGATAAACGCCCGCAGTGGCGCCGGTGATAGTGGGTGCACCGCTGAGTTCGAGGGAGCCTGCGCCATGGTAGTAATTGTAGATGCCGTAGTTGTTACCGTCGGTGCCGGTAGACTTGACGGTGCCGCC
>JAZSLS010000092.1:0-4641 GCA_045535465.1 Eubacteriales bacterium
CGGCGATGCCGCTGTGAAGTATTGTGCTTCGCACAATGTGAAGTTAAGTGTGCACTTACGCCCGCAGGCACTTCACGATACGAAGCATCACTTCACGCACCCAAGGTGTGCTTATCGTGCTGCAAGGCACACTTAGTTGAAAAGAACCCACACTTGTCATAGACAAATGTGGGTTCTTTTCTGGCGGAGAAGAAGGGATTTGAACCCTTGCGCCGCGTGAACGACCTACACCCTTAGCAGGGGCGCCTCTTCACCACTTGAGTACTTCTCCAGGGTTAAAGTTGTAAACGATATTTAGCGGCTCACGGAAATAAAAAGGGTGGCGGAGAGAGTGGGATTCGAACCCACGGCCCGTTGCCGGGTCACTGGTTTTCAAGACCAGCTCCTTAAACCGCTCGGACATCTCTCCGTGAACTGCAAGAGCTATGATACCACAATTCCTCTCCATTGTCAAGATGTTTTTTTAAACTTATCACCATTTTATTGACAATTGCTGTTGATTTACGTCGGTAGGTGTGTTATATTATCAAAGAGGTGTTATGTTTGAAAAAATTGCTTTTATATATACTTACCCTTGCACTTCTTTTTGCTGTTATTTCCTTTCCTGCTGATGCTGCTGCAGATACTTACACTTACAGTGACGGATACGCAAAAATCGGTGACGTGGTTATTCCTTTTCCCGAATATATGCCGGGAGCTTACTTTACAAAAAACGGAAAGGCTTGTACCTGCCACGATAACGTATACATAAATTGTGTAGCCTCCGGTGAATACTGCAACTGTATACGCTTTATAAATATAGACGGTACGGAGGTTGACCTGCTTTCTGTTCAATGCATTGGCTTTGCACGCTATTGTTTTTACCGCTTGTTTGGTTTTACCGATACCTATCAAAACACTTCCCTGTTTCACAACGTTGGAACTATTGAAGGTGGATACGTAACGGAAACGTCGGTTAAATCACTTATAACAAAGCTAAAGCCCGGTGCGCATATACGCTTTAAGCTGGCGTATACTGAGCATTCAATTGTTTTACTGTCACAAAACGACGATGGCTTTACCGTATATCAATGCAACTCGGGCGGTAACGGCATACCCAATGAATCCTGTATAATTTCAACTAAGACTTATACCTGGGAAAGTTTTGCAAGCTACGCATACCGAGGAGTTGTATTTGCAAATATGCCCAACGTATATCCCGACAACGTGGAAGGCTCCGACAAACCCTTTGACTCCCCCTATAAATGCGGAAAATACACAACTACCGATAACCTTAAATTGAGATCAGGTAACGGTACTAATTACGAATGGATTGATACGCTTCCAAAAGGGGCTACTGTAACCGTTAACAAGGTTTCAGGCGTTTGGGGTATGGTAAACTGGAACGGCAAAACCGGGTGGATATCCTTGGAATATGCAAGCTATCTTGGTTTGGACGGTATTCTGTTGCCTAAAGCAAACAGCGGTATTTTTGTTAAAGACGGTTTTGTTTACGGTGTAAGCTTGGGATGTACCGAGGAGAAGCTTCTTGCTTCCTTTGAAAACGAAGGGTTGATTACATCCTGTATAGGTTCAGAAAACGTTGGTACAGGCACAACAATAACACAAACACAAGCAGACGGAGCTGAAAACGTTTGGACCTTAGTTGTGACAGGCGACACCAACGGTGACGGCATTTTAAATACCTCCGATTGCCTTAATATAAAGGCGGAGCTTGCACTTTTGAAAAAGCTGGAGGGGGCATATTTTGCCGCTGCCGATATTAACGGTAACGGAATATGCAACACGACAGACTACAAGCTTCTTACAAAGTTATTAACCGAATAAGCGTAATATTTCCAAGCACACTAACATAAGTTATATTAATTCATTATTAGGAGAATTGATATGGCTTTTGACGGACACTTGTCTATTCACGACAGAGTCCTTGCTTTTGCAGACTATATGCTTAAAAACAAAGCAACGGTAAGAGCGATAGCTAAACACTACGGCTATTCCAAATCCACCGTTCATAAAGACCTTACGGCAAGACTTAAAATAGAAAGCCCCGCCCTTTATAAACAAGTTGCTTTGATTTTAGAGGAAAACAAACAAACCCGCCACATACGAGGCGGAAATGCTACAAAATTTAAGTATGCGGAGATAAGAAAAGCTGATGATAAAGCTCCAAGAAAATAAAAACATTTATATAGGCATTATGTCAGGGACCAGCGCTGACGGAATTGACGTTGCCGCCGCCAGAATTGATGGCGACACTGTTCACCCTGCCTGCGACCTTTTGGCGTTTGAAAACGTCCCCTATTCACCTGATATAAGAGAGCGTATTTTTGATTTATTTGATACTAAAAACGCAACGGTTGACAAAATTGGTGAGATGAACTTTTTGCTGGGCAAGCTTTACGGCGAGGCGGCAAACCGTGTTATTGACGGATTTGGGATTGACCGTAGCAGCATTGCCGCCATAGGCTCTCACGGACAAACGATTTATCACTCTCCCGACGGCGAAACGCCCTGCACCGTACAGATAGGCGAAGGAAGCGTTATATCCCGTCTTACAGGTTGCATTTGCGTTTCTGACTTTAGAGTGGCTGACGTTGCCGCAGGCGGCAACGGCGCACCTTTAGTTCCGTTTACTGAATATGCGCTATTCTCCGGCAGTAAAAAAGGCATTATATTGCAAAACATAGGCGGCATCTCCAACAGCACCGTATTGCCTGCCGATTGTTCTCCGGACGAAGTTTTTGCCTTTGATAACGGCCCCGGAAATATGCTTATTGACGCTTTAACCCAAAGGTTTTTTAACAAGGATATGGATATAGGCGGCGAGATTGCCGCAAGGGGCAAGGTTAATAAGGAGCTTCTTATGAAGCTTATGGAAGAGCCATATTACAAAAAAGCACCGCCTAAAACCACAGGGCGTGAGCTTTTTGGGGCAGACTATGCCAATAAAATAGCCTCTCTTGGCGAAAGCCTTGACAAAACCGACCTTATTGCCACAGTAACAATGCTTACTGCAAAGGTTATTGCCGATAGCTACCGTGACTTTATAATGCAAAAATGCAAGGCAGATGAGCTTATCGTAGGCGGCGGCGGAAGTTACAACAAAACTCTTATGAGCTTTCTGACTGATGAAATGAAGCGCTATGGCGTAGAGGCTTTTACCCAAGAACAAAAGGGGCAAAACAGCGACGCAAAAGAAGCGGTTGCCTTTGCGCTGCTTGCTTACTACACCTTAAGGGGCTTACCCAACAACCTGCAAAGTGCAACGGGCGCAAGGTTCCCTGCCGTTATGGGTAAAATATCGTTTTAAGAAAGGGATAACAAAATGTATAAGGCTGAATGGGCAAAAGAAAACGATTTTGAAGAAATACTTGAAAAAGCTGACGTTATATTTGGCGGTGAAGGAAATACGGACTATTTCCAACTGTATCATCCAAAGCTTTACTCTGTACGAAACTCCGCTACCGAGCATCTTATTGTTCGTGAAGAGGACGGCATTAAAGGAATGCTTGGCGTATTTCCTGCCGAAATGTGCGTTTGCGGAAAGACGCTTAAGATTGATGGCTTTGGTACTATGGGCGTTTTGAAGGAAGCGCGCGGCAAAGGCTATATGAAGGATTTGATGAATACGGCGGTGAAAGCATCCGCTTCCCGTGCTGACCTTGCTTTCCTTGGCGGCAGAAGGCAGAGATATGAGTATTTTGGATTTACCCCCTCAGGTGTTTCCGCTTTATTCTCCTTTAATTCTGACAACGGCAGACACGGCACAGGCGGCGCTGACGTAAGCAACATAAGCTTTGCGGAGCTTAAAGAGGACGACAATGCCGCTCTTGATTTTATCGAGCAGCTTAATACACGCAAAGCAGCTTACGTTAAACGTGACAGAAGCTTGCTTTACGCTATTTTGCACACCTGCCGCAGTGTTCCTTATCTGATATACAATGGTGAAAAGCTTATAGGCTACGTTTTTGCAAGCGGTGACCACAAGGCTATTTCGGAAATTGAAATTGAAGACCCGTTAATGCTTTCTTTTGTGCTTACCGCTTATCTTAAGCAGTTTGAAATTCGTGCCGTATTCATTGCGGGAACGTTTATGTTTGACCGAGAAAAGCTTAAGGCTTTGGATGCTGTTTGCGAGAATATGACTGTTTCCGGATGCGAAAGCTTTCTTATACACGACTATGTTAAGGTGCTGGACGCTTTCTTCGACTTAAAAGCAACTTATTCCGCTCTTCGTGACGGAAAAGCCGTATATGAAATAACAGGCTACGGCAAAATAGCCATAGAGGTTAAAAACGGCGTTCATTCTGTTAATAAAACCGAAGGCAAGGCAGATGTCATCCTTAGTCCAATCGAAGCCACAAGGCTGTTTTTTGGCATCAGCGCTTTTCTTGATATTAAAGATATGGGCGGCACTGTTGCAGAAAACTTCCCTCTTCCTTTATTCTATTCAAGACCCGATTTTGTATAATACGCAAAACACGGCTTTTCGTTTTTGAAAAGCCGTGTTATTTTTATTATTTACCGAGGGAGTCAGTTACACTTACAGTTTTAGTTGCATCATAACAAAGTCGGATCGTAGCCATGTCGTTCTGTGGGCCAAGGAGTTGAATACAAATTTTGTCTTCCTAAGACCGCTTG
>JAZSLS010000146.1:0-22728 GCA_045535465.1 Eubacteriales bacterium
TTGTTATTTCCTATTGTATTTATTAAGTAGTAGTATCGATAAACAAAATGCCGATAAGTTAGTCGTAATGAAGATTATCATTCCGCTGCCATTTTTTATGAAGCTTTCAAGAAAAGCGGCAGGGAAGTAAAATCTTGAAAAAAATGTTGATATTATATATGCCTTAGAAGACATAGTTTCATTTAAACCGCTGAAAAGCATAAGGCTAACTGCAGCAATCGAAGTCAAAACAAAACAATTTATGAATATCATCAAACGTCTGTTGCGTTTTTTAGGTAAAAGTAAAGCTAACGGTGCTGAAATGGCCAGTGGCAACATAGGCATAAAGAAGACCGAGAGAACGATAACAGTTAAGCGAAAGCCCCCTATACCCAATGCTATACCTTGTGTTATGACGGGAATTCCAACATAATAAAAAGCAAATGCAAGATTTACGAGATAAACATAAACTAGTGATGATATAGTTACAGTGTAAAAATTGACATCTTTTATATGTTTCTCTTTATCCGTTAAATAGAACTTGTCGCCGTTTAATATGTTGTATAGCGTGGAATTGGCCGTGAAAAGTGCATACAAAGCTGTAAAGGCTTTTTCGTGTGCTCCTAAAAGAACAAAATTTTTACACACGTCCTCGCCTAACATATAAGAAGTGCGTAACGCAGAAAAAAAACCAAAAATTGCTAATGTAAATAATATGATTCTTTTTGAATTAGACAGAGAACTTAAATATGCAGATATTGATTTGAGTTGGCTTTTAAAAATGTAAGTAAATTTGTCCATAGAATGTCAAATGCGCTTTTGCGGTTTGAGCCGCAAAACCGCCAAGCTTTACACAAATTAGTGAACGATAACCTTTTCGGTATCCTTATCGAATATGTGAAGTCTGTCGGTGTTGAGAGCAAACTTAACGGTGTCACCCTGACGAGCAGCGGTGCGAGAAGATACACGGGAGATAAGGCTGCATTCTTCATCAACGTTGAGGTAGAGATAAATTTCAGCGCCCATAAGCTCAGAAACTTCAACGTATGCTTCAATACAGGAATCCTTATACTTTTCAAGGAACATTTCTTCGTCGTGGATGAGCTCAGGACGGAGACCGCCGATAACTTCCTTACCGATATATTCCTGAAGTGCGGGATCGTTTGCTTTGTCTTCATTAAGCTTGAGAGAATACTTGGAGAAGTTGAAATATACACAACCGTCCTTCTTCTTTTCAAGAGAACCGGAGATGAAGTTCATCTGAGGTGTGCCTATGAAGCCTGCAACGAATATGTTGGTGGGCTTATCGTAAAGATTTTGAGGAGTATCAACCTGCTGAATAAGACCGTCCTTCATAACAACTATTCTGGTAGCCATAGTCATAGCTTCTACCTGGTCGTGGGTAACGTATACGAAGGTTGTCTGAAGCTTCTGGTGAAGCTTGGTAAGTTCGGTTCTCATCGATGCACGAAGCTTTGCGTCCAAGTTGGAAAGAGGTTCGTCAAGAAGGAAAACCTTAGGTTCACGAACGATTGCACGACCGAGAGCAACTCTCTGCTTCTGACCACCGGACAAAGCCTTAGGACGTCTTTCAAGGTATGCTTCGATATCGAGAATACGTGCAGCCTCTTCAACTCTCTTCTTAATTTCTTCTTTTCTTACCTTACGAAGCTTAAGACCGAAAGCCATATTTTCAAAAACGGTCATATGAGGATAAAGAGCGTAGTTCTGGAAAACCATCGCAATATCTCTGTCCTTGGGAGCTACGTCATTAACGAGCTTATCGCCGATGTAAAGCTCGCCGCCGGAAATTTCTTCAAGACCGGCTATCATTCTAAGAGTGGTGGACTTACCGCAACCGGAAGGACCAACGAGTATAATAAATTCTTTATCCTTTATATCAAGGTTGAAATCGTGAACAGCGGTAACGCCGCCCTGGTAACGCTTAGTGATGTGTCTTAATGTTAGACTTGCCATTTATTAACCTCCTGATACACCAGCATATATTGCGATGCAATTTTCATTTGATACTATCATACCAAATTTTACTCACAATTGGTAGATGTTAAATAACCAAAGTTTATTGTTTGTAATTGTGCATTATGCACATAATTGATAATTTCGTTGATTTCAGCCTTTCAGCGCTAGTATCTCTTCTTCTGTTAAAAGCCTAAAATCCGCATAATTTAAGGACTTATCAAGGTTTATTGTACCTATGGAAATGCGTTCAAGCTCTGTAATTTTATTACCTACAGCATCGAACATACGTTTTATTTGGTGGAACTTTCCTTCGTGTATGGTGATGAAGCCGCATTTTTCTCCGCTTAATTCAAGAAGTGCACTTTTACATACGGTACCATCTTCCAAAACAACTCCGTCAAAAAACACTTTCTTGTATTCTTCTTTAAGCGGCAACTTGGTTTCAAAATAATACTTTTTGTTCACGTGTTTTGTTGGCGCAAGCAGTTTATGCGCTGTAACGCCATCATTTGTTAATATAACAAGTCCGGTTGTGTTTTTGTCAAGCCTTCCTATACTGAACAGATCCAAACGTTGGAGTTCGTCTGACAAAAGTTCGTTGACAATAGGACTTGATGGATCATCGGTAGAGCATACGTATCCTTTTGGTTTGTTTAGCATAACGTATATAAATTTATTGTACTTAATAATCTTGCCATCTAAGGTTAAAACGTCTTTGTTGCCGGCTTTAGCGGCACAATCCTTAACAACGGAGCCGTTTAATAATATTCTGTGCTCCTTTGCGGCTTTTTTGGCATCTTTTCTTGACATTATTCCGGTTGAAGCAATTATTTTATCAATTCTTTCGTTGTAGCTTTCCATTTTTAAAAAGATTCCTTCAAGATGTTAGTTTTTTTCAAATCCGTGAATAAATCGCTTTGTTCCTACGCTATATACGTCACCTGCAATGACACTGTCATCATAAATTAAAAGATTAGCAAAAACGTTTTCGTCGGTATCTTTGTAATTTGTTATTTTGTAAGTATACCTTGTAACGTTTTTTCCGGCATATCGCTTGAGGTTTAAGCCTTGAGCTCTTTGGATGTCATTATACTTTTCGTACACGCTGTCGAACTTTTGAGGAACGCTTACTTCTTTTATTTCGGTAGGTGTTACATCAACATCATACCCAAAACCCGCTAAAAAAGCTATGCGCTCTTCGTTAGTGCTGATACTTGTATAGTCGTGGGTGACCATCGCAACACTTCCTAAGTTTTCGGTGCGTGGTATAACTGCAGCCAAAGTAAGTAAAATTGCCATTGAAGAAAGAAGCAAAGCGAAAAACTTTAAGCGCGAGGCTTTTACGGTGTAAATAAACATACGACCACTCCTTGAATATTGTTACTTAAATATATGGCGTGTGTATGTTGAATATTCTGCTAGTCCATAAAAGAAAGCAATTCGTCCAAGTAGTCCAGTATCATTACGTCCAACTCGTCTTTTTCTTCCTGCAGTTGTTGAAGCATAACGTAGTCGGTAGCATTCTGCGACATAAGATTATTAATTTCGTTCACACGTTCTTCGGCACCTTGAATGCTTTTTTCAAGGAACAGTTTTGTTTTTTCTTCTTTTCTTTTATCGCTTTGCTCCTTTTTTCTTTGGTTGTATGCTTTTGCACCGTCAGTTTGCCTTTTAATGCTTCGTTCTGCCGGTTCGTCGCTAGGTTTAAGCTTTAAGTATTCATCGTAATTGCAGTCGTAAACACAGTACCCGTTTTTGTAGCAGGGATCGATATCAACCAAGCGTGTGGAAAGTGATGATATAAGATAACGGTCGTGTGAAACGCAAAGCAAGGTGCCGTTGTATTCCTTCAATGCGTTTTCAAGAACTTCTTTTGATTGAATGTCTAGGTAATTTGTCGGCTCATCTAATATCAACAGACTTGAACCCGAAAGAACCAGTTTGGCTATAGCAAGTCTTGCTTTTTCGCCGCCGGAAAGGTCAGAAACCGATTTAAAAACATCATCGCCTCTAAAACCGTATTGTGCTAAAGCTTTTCTAAGCTCTGTTTGTGTCATATCCGGATAAGCGTCCCAAAGTTCGGTAATAACGTCCAAACGGTCGTCAAGCAGCATTTGTTCTTGGTCGTAATATCCGGGCTGTTGGTTATATTGTAACTCGGCTACGCCACAATCAGGTGCTATAACGCCGTTTATCAGTTTCAAAAGTGTGGATTTACCGGTGCCGTTTCCACCGATTATAAACATTCGGTCTGCCTTCTTAAGTTCAAAGGATAAATCTGTAAATAACTTCTTACCGCCAAAAGCTTTTGAAAGCCCTCTTACCGACAGAACGTCATATCCCGTTTTTCCTCCGGCAGTAATCGAAATGTTAATAGCTGATGGGGCGTTTTCGGGTTTATCAAGCTTCTTCATTCGAGCAATAGCCTTCATTCTGCTTTCGGCTGCGATTATGTTCCGCTCTCTGTTCCACTTTCTTTGGTTTGCAATGAATGCTTCAAGACGTGCAATTTCTTTTTGCTGTAGGTCGTAGTGTTTTGCAGCGTCTTCTAAAAGCTTTTTCTTTTTTTCTTTAAATTCGCTATACCCGCCCTTATAGATTGTGGAACGAGTGTTTTCTATCTCAAGAGTTTCCGTTGTGGTTCTGTCAAGAAAATATCTGTCGTGAGAAATAATAATAAACGTAGCTGAAGAGGACCGTATTTGTTCCTCCAGCCAAACTGTAGATTTAATATCAAGATGATTGGTAGGTTCATCGAGTAAAATAATATCGGGGGAAGAAAGAAGTAATGCAGCCAAAGAAAGCCTAGTTTTTTGGCCGCCGCTAAGCTTATCTGCATCAAGCTGCAAATCTTCCTCTGAAAAACCTAAGCGTTTAACCATAGAAATGGCTTTGGGCTTGTATTCGTATCCACCCAGCATTTCAAATTGTTCTCTAAGGGAGGTATACTTACTTACTATCCGTTCATCTCCACCTTGCAATTCATATTCAAGCTCGTAAATTTGCTTTTCCATTTCAAGCAGGGTAGGGAAGCGCGAGTATACGACTTCAGCAACGGTCAGCCCTTTAAAAGAGTTGTCTGTATATTGTTCAAGGCTTCCTATTTTCAAACCCGAAGCAACGTTTACGGATCCGCAATCTGGAGAAATGTGACCTGTGATGATTTTGAGAAGTGTGGATTTGCCGGCACCGTTTACACCGATAACGCCGAGTTTGGTTCCTTGGTTTATTGAAAAAGTAATGTTGTCAAGTATAACATCTGTGCCGTAAGCGAGGCAGATGTTATTACAAGTTAATACACTCATAATGCCTCCTTCGATGATCGATTGTATTATTATACCACAAAGAAAACAAAAAGTAAACATCGACCTTAAAAGAGATTGAAACGGAGCTTATATTGAAAAAACTCAAGTTGTGCATATTTACCACGTGTTTGGGGATGATTTGCGGATTGCTTTTCCGAAATAAAACCCACATTTTTTCCACACCCATCATATTGCGTTTTTTGACGTTCTTTCAGACTAAATCAAGTATCGGTTTACACTGTTTACATAATCAATTTTACATAATGTGTTGTCATAATCCCCAATTTTGATTTATTTTGTAAAAACATATTGCAAAAAAAACTTGAATGTATTATTATATATTTACATCGCTTGTGCGGTGAAAATTTATGTTTCGAGGTAAAATGTAAGCTATGGCTATTCAAAGTTTTAAAATTGCTTTTTTGGGAGCAGGTAATATAGCTAATGCAATAATAAGCGGTCTTGTATCCAAAAAACTTGTTTCGCCTTCGTGCATATACGTTTATGACCTTGATAAAACTAAGTACGAAAACAACATAATGCAAAATGTTAACTGCTGTGACACTATGAAGGATGCTGTGGATAGTTCAGAGATCGTTTTGTTTGCGTTGAAGCCTTCTGTGATAAAATCGGCTATTTTTGATATTAAAGATTCTTGTGCATCATTTAGAGATAAAACTTATATATCTGTTGCGGCTGCTGTTTCTTCGGAGCATATTGTCGAGTCTTTTGGCGTTTCGGTTCCTGTCATCCGTACTATGCCCAACACTCCTTTGTTGCTTGGTGAAGGCGCCGTTGCGATTTCCCAAAACTCCTTTGTTGATGACAGGGTGTTTAGGTATGTTTGCAGATTGTTTTCAAATATCGCTGAGATTGCCGTTGTTAGTGAAGATATGATGAATAGCATAATTTCGGTTAACGGTTCTTCTCCCGCTTACGTTTATCTTTTTTATAAAGCGATGTTGGATAATGCCGTTTCTCAAGGCATTCCTGCCGAAAAAGCTGCTCCGCTGATTTTGCAGTCTATAAACGGTGCTGTAACTATGATTAAAAAATCCGGTAAGGATGTTGAAACGTTGATTAAAGACGTTTCCTCTCCAAACGGAACTACCATTGCTGCTTTATCCGTTCTTTACGAAAAGGATTTTTGCGGGATTGTTTCCGATGCAATGCTTGCTTGCACCGCTCGTGCTGACGAGATGGCGCTGGAAATTGAGGGCAAAAAGTAATATTTGTATTTTGTTTCACATAATGTGTCAATGTAAACTTATTGTGAAGGATGTTTTCAATGACACAGCCGGATGAGACCTGCAAAGCCTTAGTTGTTTATTCACCTCCCGCCGCACACAAAAAGAATTCAAATAGAATCTTATCAGACTTTTATAACAGTCGTGCTGAATATTATTATTTTTTCCTACTTTCGTTTGTTGTTCTTTCTGTGTTTGCCAGATGTATGCATTTAACGTCATCAAATGTTATTCAGTTAATAGTTGACGATGTTAAAAATATGCACCCGTTGAATTTACGATGTGTTTTGCTTTTTGCAAAATTACCTCTTATCTATTCAGTTATTTCTTTCTTTTCGGGTGTTACCGTGTTTTCAAGACTTATTTCGTGTATTATGTCCTTTAACTTTTTTTACACGGTGTCTTTTGTATTTTTTGGGACAATCGATAAGTTTTTTGCATTAGACTTTTCTGTTTGTTTTGCTTTTATTTTAGCGTTTTCTGTTTATATCGTGTTTTCTGCGATGTTTTTCACCGAGACTTCTTTGTTTTATAACACGGTGTCAAATTGTGAATCGGTTGTTAGGAAAAGACGTTTTGCTTTTTATTGCTTGTATTTTGTGTTCTATATGTGCATTACGCTGCTTTTATCTTATGCAACTCTTCAATTACTACTTAATCCTTGAACGGAGTGTTTTCAATGTTAATCGATATACCGGATTCTTTACAGGTTCACATTGACAATTTTATAGCTTATTTGCGTGATACTAAAAATTCATCACCGAACACTTTACAGGCGTATCTAAGGGATATAAGCAGATTTGCGTCTTTTTGCACTTACATCGGACTTTCTTCCTTTAGAAATGTTAACAGTGCCCACGTAGATGATTATAAGGCATACCTCAATGAGGAACGTTTTTCTCCTGCTACGGTATCACGGTCCTTGTCTGCTGTGCGCAGCTTGATGCAGTTCCTTATTTTAGATGGTGTCCTTGAATGTAATCCCGCCAGAGAGATACATAACGATAAACCATCAAAAGCTGCTCCCGTTGTTCTTACCAACGACGAGGTTGAACGGTTACTGTCTCAGCCTTCATCAAAGGACGCAAAGGGGATACGTGACCGAGCAATGCTTGAGTTGCTTTACGCTACGGGAATTAAGGCATCCGAGCTTATTGGTATGAATTTAAGTGATGTTAATTTATCACTCTCTTTTGTAAAATGCACCAATGGCGGAAAAGAAAGGATAATTCCTTTGTACCCGTTGGCTGTAAAAAACTTATCCGAGTATATAAACGGTGCAAGAAAATTACTTGTCCTTACTCCCGGTGAACAGGCTTTATTTGTTAATATTTCCGGTGAGCGTATGACAAGACAAGGATTGTGGAAAATAATAAAGACCCACGCCGCCGATGCAAAGATTACTAAGAAGATAACCCCACACACGCTAAGACATTCTTTTGCGGTACATCTTTTGACAAACGGTGCAGACATACACGAAATACAGGAAATTTTGGGTCATTCCGATATATCCTCTACCCAGCGATATGCTCAAAGCTTTAAGATATATCATAGGAGAAGATATGTTAAGTATCACCCTCGTGCGTGATATGGTAGTTGTAAATGAGAGGTTTTTAACGTGAGTTTTTTTGATAGAGTTACAGGAAACAAAACACGAGACGAGGATCTTGAGCTTGAAGATGCTAAGCTCGTCGATGAAAAATTTAGTACAAAATCGTTTTTTAAGCTGTCTATTAACAAATTGGGGACCATATGCAAGCTCAATTTTTTAATGATACTAATGATTTCTCCCATTATTTTTACTTTGTTCGGATATTCGGGAAGCTTTTTCGGACGACAGATTGCCGATACTACTTTAACGCCAAGTTCTTCCGTTTTTGCTCACTATCAAGGGATTTCCGCCTATGAAAACGGCAGCGCTTTTACTGCTTTATCGGCTCCTTACTCGTTGATGTCAAGTGTAAACGTTGACAACGTTGCGACTCTTATACTAAAGTGGATAGGTATTATTGTTGTTTTCCTTTTTGGACCGATGAACGTTGGGTGCACTTATATAATGCGTAATCTGGTTCAGGAAAAGTCTGTTTTTGTATGGCACGACTATTTTGGCGCTATCAAGAAAAATTTAAAACAATCCATTATATTCGGCATCATTGATTGTATTTGTATTTTTGCTATCGCCTACGCACTGCCTTTTTATTATTACAACGCCAACAGCTTTCCAATGCGTATGCTTTTGGCTGTGATGCTTATCGTTGCAATTTTATATTTTGTGATGAGAGTATTTATATATCTTATGATAGTTACATTTGATCTTGGCTATCGTAAACTGTTTAAGTATGCGTTCATACTGACGTCGGCCGGCATAAAGCGCACAGCTGTTATGTTGCTCAGCATTGCATTTGTTTTCTTTATCAGCGCTTATTTTATCATTCTTTTGCAAGGCTTTGGCATAATGTTACTTTTCGTCTTTACGCTTGCTTTTACGTGGTTTGTTTGCGTTTACTGTGCTTATCCCGTTGTAAAAAGGTATATGATCGATCCTTTTTATGAAGCAGACGGAACTCCAAAAAATGACGAATAATATTTTGCAGTTGTGTGATGAATTGTTGACTGCATAACAAAATACCGTTGGCTTTTACTTACCGACGGTATTTTATTTTTCTGTTGTATCTACGTACGCAAAAATGGACAAACTTGTTATACAAACTTTTGGAGGGAAATGGATGTATAACAAGGTAGAGATATGTGGAATAAACACATCTGCGCTTACTGTTTTATCCGCAGACGAAAAGAAGGAGTTGCTTGAAAAGACAGCAAAAGGCGACAAAGTTGCCAGAGAACGATTGATTAACGGAAATTTAAGATTAGTTCTTAGTGTTTTACAATCTTTTTCGGGAAGAGGAGAAAATCCGGATGATTTGTTTCAGGTTGGTTGCATAGGGCTTATAAAGGCTATTGATAATTTTGATTTAAGCTTGGATGTTAAATTTTCAACCTATGCTGTTCCTATGATACTTGGCGAAATGAGACGTTTTATAAGAGATAATAATTCCATTCGTGTTTCTCGTTCTATAAGAGATTTGGCTTATAAAGCCTTGCAGGCTAAAGAAAAATTAAGTAACGATTTACAAAGAGAACCTAACTTCGATGAGATTGCTGCACTGGTTGGCGTTTCCAAAGCGGATATAGTAAACGCATTGGATGCAATAGCAACGCCGGTTTCTTTGTACGAGCCTGTATATTCAGACAGCACAGATTCTGTGTTTGTGTTAGATCAAATAAAGGACACAAAAAACACGGACGATTCTTGGATAAACAGCATCGCTCTCAGCGAGGCGATAAATCATCTTGATAAAAGAGAGCAGAAAATATTAGGCTTGCGTTTTTTTAGAGGGAAAACTCAAATCGAAGTAGCAATCGAAATCGGTATATCTCAAGCACAAGTCAGCAGAATAGAGAAGTCAGCAATAGAAAAAATTAAACGCAATTTTTAAAACTATTGAAAAATTTTAAAGTTTGTGTTACAATCATTACAATGGAGTGATTGTTATGAGATTAATTATTTCTGCCGCTATAAAATATCCGGACAAAATTATGGAAAGAGGCAAGGAGGCTGTTCCGTATTTGCCAGGTGAATATGACTTTGGATATGAATATCCTTTTTCAAAAAATATTTGGTTAAGCGTCGAAAAGGGCTACTTTTTTGGCAGAATGACTATCAATGAGGATTATTCTATTGATTATATGTGCAGACAATTTTTTCTACCTGAAAGCGGTACGATTACCCTCGAAGAGGCGTTGCCGGGGAGAACTATAATCATAACTATAACACTTGACAAAACACGCAGTAATTACTCTGCTAGAAAAATAAAATAATTAAGGAATGCTTATGAAAAAATTTTTAACGGTCTTTGTTTGTGCTTCTCTTTTCTTAGGAGCTGTATTGATTCCTTTCACCGCTACATCGGCTCAAAACGAGCTTGGTGACGTTAATCGTGACAGCTTTGTTGATAACCTGGATGCAAACAAAATTTTAAAGTATGATGCGGGTCTAATCGACCTTGCCGATAGCGAGTGCGAGCTTGCCGACGTTAATTCCGATGGCAGTGTTGACAATCTTGACTCTGTGCTCATTTTGCTGTATGATGCTGGCATAAATGATTCTGTTACAGGCAAAAATGATGAATCGAGCGAAGATGGTGATATTAGCTTTGAGGAGTGCTTCCACGTTGAAACTGTTATCGTTAACCGAGTTGATGCTACCGTTGAAGCAGACGGATACTCGGGAGATGAGCGTTGCTCTCTTTGTGATACCCTTATCAATCGAGGTATAAAACTTGAAAAGTTTACGGAATACGATCTTCCGTTGACTTATTATATTTATACCACTCCATCAGGGGAAACTTTAAAACTTCCCAAAGGTGTCAGCGTTCTTGATTATACTTTAAAGCGTGCAAATAAGACAGCTTCTTCCCGGTATGAAGCGGTTGAAGACGAGATTTTAAGGCTTGTGAATGTTGAAAGAGAAAAGGAGGGAATACCTCCCTTGGCAAATCAAGCCAATGCATATTATTTTTCCTTAAAACGTTCTGCCGAATGTGCCGAAAGTACCGAAAGCTTTTCTCACACACGCCCCGATGGTTCTGCGTGGCATACCGTTTTTGCTGAAGGCGATGTTGTGTTTATGACAGCGGGAGAAAACTTATTTAAGTGCGGAGGATATCCAACTTCTGTTCTTGCGCAGACCAGCGTTGAAGCGTGGATGGACTCTCCAGGGCATCGAGCGAACATTTTAAATCCTAGTTTTACCTCTGTTACCATTGCTATATTCTATGATGAGGCAACTACCTCTTATTATATCACACAGCTATTTTTAGGTTAAAACGCTTATCGCTGTAAAAAAGAAGTCGACTCCTGAGGAGATGGCTTCTTTTTTTTGCGCTGTTTACTCGTTGTTCAAGCTAACAGTAAAAATATTTAATGTTTGGGGTGAAGGAAGCTTTTTGTGAAAAATGCCGTAAACAAGGAAAAACAACAAGGAAAAACAAGCGAATATTTATACACATCTATGCAATCTATCGAAATGTAGCTATTTTTAATCGCAAATGGGTAAAAATGAACAAAAAACCTCAAAGGCGTTGACTTCTTTATGTGAAGATGTTATAATAAATGTAATATATATATATTATAATGACAGTGGTTGGGTATCTCATTATTAAAAAATGGAGGTATATATAATGAAAATAGGAACAAGGTTTACAGCGATATTTATCTCTCTTACAACATTGTTTGCGCTTTTTACCGGCAATACTTATGCTCAAAACTATGGAAGTGTATATGTAGATGAAACTACGTTGGTTATAGAAGACGGTAATGTCATAAGCGGTGATAAAAGCCTTATAGACAGGGGAATAATCGTTATTGGCGACGAAAGCGACACACCCTCTGATGGATTCGAGAGCAGGGAGGTAGCGCACGACGGTAAGCAACCTATAAAGAATAATTCTGCCCTTGTTTATCACGATGTCAGCATAGGCAGTAGTGATGTAGGCGTAAGTTTTTTCAACGAAACACCTACGGCAGTAAATCCTGATTCGCCTATTGAAAGTGCAAAGGCTGCCCTTATTTTGAATGTATCAACGGCAAACACAGTGCATACCAACCATAATTCTGCTGCAACCTGGGGACCTAATACGTATGATGCTGTGGTAATGCATAATGTATGCTATATCCCAACTACAAGCTCTAATGAGAAAACTATGACGGTTAATGCAGCGATAATGGCAAGAGGTAATTGCCCTAATGATCCTAGTACTGCCCCGAGTTACTACATAAATACTATGACAGGGCCCATTTTTCACGTAAAAAGCGGTGGCACTTTAAATTTGAGTAATAATGGCAGCAAAAACGGCGGGCGCGTTACTTTGGAGGGACAACGTCTTTATCATACAGTAAATGGTCCAGATGTAAGAGGCCAGTGGATATATGCTGTAAACTGGGCAGCCGTTAAGATGGATCCTTTGGTAATTGTGGAAGGCGGCGTTGCAAATATCAGCGAAACCACTTTTCAAAATGGATATTCCTCTGGCAATGGTTCCGGTGCGCGTGTAACCGGCGGAACACTTAATTTGACCGATTGCACTTTTGTCGATTGCGAATCTGCCAGCGGTGGCGCTATATCCATTGGTGCCAACGGCAAAGCAGTTTTAAAGAACTGTGTTATCGACAATTGTGTTGCCACTGACAACGGTGGGGGTATATATGTAGCCAGCGGCGGTGAGCTTACGATAGAAAACACCACAATTAAGAACTGTGATGCCGCCCACGGTGGCGCAATCTATCTTGCAGGGAGCTGCACTATTACTCTTAACAGTGTTACGATACAGAATAACGTTGTTTCTGGTAACGGTGGCGCTTTGTGGGTGGGGAACGGTGTTACCGTTAACCATACAGGCGGTACCATATCTGGCAACAAGGCAGAAGACGGCATTGGCGGTGCTGTTGCCATTGCGCGCCCCGGCACCTATAACCTTAAAGGCGGCACTCTTTCGGGCAACATTGCAAAACAGGGTGGTGCCATAGGTTGTTATGCCAGCAATGATGTACCGGGAAATTCTAAATTCACTATGACAAGCGGCACTATATCTGGTAATGAGGCGAAAACTGTCGGCTCAACCACCGGCCAAGGAGGCGCTTTGTATATACGATGCGGTGCAGAGCACAGTATATCCGGTGGTACCATAACAGGAAATAAAGCTCCTCAAGGCGCTGGTATATATGTATATAACAGCACTTCGTATACGAGTACTGTTGCCGGAAAAATAACCATTTCCGGCAGTGCCAATATATACAAAAACGGGAATAGTTCTACAACACACGGTGGCGGTATATACGTTGGCTCAGGCGGGACGCTGGCAGTAAGCGGCGGAACAATAGGCGGTACCAGCGTAAGCAGTCACGCCAATGAAGCCAACGCAGGCGGTGGTATTTGTGTTGCAGGCGGCTCTGCAACCGTAACAGGCGGTAAGATAAGCGCCAACAAAGCCTTTAATAACGGCGGTGGAATTGAGATATCCAGCGGTACGGTCACTATTTCCGGTGGTGAGCTTAAGACTAACAACGCAAATTACGGCGGTGCTGTACATTCTACTGCAAGCTGTACTCTTAACATCAGCGGCGGTGCTATCTCGGGCAATACCGTTACCAACAGCGGTGGCGCTATTGCCGCAGGCGGAGGTACGGTTAACATTTCGGGCAATGCTAACATAAACGCCAACACGGCAACCAGCAGAGGTGGCGGCATATATATGAACAGCTCAACCGTTCTAAACTTCACGGGCGGCGCTATCGGTGGCACTAGTATAACCAGTCACGCAAACGGGGCTGCTAACGGTGGCGGTATATATATGGAGGACAGCAGTACTCTAAAAATGTCAGGGTCTGCTAAAATAACATGCAATAAGGCAACTGGCACAAGTGCTAAGGGCGGTGGATTGTACGTTACCGGCTCTGCTATAATCAATATTACCGGCAGCACTACAGTAGGGGATTGTGCTGTAAGCGGAAACACTGCCGACCACCAAGGCGGCGGTTTCTACGTTGCGTCATATACTACGGCCGACAATTTCAAAGTTAACAACATCACTCTTAATGGTAATATCGCCAAAGGTGACCGTGGCGGCGGTATATATGTCAACCTTTCCACGGCTAATGAGAGCACTAAGATACGCATAGATAACGCTGTCTTTACGGAAAATAAGTCCGAAACAGACGGCGGCAGTGTAGACGGTCACGGCGGCGGTATATATGCAGCACATTGTATGCTGTATATAACAAACAGCCAATTTGCCGATAATGACGCTACATACCGTGGTGCCGGTGTGTACTGTACCTCGGGTTCTGTTGCCGAGGTTAAAGGCTGTTCCTTTACAGGGAACGAAGTAGGAAGTTTTGGCGGTGGTCTACACGTATATGATAACGCACAGGCAACAATAGTAAACTGCAGTTTCGACAATAACAAGGCCGGCGTTTGCGGTGGTGCTTTGTATGCAGTTGGCGTCAATGAAAAAACGGCTAATCTTTACGTAGTTGATACAACTATCGGCACGGTTGCCGCAAATACAGGCGGCAACGGTGGAGGTATTGCAGCGGATACCTTATCTGTTGTAAAAATAGTGCGTGGCAACATATCCAATAACGAAGCTGCCAGCGGCGGCGGTATATATGCAAAAGGTGCTTCCACAACAGTTGATATTTCTGATAATACAAACATCTTAGGATTTTCTATCAGCGGTATTGCTGCAACGGGTGTGGGTACAGTAATAAGCGGCAACAAAGCTGCAACGGGCAATGGCGGTGGTGTTTGTTTTGATATTTGTGGCAACTGCTCTATAATCAACGCTGATATTTATGGAAACGCAGCACCGACTAATACGCCTGATGATACCAACGAATTGGCTTATATAACCACCAGTCTCACAGGTAACGGTGGGGGCGTGTACATAAAAGGCACAAAAGCAACTCTTTCCGGTTGCACCATTGGCAAGTCAGGTCAACCTAATATGGCCGTACAGGGCGGAGGCGTTGCGATTTTTAAAGCCTCCGAGGTTACGGCAACAAATGTTAACGTAGTCTATAATATAGCACAAACGTCCGGTGGCGGATATTGTATTCTTGGCAGCGGTATCAACGATGCAGGAGGCGCTACAACGTTCAATATTTTGGGCGGCAGTATATCTTATAACGAAGCGCAGTCAACAATTGACGACATTGATGGCAACAACTACGCTTCAGAGATAGGCGGCGGCGGTTTGTTCATAAGAACCTTGTCTAACTATAACAACAAAGCCGTTTCGGGCACAATAGACGGCGTAAGCATCAACAATAACAAATCCGTGCGCGGTGGTGCGATATACCAGCACGAATCAACTACAATTACTCTTAGAAACTGCCAAAACGTAAAAGAAAACGAAGCTACACAGCTTGGCGGTGCGCTTTTTATGACTAAAAGTAATTGCCTAACAGATATTGATGACTGTGTATTTACAGGCAACATAGCAGGGCTTCGCGGTGGTGCTTTGTATATCCAGGTTAACGGCTGTACGGTTAATAACGTACAAATGATAGGCAACAAAGCAAACGGCTTATCTTGGGGCTCGGGCGGCCACGGTGGTGCGATTTACATAACAAACGCAGGTGATGCGGCTGTTGATATCAGTTTACCCTTGGTAAACGTTGATTTCACGGATAATGAAGCAGAATATGGCGGCGCTCTTTGTATTGCAAACGGTGTAAGACCGATAGCGGTTACGCTAAGTAATTCTGATTTCAACGATAATACTGCCTCCAAAAACGGCGGCGCAATACTTGTATCCGGTACCGGTGCAACCGTAACCGTTTCAGAGGGGTATATTATAAATAATACCGCAGGGACGACTGCAACCACCGTGAGCCCATACAACCTTGCTCATACGGACACCGATGGTGTTGGTGGCGGTATAGCCGTGTTTAACGGAGGCGCTTTTTCCCTGACGGGCAGTAATATTGCAATTTACGGCAACACTGCAGCTACTGCAGGCAACGATGTCTTTGCTAACGGCAACGGCACTAAGCTCAATATCCCTGCACCGGATGCTATGAACACTACAGGCTACGGTAAAGACGGCGCAGTTTGGTGGGAAGACTATATGACAGGCGACGCAAATTATGGATACGGTCTTAACGGTGACAGCAGAGTTGTTGGAAGATACGCAATAACTCCTATCTCCATCCGTGCTTACACTACATCTGCCGAAGGAGAGTCGTCTAACAGTCAATACGTTAACGATGCAGGTCAGTATGTAGCTATTACATTTGATGTTCAAAAATACAATGTAGGAAGCATTACAATAACTGCGCCTACCGCAACGGACGACAACCAAAGATTTGTTTTTGTAATCATCGGCAAGCCAACAGTTGGTGATGAGTTGAGGTTTAGCATAAGCCTTCCCGCAGGGGAAAGCGTTACAATTGAGAAGCTTCTTCCCGGTACCTATACCGTTACAATGAGCGGCGAATGGTCTTGGCGTTATACTGTCAGCGGCGTGTCACTTGATGGCGTTGACAAAACCGACGGCACCGGGGTAGTAGAGGTTAAAATAGTTGGACTTGATGTTGAGGAGAACTATGCAGTTGAATACAACGCAAATAGGGAACACCCCTACTGGCTTAACTATAACAGTCCCATTAAGACTAACACAGCGGGAGGAGAGGCTTTAACAGCGAGCTTTGATATGGCAGAATTTAAGAGAACCAATGTAATTTAAAAGGCGTTAAAAGACGTGTCGTTTACGAGTCGACACGTCTTTTCCGGATAAACATATTAAAAAGCCTATGAGAAGTAAGCGTCACTCATAGGCTTTTTGTATTCATAATGGAAGTTTAAGGTAATAATCTGTACGGACGCAGTCTTCCCGAAACAAGGGCGGGGGTGAAGCCTTCGGCGTATTTTACGCCACATTGTGCACCTCTTGCTGCCGCCATCTTTCTTTGCTCTGCAATCACGTCATATCCGTCGTGCTCTCTTAGCCACACAATCTGACTTTCGTGGCAAGCAAGCATTTTTTCTTTTGTTTCCATTTCCTCGGAAATATCTACGTATTCCGTAGGAATCATATTTATACCCCAATCAGTGTCGGTGTAATAAAGGGGTGTTAAAGCAACCGCTTCACCGCACTCTTCCATAAAATGAGGACACGTAGCAGCAAAGGAGGCCTTAAACACAAGCTTCGAAGTCTCCACGTGGTCGGAGCAGTAATCGTTGGGATGATGTGTAATAATAAGGTCGGGTTTTTCATCGCGTATTATCTTTATAAGTTTCTTAACTTGCTCCGTATCAGCGCTGTTGACGGTCAAATCGCCAATATCGGCAGTCACGGATTTGAATCCTGCCATATTGCAGGAGTTAAGTGTTTCTTGTCTTCTTATCTCTCTAAGCTCCTTCGGCATAATAGAGTAATGGCCCATATCACCGTTGGATACGTTGCAAACCGTAACCTCGTGACCTGCTTTTTTATATTTTAAGAGCGTGCCTCCGCAAGTTAGTTCCATATCATCAGGATGACAAATAATAGCAAGTATTTTCATTTTTCTCCCTCCAATCTGTTAAGCCTATTATAACATAGCAGCAAATGCATTGCAAGAAGTAGCATTGCAAAGAATACAAAAATGTGCTATACTGAACAAAACACCGAAAGGGGAATATCCTATGCCACTACAAATAATCAGACAAGATATAACAAAAATGCGTGTGGACGCTATTGTTAACACAACTAATGAAGAAATGGTTCCTTACAGCGGCGTAGACCTTGCTGTTCATCAAGCTGCAGGCCCCAAGCTTGCCAAGGAGTGTGCAAGGCTTGCTCCTCTCGGTCTTGGTACTGCTAAAATAACTAAGGGCTATAACCTTGATTCAAAATATGTAATACATACATCGGGGCCCGTATGGCAAGGCGGTCTCTGCGGAGAAAGCGTAATACTTAAATCCTGTTACACAGAGTCATTAAAGCTTGCTGTGGAAAACTGCTGCAATTCCGTTGCCTTTCCTCTCATTTCATCAGGTGCTTACGGATATCCAAAAGACCAAGTGCTAAAATTTGCTTTACAAGTTATAACAGAGTTTTTATTTGACCACGAGCTTATGGTATATCTGTGCGTTTTTGACCGTAGTTCTTATGAGTTCAGCAAAACACTGCATTCAGATATTAGTGAGCTTATAAACGACGATTACATTTCACGGTTTGATAGTCACCCGATCAGAACTATCCACGCAAGGGCTTCTCGTAAAGCAATATCTGAAGAAATTGAAGACTATTTACCTTCACCTGCTGCCGTAGGCAGTAAATCCTTGCAGGATTATATGAAGTCAATGGACAAATCCTTTGCCAACAAGTTATTTGATTGGATAGATAAACGAGGTATTACGGATATTGAATGCTATAAAAAGGCTAACGTTGACAAAAAGACATTTTCCAAAATAAAGTGCAACCCCGACAAGTACAGGCCGTCAAAACAAACTGCAGTAGCCTTTGCCATAGCCTTAAGGCTTAACTTGGAGGAAACGCAGGACTTGCTTGCCTCGGCGGGTCTTACTTTGTCACACAGCTTTGCTTTTGACAAGATAATAAGATATTTTATTGAAAAAGGAATTTATGACATTTTTGTTATAAACGAAGCTCTGTTTGAATTCGACCAAGTTCTGTTGGGATGTTAGGTCAAGAGCAATGACGATTTCAATCAATGAATAAAATCCAAACAGGATAGACACAAAGCCGCCGAGGAATCATAAGACTCCTCGGCGTTTTTTTATCTTATCTCACAACAGAAGAATGACTGTAAATATAAAACTCCTCTTGACTTGGCATCCACTTTTTTTCTTTGTATGGAAACGTATTGTCAAATTTTTCCACAGCGGCAGTATCCTCGCAGCAATCTGCAGCAGTGCTTGGTATATACATCCACTTTTTACCGTCAAGAATACCGGGTACAAGCTCACAAACAAGAAGTGCAGTTGGAAAGTTCCCTTCGACCATAAAGCTGACATTCTTCTTTTTACAGCTTACAAAACCTCGGCCGATATAGTTACCGGGATTGCCAAAATTGATATTTACATCATATCCCATACGGCGAGCGACAGCGAAAGAATGCTCAATAAGAAGTTTACCGAATTTTTGTCTTTGATATTCGGGAGCAACACACAAAGGTCCAAATGAAAGAATTTCTTTCCTTTGGAGCTTTTCATCTTCAAGCCAAGCCTTAGTGTACATTATATTTCCGATTATTCGGCCGTCCTTTTCAAGCACAAAGGAAAGTTCGGGAATGAAATCAGGATGTGAACGCATCATATGAACGTAAAAATGCTCATCTGCGCCGGGTTTATAAACGTTCCAGAATGCCTCGCGAGTAAGCTCTTCGACAGCTCTGTAATCGTTTTCTGTTTCTAAACGTATAATTGTGTTGTTCATCTTAACCTCCGGTTAAACAAATTGGTGAATAGCAGTACCAGAAACACCGTCACCGTTGACATCGCCGACAATAACTATTGTGGCAATTCCGGTGCCGATATCATAGTAGTTTACGTATGGAGTGCCGTTAAACACGTTTCTGCCGCTCCTTTCAAAACACAACGAAACCGTTTTGTTTCATTAATTTTCACAGCATAAAAACAAATTCACACTAAATACTATACACTAATTGTATCACAAGTTTGTGTAAAGTTCAAGCACGAGTGTTTTTTATTAAGAACTACGGAAACATTGTGGTGGCAATCAACATCAGTTTTTTAACTTACACTTTCACGAAATTGGCACAATTGCACAAAACGCACTCCAAAATTGTATATCTTTTGTCGATTGTGCTTTTTCGACCGGCGTGATATAATCAAATTGTTAATAATTACGTCATTCTGGAGGTATTTTATGAAACGCTGCTTAAAAAAATCATTTGTTTTGATTTTGTCGTTAGTATTACTTATTCCTATGCTGGTTGTGCAGGCATCGGCTGCTGACGTAACATTTATACGTAAACTAGGCGTACACGTAGATTATCAGACACGGTACACAACCGAGATCCGCCCTGGTCTTTCTACTGCTAATGCAGGTTGTGGTGCCGCATCGGTTTCTATGATAATCAACTATTTCATCGGTGACGAAGAACAAAATCCCGATACGTGCTTTCGGCTCTGCTATGATAACGGTCACGTTCACGGAGGTATGGACTGGAATGATGTTAAGTGGCTTTGCGATTACTACAACATAAACATCCAAATGGTCAGCACAAAAGACGCCTGGTTTAACGCTCTTATGGAAGGCAATCCTGCCGTTGCGCTTATCAAGCCCGGTCACTTTATTGCTCTCACCGGTGCAAAAATTGAAAACGGTGTTAAATATGTTATGAAAAACGATCCCGCTTCTTCTGCAAAAACAGGTGTATGGTATACATTGGATTCCGTTTGGGCAGAAAGACTTAGCGAATACGGAATATGCACGTATGACACTCCTCCCGTTAACAAGGAAGACGATCATTATGCGGAAGTCGGTAAATATAGCAGAGTTGAAGATCCGGACGGAACAACCAACATTCGTGCCGGTGCTTCAACCCCCACTTCCATCCTCGGAACAGTTCCAAGTGGAACCTATGTAAAAGTCGAAGCAATTGTCAATAGCAGTGATGCATCTGTTGCTACTAATGCTTGGGCAAAAATAACATACAATGGAATATCCGGTTACATAGGTGCAACCAGACTTCACGACGGAGGCGATAAGACATCTCCCGTGCTTTCATTTTCCACTCCCGAGCTTCTCCCACACAATGCGATAGAGAATGTAAGCTGGGTAGCTATCGAAGGCGCAACCAAATATAAATATTCAGTGGAATATTATGAAGGCGAACCCGGCGTTACAGTTGCTAAGACTATCACTTCCGGCGAAATCACCGGCACTTCATTCTCATTTTCTGCTCCTGCTACCGGTAAGTATGCTACGGTAAAGGTAACGTCTTGCTCTGCGAACAACGAGCTTTCCACTACTGTGGCAAACCTTATGCTTGGCAACGTATCTGAATATCCCGCCAATGCTAAGTATATCCCTGTTGCGGGTCTAAACAACGCTGTAAACGTAAGCACGTCCACTATTTGGACTGCTTCGAAGGGCTCTGTTTTTGCTGCGGTGTATTGGGATGCTTACCTATGCTCGCCCAACGCTGATGGCACATACACGGTTAAGAACAAATATGCCAGCGGAGCTTCAAAGTCCATATCTATAACAGGTAATGACGTTCTGTTTGCAATCCATATGGAATATAACGGTTTCGATTATGCCAATACCATAGTTGTTGGCGATAAGCTTACCCTTAACGGTATTTATATCGATGCAGAAACCGTAAGTGAAAAGGCTCATATACTTGTAAACGGTGGCGTTCCTTTAGCACCCAATTCATTAACTGCCGGCGATAGCTCTCTTGTAAAGGATGATGCCAGCAAGGCTTTTGTAGGGCTTGATATGAATACTACGGCTGCGAATACTATAAAAAAATTTAAAGAAGATGCCGGTTTTATCGAAATTCATAACACCAAAGGCGAAAAGATAGCAAACGATGGTCTTGTTGGTACCGGTTGCACCGTAAACATTGTTGTTGACGGGATTGTCACCCTCAGCTACTCACTTGTGGTGCGAGGAGATCTTGACGGTGATTCAAACATCAGTTCCTCTGACTATCTCGCTATGAAGAACGTGATAAACGGTTCTATGAAGCTTAGCGGTGCATTCTCTCTTGCTGTCGACTTCAACGGAGACAACGCAAACAGTTCCGCAGATTACATTGCACTTCGCAAGAAGATTGTTTCCAAATAAGATTTGACCAACAATTATGTGACGTATAAAACTCTATTAGTTTCCTTAAAAATTAACAAAAATACGGAGCAAATCAGGTTAACAGCAATCCATATAATTGCAATGTTTGAAGGGAACCAATAAAACTTGCCGATGAAGAACCAAACGGTTCCTCATCGGCTTTTCTTGTAATGGATAAATCCAGCAGGGAATAGACGTACGCATTTGTGTACAATTTTATATACACACAAAATGCAAACGGACTATATAACAATATGTTTAGAATTTGCTATTGTTAAAAATACTGAGAGGTTGTCACAAAAATACACTGAATGAAGAATTTAACGGGTAGAAAAATCAATAATTATGTGATATAATGCTTGTAAAAGGTTATCAAACACATTTATAACTAAGCTGAGGATGAAAAATGAAGGATGAATGTTTAATCTGCGGTGCGCCGCTGAAATATTTAAAAAACGATACCGATATGGAGTGCATTATCTGCCACAAAAAAGAAAACAGTAAAACCGTTTGTGAAAAAGGTCATTACGTATGCAACAATTGCCATACGCAAGGAATAGACAGCATTATCGGACTATGTCTTAGCGAAACCTCAAAGAACCCGATAGAGATCATTCAAAATATGATGGCACTTGACTTTTGCCATATGCACGGGCCGGAGCATCATATTATGGTAGGTTCAGCACAGCTTACCGCCTATAAAAACGCAGGTGGCGAAATTAATCTTGAAAAAGCCCTTGTGGAAATACAGTCCCGTGGCAAAAAGGTTCCCGGCGGTGTTTGCGGATTTTGGGGTGCTTGCGGTGCAGGTATCAGTACCGGTATGTT
>JAZSLS010000042.1:0-13112 GCA_045535465.1 Eubacteriales bacterium
GCGCAAAAACAGTATAATTTTTATATGTGTAGAAAAACGGAGCGTTTTTGCTCCGTTTTTCTTTTTGTATTTTGTGTTTTTGCTTTGAACGATTTCCCCTCTCGCAGTACTTAGTACAGCTTCGGGGAAAATCGTCCAATCTGTACTCCTATTTACGCCCTGCATACGCTTTATCTAATTGAGTTTGACAAACGAAAAAACGAAGCTTGCGCTCCGTTTTTTATTGTTTTATTTGTTTTTTTATTTTTTTTATTCTGCTTTCCAAAGCAAAAAGCTGCAAAAAGTTTAGATACGGACTAAGCCTTTTTTTAAGCCTTTTTACGTCCAAGCTTTGCAGTTTTTTTACCGTTTGGGCATCAAAGCCTTCGGGGATGGCAAAAGGGCTTAGAGAAGGAAAAAAGGTTTTGGGATTATCGTTATCAAAAGCGCAAATGGTGTAGCTTCCGTCCTTTTCTGCAACGTTAACGTTGTTAGCTCCGTGGTCGGGCTGGTTGCAAATTGCATCCAACAGCGCTAGATTCCAAAGCTCTTTTTTTAGGTCTTCGTTTGCCTTAACCTTTATATCAAGCATACGGCAGCCGTCGGCAGAAGGGCTGAGGACACCGAAAAGGTTTTCTCCATCATCAAGAGCAAGAGTACAAAAGCGAGCGTCGGTTATAAGGTGCTCAAGTCCCATTTCCTCCGCCACTATTCTTGAAGCTACGCTTCTTACCGCACCGAAGAAGGAATGCCTTTTTCCCCTGGCTATTTTTTGTTTTTTGTAAGCCATTGCAGCAGAGCGCATACACCAAAGGAAGTATACGGCTATATCCCAAAGCTCCGATTTTAATTCCGAAAGTCCAAAGCTAGCAAAAAAGACAGCACCGTATTTTTGGTTTTCCCAAATAGAAAACCCAAGCCTTGCTGCAACCTTATCTGACCTTGATAAGGCTTTTATAAAGCTTTTGCGCTTTATTTTTTCATTTATATACGTTTTAAAGTCCTGTATCTCTTTCTCGGAAAAATTAAGCCTTATGGGCATACTTTGCTTAAAATGCATCTCGCTTATACCAAGCATAGAAAGGCTTTTAAAAAAGCGGTCTATAGCTGAAAGGTAATAATCGTTGAAATCACAAATGGGCGGACACTCCCTAAAATACCAAAGCTTGCCGTCGTGGGAAAAGGAGATTATGGGGTTAGTGGAAAGGCTGAAATAGTTAAGCTTTTTTGAGCATAGCTCTATACGGCTAACGTCAAGAGCTTTTTCGTTTATTCTCTTGGTGGTAAGTTTATAAGCCGCACTGCGCAAAAAGCTTTTCATTTTTCTTTTCCTTTCTATCTAATTCCCTTAAAAGAAATCGCCTGAAGCATAAGAACGGAGTTGCGTCGGATATCCTTGATGAAAAAGGGCAACACAAGAGTAGTCAGCACCTGAGTAATAAGAGATGCAGCCGCCGCACCTACCACGCCCCAAAGGGGAATAAATACAAAATTTAAAACCACGTTGGCTGCCGCCGAAGAAACGTAGATGTATTTTAGATACCTGCCTTTGTCCTCACACACTATCCAAGCGTTTCTTGCCACACCGAGATAGGAAAAGGCGGTGTACCAGGTTATGACCCGAAGCGGTGAAGCCGCAGGCATATAATCCTCACCGTAAAGAACGGAGATGATGAAGGGAGCAAGTATACAAAACAGCGTCGATACGAAAACGGAAACGTAAAATACCACCGCATAAAGCTGACGGTTGCGCTTTTCAAAAAGCGTTTTATCGGTTTTGTGCGTTTCCATTATCGACGGATAAAGAGAGTCAATAATGGCAGAAAGCACAAAGCTCCACATACCGCAAACAGCAGTAGCCGTGGCATAATAGCCTACGTCCGTTTCGCTAAGCATATGCTTAAGCATAAGCTTATCGGCATACCCGTATATGGAAACCATAAGGGAGGGCAATATAAAATAAACGCTTTTTTTTAGGATACGCCCCGACACTTTTTTGGAAAAGGACAGTTTTTTACCGCCATATCTTTTGTAGCAAATAAAAAGCAATATGCCAAGCACTATATAGTCAAGTGCAGTTGAAAAAGCAAACCACTCCACACTTTTGCCGAGAGCAAGCAAAACCGATTTATACCCTGCCGTTACAATATACGCAACCAAGGTAACGATTGCCGTGACCTTTGACTTCAGCTTTGACTGAAACCAATAATTAAAGGTTTCAAAAATATTAAATATAAGTCCTATACTGCAAAGGGCCGTAACTATTATGGTAGTTTTTTCTCCCGCATCGATAATACAAACCAAACAGATTATCGTAATTGCCGAAAGAAAACTGGAAATGCCTCGCAGCATAAGGCTAGAGCCTATTATTTTGCCCTCATCCTCGGGATTATCCACAAACTCCTTCACAAGGACGGAGTTTATACCCAAGGTGCAAAACGCCATAAAAAAGGCTGTATATGCCGTAGCGTAGTTTATTGTACCGTAGTTGGAGGGGCCAAGGTATCTTGCGGTAAGCAGACCCACCACAAGGCTTATAAGCATTTGAGCCACCTTGCCGAAAACCAGCCACGACGCATTTTTTATGATTTTGTTTTTTAAAAACCCTTTAATCATCTTTAAGCTTTCTAATCTCTACCGCCGGCACCCCGCCTACAACCGTATTTTCTTCCACGTTTTTGGTAACACAGGCACAGGCTGCCACAACGCTTCCTTTTTTTATTTTCACGCCGCCGAGAACGGTGCTTCTTGCACCTATCCAGCAACCGCTTTCTACCTCAATATCCTTAGTAAAGCCATTACCTGCACGTCGGGTGCTGTCACCTATCTCGTGACCGCCCGTTTGAAAAGCAACCTCCGGAGCAACGTCACAATTGTCGCCGATGGTTACCGTGCCGTTGCCGTTTACAAAAAGGTTTTTACCTATCCAGCAGTTTTTACCCACGACAAGCTTGCCCGTACAAAAAACAGGGCCTACTATCTTTGTGCCTTCGCCTATACTGTGACCTATTGAATTAAGAAGAGTGCGTTTTTTTTCAAAGTGCTTTGACCTTGTACCCGCAAAGCGCTTGTTTACGCAGTAGGTTACCCATTTAATTTTCAATCCACGAAACGCCATAGTCTGCCTCTTTAAACCAATTGTTTTTTATAACCTCAGCTTTACTGCAGGGGCCATCCTCAAAAAGAGCACAGCTACCTGTTTTTTTTATTTCCTCCGTAAGCGCCATAAAACGCTTTGCCGCAACGGAGGCGTTCCAAAGCTTTGTTATGGTGTTGTAAGCCTTTTCCCCAAGCTCTGCTTGCTTTTCTGCCTTTATAAGCAGAGTTTTTACCTTACGGTAAAGGTCTTTTGTGCTGCCGTTTTCATAAACAAGCCCGTTTTCGCCGTGCTTTATAAGGAAGGGTACAGCCCCGACAGCGTGACTTGCCACTACGGCGCAGCCGCTGTTCATAGCCTCGTTAAGAACGGCGCCCCAGCCCTCGTTAAAATCGCTGGTAAAAACAAACACGCCTGCTTTTTCCATCTCTTCCCTTACCTGCCGAGGACTGATTGCACCCAAAAGCCTTACTTTGGTTTGCAGCCCTTTTTCTTTTATGCTTTGACTAAGGGCATCCTTAAGCTCGCCGTCGCCTATTATGTCCATTTCAAAGTCTACGCCGTCTTTTAAAAGCATTTGGGCGGTTTCTATTGCCGCCTCGGGGTGTTTCCACGAAATAAGTCTGGCGCACCACAAAATTTTGCGTTTGTTTTTTGCGCTGAGAAGAGCCTTTATATCGTATTCCTTGGTTTCGGGAAAATAGCCCCACTTATAGCTTTTGCCCACAAAGGTACGATGCATTGCAAAGTCGCTCGCAGCAAAGGCGCTTGCGGCAAGGAGATACAAGTTTTTGTATTTGCCGTACATACGACGGTAGCTTAGAAGCCTGGGCAGCCATTTAAGATAGCTGTAGCCTTTTTTAAAAACCCTTTCGGAATATTTAAAAACGCACTTTCCCGCCTCAAGACGGGCTTTTATCATATCCAATGGAGCGCTGCCGTACACTACGGTATCGGCATCCATTATCGTATCAGGTGTTTTATTTCCGTATTCCGCAGTGAAGGGAGCCTTATCCTCTCTCCAACCCATTTGTTTGCGTTCGTCGGCAAAGCTTTCCGTTGCAACAAAGGAAAACTCTCCACCCGTAAGAGCATACCACTCCTTACACAAAAAGGACTGGTGGTGGGTGTAGTAGTTGGATAAAAAAACAAGTTTCATAAGCGCTGACCCTTACTTAAAGCTTTTATATAAATCTATATATTCCTTTATTCTGGCATCCTTATCAAAAAGCAAAGCCCTGTTTCTGCAAGCCTCTTTTGAATAAGGTTGGGTACTGCATATACGCAGTATCTCCTTTTCCGTAGTGTCTACGTCATTCACTTCCACAACGACACCGCAGGTATCATCAATACACTCGGGGCTTCCGCCCGCATTAAAGGTGACAACAGGAGTGCCGCAAGCCAAGGCTTCCACGTTAACAAGCCCCAAAACCTCTTCACGGGTAGGGTTTACAAAAACATCTGCCGCCGTATATATTTCCGCAAGCTCTGTTTGGTTATTGGTCCTTTTTACAGCTATCACCTGCGAAGGCAGTAAAGCGGCGGTTTTGTCATCTGTGCCCACTATTACCACACGATAATCGTCAGGTAAACGGTTTGCCAATTCCGTTATAACGTCAAGCCCCTTTTCGTATCCCCAGCCAAAGGCTACGGCAAGGACGATTTTTTTGTCCTGCAGGCTGTATTTTTTTCTGAAATCCGAAGCCACGGGCTTAAAAACGGAAAGGTCTATACCGTTGTTTATCACCCTTACCGCATAATTTTTGAGAAAAGATTTTTTTACAAGGGACTCTAACCAATGAGATGGGGTTACCACCGTAAGGTCTTGCACCCCCGTGAACCATTTTTTCTTAATACGCCACATCTTACCCGTAAAGTCTATGGGAGACGAGGAATATTTTTTTCGCTGAGGGCAGCTTCCGCAACCCCTTTGCCATTTATCACAGCCCGATATGGTAAAGTGAGGACATATACCCGTAAACGCCCAACAATCGTGCAGAGTAAAAACAACCGGAACGTTTTGCTTTTTTATATACTTCATAAGAAGCCCTACGTTAACGTAGCTGCCGTGAAGGTTATGCAGATGGATAAGGTCAGGTGCGTACGCCTTTACCTTTTTTATAAAGGAGCGGGTTTTAAAATAGGAAAAGCATCCCTTAAGCATAGTTGTTCTTGCCAAAAAGCCGTGCAGACGGCTATCGAAGGGAGCACTTATTTCTAAGGTGCCCTCTGACTTCGGCATCCCCTTTAAAGCGCATCTGTAAGCGGCGATACATTCCATACCGTCGGCCTTGCAAACGCTTTGTATTTCCTTTACAATCTTGCCCGTGCTTCCTTCGGCATACACGGTATTTATTTGTAAAACCTTCATTTTTCGCTCCGAGCAGTTAAATAATAAGTGTCGTTCATACCGTCTGTAATGCCGTTGATAAGGCTGTAACAGGCAAAAAGCCACGCCATACCCGCCAGAATGGGCTCTACGCAAAATTCCAGCAAAACGGCGCTGTAAACACAAAGAAGCGCAAGCTTAAACTCGGTAGTGTAGTCCGTATGTTTAAGCAATTTGTAAAAAGCAATTATGCCAAGCACCACAATTGTCACAAGCAAAAGCAAGCCAAAAATGCCGTATTCGTCGTAGCCGTCCAACAAAAGGTCGTGGGCGTATCCGTATTTTTTGCCCATATTCAAGCCGCCGAAGGGATGCTGCCACCCCTCAGAAATGAACTTTAGCTTGACAGAATTACGTGAGGAATTAGAAACGTAGGAGCCAAAGGACGAGCCAAATCTGTTAAAAAGGTTGGAATTAAAAATATAGTCCTGAATACCGCCTACGTTATACAAAAACACCATAGAAACCACTATAACCGAGGAAGCAAGCCCCATACCCAGCTTAAACTTTTCCGCACTGCTTTTGCTTACCTTAACCGTGTATATTAAGCCTAAAGCAAAAACGGCAAAAAGTATAACAAGCATCGTTCTTCCTGCCAAAACCAAGTTATATGCAAGCATAGAAATTATAGAAAGTATCCCGAGATAACGGTAAAGCTTTTTCAAGGGCTTATATATCAAAGCAACGGCAAGCCCCAGCATTAAGCAAGCAAGGGCAGCCTGACCCGTTGCCGCCATAACGGAGCCTGACCACACGTCAATGGTGTTTCTGCCCAAGGATTTTCCAAAATTGGTAACAGCGTTAAGCAAAAAATGCGTAAAAGAGCCTACACATACGGCAGTTAGCATAGGAAAGCCTGTGCTTTGGGATTGCATTTTGGCATCATCTGCGGCAAGACTGTTTTTGTTTCCCGAAAAAACGGTCATATTATAGCCCAAAACGTAAAGCATAAAGTAAGCCATACAACGGAACATTGACAAAAGCCCTTCGTCACTGTTATAAAAAGCCATTAAGCAGCCAAGAGCTAAATACACCGTAGAGGTTTTATTTATTTTCAGCATTTTTTGCGTTACCAGCAAAATGCCGAAAGCCGCAAACACAAAATAAAAGAACTTGGCCCTAAAGTTCATTGCCGCAAAAAACAGCAACAAATAGATAACCCAATTTTTTATTCTTTTGGGATCTATACGCAAAGTCATTTTTATACCTCGCTTAGAAATTTGATAATCCTTGACACTTGTTTTTTGGAGTTTTTTTCTTTAACAATAAAATCCCTTGCTGCCCTTCCCATTGTATAAAGCTCTTTATCCGTGTGGGACAAGGCATACGAAATAGCCTTTTCAAGACAGGCTGCGCTATTGTCTTCAGCAGTGAAAACGTAATCGAAATACTCCACCGGTATACCCTTTAGCTTTGTGGTAAGGAACGGAGTGCCGGAGAGCATATATTCTATATTTTTGGAGGCAAAGCTGTAAAAGGTAAACTCCTCCAAAGGGTCACGGGGATTAACAAGCAGGGTTGCTTTTTTTTCGTACTCAAGTATTTTATCTCTGGGCACGGAACCAAAGTATTTTATCCTGGAGTTTAACTCGGCACGCTTTTTTATTTCTTCCGCCGCAGTACCGTCACCAAACAGCCACAGCTCCGTATTCTTATCGGGTAAAGCCTCAAAGGCATCCGCTAAATTTAAAATACCGTATCTTTCGTGTAACATCCCTGCATACATTATAGCCCTTGGTGTTGCTTTTTGGGCAGGTGTATAGTCTGTAATTTGCGCTATACCCTCCATTACCATATAGGGCTTGGTGGGAGCTACCACCCTATGCATTTCCTCGGTAAGATAAATATAGCCGTCATACTCACCCTGCAGCTTTAGGGCGGGCTTTATATACCTGTTTTTAAGGCGTGTTATAACCGAGCTTGCTTTTTCGTTTATATACATATCCCTAAGAAGGTCAGGCACTATTGCAAAAACCTTTACGGAATACTTTTTACAATACTTTATTATATCCTTTACCAAAAAAGGAGGTATGGAGTAGGTTATCACAACGCCGTCCTCTTTATTTTCCTTAAGCCAGCGTTTTAGCATTTTTCTTCCGTCGTTGCGGCGGCTTATTTGCTTAAGGACGGGAATATTTACGGTGTTTAGCCAACGACAGTCGTAGCCCATATTCAGCTTTTCCACGTTCTTGCCGAAGCGTAAAAGCTTACTTTTAGGATAGGTGGGTATCATTGGAAAGCTGTGTATCTCCACGTCGGCGCCGTTCTTTTTAAAACCGTCAAGCAAAGCGGTTTCAAAAACCACCGTTGCAACGCTTGGCTTTACCTTACAGCTTTTAAGTATTTGGTTGTAATTTTCCATATCGCACACGGTGCCGAAATAAAGTATTTTCATTACTTACCTTTTAAATTGCTTTATCTTTTGCAAAATGGCGTCTAAGTCGCCCTTTTCCGCAACGCAGTCTTCCCTTACGCTTTCCACACTGCCGCCTGTACGGTAGGTTATGCAAGGGGTACCGCAGGAAAGAGCTTCGAGATTAACGGTGGGATAGGTGTCCTCGTAAGTCAGGTTTACAAAAACATCTGCCGCCGTGTATATTTCCGCTAGCTCTTCCGCCGAGTTAGTACGCTCTATGCACAGTATACTCTTCGGCATTTTTTTAATTTGCTTTTTGGTAAGACCTACCATAACTATTTTGTAAGAGCCGTCCAGCATAGAAGCAAGCTTTACAAAGTCGGAAAGCCCCTTTTTATTATTCCAAGCAGAGGCAACGCCCAAAACAACGGTTTTATCCTCTACGCCGTTGTTTTTCCTAAAGCTGCTTTTTGTAGGCTTGAAAACGTTTACGTCTATTTTGTTATGAACTACCTCCGTAGGATATCCACCTAAAAAGCTTTTACCCACTAAGTCGGCTAACCAACGGGATGGGGTTATTAAAGTCATATCCACCACGCCGCAAAAAGCCGCTTTTTTTCTTTGATAGTTGCTTTTGCTGTTATCTGCTATATAGCTTTTGGGGTATTCGCCCTTTTGGGGGCAGTCCGTACAGCCCGATAACCATTTATCACAGCCTACGTAATCAAAATGGGCGCAATGCCCCGTAAAAGACCAACAATCGTGAAGAGTCCACTTTACCTTCATCTGCGGTCTGCTTTTTATCCATTCAAACAATAATTCTATATTAATATAATACCCGTGAAGATTGTGCAGCCACAAAACGTCGGGATTATAATCGTTTGCCCATTTAATAAAATTTTTGGTTTGTTTTCTTGCCCATAGACCCTCGTTATCAAAAACACGAACTCCAAGGGCGTTTATTTTAAAAGTAAGGTCGGTACCTATACGGTAAGACATACTCTTATATTTTTCCGACACGGTTTCCCTGCCGTACGCAATTTTGCAGATGTGACCTTCTGCTATTAATTTTTCCGCCTGCTCGGTAACAATGCGACCCGTACTGCGTATTCCGCAAACGGAATTGATAAATAAATATTTCATAATACAAATAAACGAATGGGGTGGCTGTATAGGGTACAGCCACCCCACTTTTGTCAAAGGGGATTTAAACTAACCGTTTAGATTATTTTACTTCGTATGCAAGGCCGTTGCTTGCAGCGTAAAGCTTTGCATAGGAGTCGTCTTTAACGTAGAGAACTACGCTGGGGGAGTTTGCAAAAGCGCTGCTGTGGATGTAGTTTACGCCTGCGGGAATGGTGATGCTTATAAGACCGAAGCAGTCGCCAAATGCGTATGCGCCGATGGAGGTAACGGTTTCGGGAAGTACTACTTCCTTAACGGAAGGACAGTTGAAGAAGGAGAGAACGCCTATGCTTTGAAGCTTGCTGCCTTCTTCGAATACTATCTCGGTTACCTTTTGAGCATAGCAGAATGCGTAGTTACCAACGGTGGTAATGTCCTTACCTATAACTATTCTCTTTATAAGGTGGTTGGTGGTGTACCAAGGCTGATCCTTATGAGATGCAAAGTTGGGCATTGCGCCTGTACCGGTTATCCAAAGCTCGCCGTTTTCGTATCTTGCCCAGCTTACGGTGTCAGAAAGCTTGCCGCCTGCTACGGCATTGTAAATAAATTCACGGGGTTCGTACTTAACGCCGTTGCTTTCTGCAAATTCGTGACCGTATGCGCCTTCTGCAACGTTAAGAACAACCTTGGGAGAATTTGTAAATGCGCTGAAGTAAATGTAGCCTGTGCTCTGAGGAACGTAAAGGCTTTCGAGAGCGAAGCAGTCACCAAATGCGTATGCGCTGATGGAGGTAACGGTTTCGGGAAGAACTACTCTCTTAATAGAAGGACAGTTGAAGAAGGAAAGGATGCCAACGCTTTGAAGCTTGCTGCCTTCTTCAAATACTATCTCGGTTACCTTTTGAGCGTAGCAGAATGCGTAGTTGCCAACGGTGGTAATGTCCTTACCTATAACTATTCTCTTTATAAGGTGGTTGGTGGTGTACCAAGGCTGCTCGGAGTGAGTAGCAAAGTTAGGCATTGCACCGGTACCGCTTATTTCAAGAGTGCCGTTGGAGTAGAAGGTCCAGTTAACGGTAGCGGAAAGCTTGCCGTTGTTAAGCTCAACTACAGGAGCCTCACGAAGCTCAAAGCTCATACCGTGGTTTTCTGCAAAGATGTGACCGATGCTGTTTTCAGCAACCTGAAGAACAACGTCCTTGTTTGCGCTTGCAAAAGCGTCGGTAGCAATAGAGCTTATGCCATCGGGGATATATACTCTTTCAAGCCATATATCCTTTTGGAATGCGCAGCTGCCTATGGTCTTAAGCTTGCTGCCTTCTTCAAAATCAACGTAGATCATAGCGCCGCAGTTGTAGAATGCGCAGGTGTCGATAACTTCTACACTTGCGGGGATGGTAACGCCGGTAAGACGCCAGTTGTGACCGAAGGAAGCCCAGCCTATCTTCTTGAGAGAGGAGTTAGCTTCGAAGGTAAGAGTCTTTAAATGCTTAATGTTGTAGAAGCTAAATCTGCCGGTTTCGGTAATGCCGTTACCAATTTCAAGAGCGGTAATTGCCATTTCATCGTTCTGGATTATCCAAGCAGGATAAGAGCCGTTTGCGGTGTAGTCCTTCACTGCACCTTCGCCATCAACCTTAAGAAGGCCGTTGTCGAAGAGGACGTACATAACGTTGGTGCCGCTAAAGCCTGCATCAACTATGGTAGAGTCGGTAGAAGAAACGAATGCGCCCTTTTCATCGAACAAGCAGGTGTAGCCGAGAATATCAACTTCGCCGCTTACAGCGATGCCGTTTGCATCGTAGAAGTAAACTTCGGGGAATATAACTACTTCGCCAACAACAAGCTGACCTGCGGAGAAGTAGCGGTATGCGTTTACTGCTTCGTCAAAATAGAAGCCGTCAAGTCTTGCCTTGTTGGGGCAAACACCCTCGGTGCCGAAGTCATAGTAGTAGTCACCAATCTTTTGGAGACCGTAAACCTTAACACCGTTTACAAAATATTCAAAGCTTTCAGTCCAACCATCTGCGATAACAACGCCGTCAACATAGGTCTTGCCGTCGGTGTAAACGCCGCTGAAGGTTTCGCCGCAGTCACAAGCGAGAACGCCGTCTACGAAGGAATAGCTGTGACCTGTTGCGTCAATGGTGGTACCCCATTCAACAACAGAGTTACATACTTCACAGAAGGTTCTGTTTTCGTAACCGTCCTTGGTGCAGGTAGCGCCCTTATCTTCAATAGCCGCTGCGCTATGAACGTGGCCGCCGTCCCAAGCATTGAAATAAGCCACACCTGCCTGGGTAGCAGTCATATTAGCGTAGTTAGCCCACATTTCGGTATCACAGAACACTCTTTCACCGGTAAAGGTGGAAACGGTGCCGTCAGTTTCAGTAAGAACGCCGCAGTCAACGTTTGCGATAACGGACATTCTCCAAAATTCCTTCATACTCTTGAACTGAGCGTAGGTGAACGCCTGCTGGCCCTTCTTGGTACCGTTTTCATAAACGTAGCCGGTCTTAAGAGTCCATACACGAACGGGAAGAGTTGCAAGAACTGCCTCGCCGCTTTCGGTATTCTTGCCTGTGCGGGTTATAACGATGGTTGCTATGTTTTCCTTGGTGTCAAGGGTGTAGCTTGCTTCAAAGCCGTCTGCAAGAACCATATGGTCAAGCTGCCAGGTGCTGTTGTTGTCAAGGTCGATAACAACGCTTACAGACTCAACCTTTTCGATATCACTTGCTACGAGATCCATATTATAGATGGAGCCAAGCTTGGGATATACAAGAGTGGAATCGGTGGGAACAAGCTTAACGGTGTTGCCGCTTTCAGCAGCGTTTACGGTAATGTAGCCGTAAGCACAGCCATAGTTGCCCATCTTATCCTTTGCAGAGAACTTAACAACGTGCTTGCCGTTGGTAAGACCCTTTGCGTCAACGGATGCTATGCCGTTTACGTAAGAGCAAGCAGCTTCAACGCCGTCGATATACGCCTTAACAGTGGAAGCGTCAACGCCGGTAAAGTTGGTCTTGCCTGTATAGTCTGCTATGGAAGTAGCAAAGGTAACGTCGCCGGAGATGGTGGTCTGGTTGTTGAGAACAGCCGCATCGGGCATACCTGCTACTGCGTAGGTTATATTGGAAAATACGGGAGCTTCTCTGTCGTCTACTGCGCTGGAGTTGTCTACAGTGAAGTCGTCAAGATAGAAGGTGTACTTGCCGAGGATATTGCTGTTTTGAGAAGCAACGTAATTGAACGCACTACCGTCACGGTCGGAGATGTAGAACTGCATCATTGCAGAGTTTTCTACCCAACCTACAGCAGAATAAGCAGAGGTATCTGCATAGAGATAGTGCCAACCGGGCTCGTCAAAGGAATATACAACGCCGGTACCGCCAACGGTGGTATCCATAGTGTTGGAGTTTATAGAACCGCCAAATACAGGATTACCGTTTGCATCAAAGGTAACGGCTCTCAAAGTCCAGCGTGCCCAAAGACCAACGCATTCGTCAGAGATGTATACCCACACGCCAACGCCAACAGCGTTTTCAAACACCTTTGTCTCGGTTGCGTATACACTGGTCTTCATATAACCGGACTCAAGGGAGTTGCCGTAATTAACGTCTGCTGCAAGAGCGTAGCTGCCGCTGTGAACCTTGCCGTTTTCAGCGGTAACTATATAGTTATCGGTTTCGGGCCATACGTAGTTGTATGCAGTACCGGGAGTTTCGTCTACGATAACGTTTTGGCTGGTGCCGTCCTCAAAGTCATAAACAACCTCGGAGCCTTTACCGAGAGTGATGTTTGCGCTTACAAAAATGCTTTCGTCATAAACGAGAGTAGCAACAACGCTGCTCTTGGTTGCGTTTGCGCTTTCATCGGCAGCGGTAAAGCTGAAGCCGTTAAGAGTACCGATATTTGCGTTTTCAAAGCCAAACACAAAGTCGGAGGGCTTAACAACAACGTCCTTAACGCCGTAAGTAGCGGAAACGCCAAGGTCTACGGTCTTGCCAAAGGGAACGGTTATCTCGGTGCTTTGGAAGCTTACCTTATCGGGAATAACCACGTTTACGGTTGCGCTGCCAACCACCTCACCGCCGTAGGTTGCCTGAACAACTGCTGCGCCGGTCTTACCGGTGGAGGTAAACACGCCGTTTGCTATGGTA
>JAZSLS010000150.1:0-42147 GCA_045535465.1 Eubacteriales bacterium
GTAATCGGAACGCCTGCATCCATAAGTGCAAGGGTAGAGCCGCAAACGGATGCCTGAGAGGTAGAGCCGTTGGAGGAAATAACCTCAGATACAACACGGATAGCATAGGGGAAGTCCTCTTTGGAAGGAAGTACGGGCTCAAGAGATCTCTCTGCCAAAGCGCCGTGACCTATTTCTCTTCTGCCGGGGCTTCTGGATGCCTTAGCTTCGCCAACGGAGAAGCCAGGCATATTGTAGTGATGCATATAACGCTTGGTATCTTCGGGGTCTATACCGTCAAGAAGCTGCTGCTCCCTGATAGGTGCAAGTGTAGCAACAGAGCAAACCTGAGTTTGACCTCTGGTAAACATACCGGAACCGTGAACACGGGGAAGAAGACTTACCTCAGCGGCAAGAGGACGTATCTCGTCCATTCTTCTGCCGTCAACACGTTTCTGCTCGGTAAGAAGCCAATGACGAACGATTTTCTTCTGAAGCTTATACATACATTCGTCTATCATAACCTTGCTATCGGGATAATCTTCCTCAAGCTCAGCATAAATGCGCTCATATATAGGCTGAAGTCTTGCGTCACGAACGCTCTTATCGTCTGTATCAAGAGCAAGCTTAACGTCCTCTGCAACCATTGCCTCAATTCTGTCAAATAAATCGTGGTCAACCTCGCAGGAAGGGTACTCAAACTTGGCCTTGCCAATCTCTGCAACGATGCTGTCAATAAAGTCTATCATAGGCTTTATAACTTCGTGTGCAAGCATAATACCTTCATAAACGGTATCGTCGTCAACTTCCTTAGCGCCGGCTTCAATCATTACTACCTTCTGCTTAGAGGCAGCAACAGTAAGCTCCAGCATATTGTTTTCCTTTTGTTCGGCGGTGGGGTTAACAACCAGCTTGCCATCCACCAAACCAATGGATGCACCTGCGATAGGGCCATTCCACGGAATGTCGGAAATGGAAAGAGCGATAGACGCACCAATCATACCGGCAATTTCGGGAGAACAATCGGGGTCAACGGACATTACCATCAGGTTAAGACAAACGTCGTTTCTCAAATCCTTAGGGAAAAGGGGTCTGATAGGACGGTCAATAACACGGCTGGTAAGGATGGCACTTTGGCCGGGACGGCCCTCACGTCTGTTCCAGCTGCCGGGAATTCTGCCAACAGAGTACAATCTCTCTTCAAAGTCAACGGAAAGGGGAAGAAAATCTATCCCGTCACGAGGAGCTTTGGAAGCGGTTGCAGTAGCAAGAATAGCGGTATCGCCATAACGAACAAGACAAGAACCGTTGGCAAGCTGTGCCATTTTGCCGGTTTCAACTACAAAAGGTCTGCCGGCAAAGGTGGTTTCAAAAACCTTGTACTTTTCAAACATATTAAAATCTTCTCTCTTACTTTCTCAAACCGAGTCTTTCGATAATGGAACGGTAACGGCTTATATCGTTCTTAATAAGGTAATTAAGGAACTTCTTTCTCTTACCAACCATCTGCTGAAGACCTCTTCTGGAGTGGTGGTCGTGGGGATTAGCCTTAAGATGCTGAGTAAGGGAATTGATTCTGTTGGTGAGTATAGCGATTTGAACCTCAGGAGAACCTGTGTCACCTTCGTGAATTGCATACTCGTTGATAATAGCCTGTTTTGTTTCCTTGGATATCATGGTTTCACCTCCGTAAAATTATGCGGGAAGGCTTGGCAAAAGGCGGGTGAAGCAGAACGAACAAAGCGCCCCTGTATCCTGTAAACCGAGCCAACCGTATTTATTATGTTATGAGCTTTGTCCCATAACTTTTGCAATAATAACATAAAAATTTGCTTTTGTAAATAGTTTTTTTAAAAAAACTTTGGTTTTTTTGACTTTTTACAATATTATAATAATATTACATAAAAAAATAGTTTTTGGGAGAATTTTTAGAAACAAAAACTATTGCAAAAGCTTACCCTTTGGTGTATACTGTCATTTGAATAATGCTGTAAAGGCGGTAGTTTTGGTATCAGTATGAAAAAATCTTTGCTTACAGGGCTTTTACAATATATCGGTGCGGTGGTTCTTGTTCTTTGCTCCGCCCTTACCGTTTACGCTTTTGATGCAGGCAAGCTTCCTTTTATGGATGCCGATTATCTTGAAGCAAGAAAGCAAGGGCAACAAAGCGCACCTGTGCCCGAAACGGAGAAAGAGGAGGTAAAGGAGGAAACCGAAACTCAGGTTGTAACCGCCGCTACCTATGTTGCTTCCTTACCCAAGGCAGATGAAAGCACCGTTCCTTATGTGGGTGTTTACGGTGCCGATAATAATCTTTTTGTTCTTCGTCCTGTTTCTGCTCTCGGTACTTTGGGCACTGCAAAGCTTCAGGCATCCTGCGGCTTTGTTGTAAAAAGCGAAAATGAAAAAATCGTTTCTGTGTACGATAATAAGCTAAACGACGTTACAAGTGTCATAAACGGCTGGACTCTTACCTATCTTAGAAATGCCGAGGGTAAGGTGCTGTTTGTAAAGGATGGCGCACACGCATATCTTGAAAACGGCGCTTTGGTGTCTTGTGACTTTGACGGTGTTAACCTTGACAAGGGTGTATACCTTGAATACCCTTCCTATTACGCAGGCTATAACACCCAATACACCGTATTTTCGGAAGCTAATCTTTACGGTATGAAAAGAGCAGACGGTACGGTTGTGGTTGAAGCAAAATTTGCTGACGTTTACGGAGTTTCCGAGGGCTTCTTTATAGCCGTTGACGGCGATAAAAGGCTTCATCTCTATAAGGAAGACGGTACTTTGGTAAGTAATGAGTATTATGCCTCCGAAAATGACGGTGTAAACGCTGTTGGCTACTATTTTGTAAGACACGGGCTGACAAGGGCACGCACTGCCGATGGGGTGGAGGTTATGCTTCGTACAGACGGCACCTTGCTTTCCGTTCCTTCCGGCTTTAGTGTGTGTGCTTATTCCGACGGGGCTGTTTTGTTAAAAAATGGTACGGACTACGGATATATGAGCTATAACGGCAGGTGGATAAGCACTCCTGATTATAAGCAGGCTGCTCCTTTTTCCGAAGGCCTTGCCGCAGTATGTGACGCAAACGGCAACTACGGTATGATAGATTTGCAAGGGAACACGGTAATTCCTCTTGTGTTTACAAGCATAAGCAACTCCTCCGACGGTGTTATAGTGGCTTATGCACAAAAGTATGGTTATTACATTATTAATAAGGTATAGAAACCGCAAAGGTTTCTGATGGGTATTTTCCATGGCAAACGATCTTGCATTATACTTGTTTAAACAAGGTACAAACTATAAAGCCTATGAGTATTTAGGCGCACACCGTGAAAGCAAGGGTGTTTACACCTTTCGTGTTTGGGCGCCTAATGCCGATGCCGTTTATATAGCGGGCGACTTTAACGGGTGGAAGGCTGACATACCTATGGAAAACAACGACGGGGTATGGAGCATTACGCTTAAGGGCTTTCCCATAGGCAAGGGTGACAGGTATAAATATATAATTGAGCGTGACGGTGTTCGTCGTTATAAGGCAGACCCTTATGCGTTCTTTTCCGAAACTATGTCATCCACTGCCTCCAGATTATATAATATTGAAGGCTTTGAGTGGACCGATAAAGGCTATATGGATTACAGAGCTATGAAGTATACCTGCCTTAAGGATGGGGAAATGCCTTCCGTTCCGATGAATATATACGAGGTTCATCTTGGTTCTTGGCAGCGTGGCGCAGACGGCGGCTTTTTGAACTACCGTGAGCTTGCCGACAGGCTTTCCGCTTATGTTAAGCGTATGGGGTATACTCATATTGAGCTTTTACCTATTATGGAGCATCCGTTTGATGCCTCTTGGGGGTATCAGATTTGCGGATATTACGCACCAAGCTCCCGCTTTGGCACTCCTCACGATTTTATGTATTTTGTTAATAAAATGCACTCCGTAGGCATAGGCGTTATTTTGGATTGGGTTCCCGCTTATTTTCCTAAGGACGCTCACGGTCTTTATGAGTTTGACGGAGGTCCTCTTTACGAGTATCAAGGTGAAGACAGAAAAGAGCAGAAGAATTGGGACACCCGATGCTTTGACGTGGCAAGGAACGAGGTACAGTGTTTTCTCATATCCAACGCTATGTTTTGGGCGGATAAATACCATATAGACGGCATTAGAGCTACGGCGCTTAGTCCTATGCTGCACCTTGATTACGGCAGAAACCCCGGGGAGTGGAATCCTAATCCCGACGGCACAAGCCTTAATATGCAGTCCTATTACTTCTTCCGTAAGCTGGGTAACGAAATGAAAAATTTTTATCCCGACGTGTTGCTTATAGCGGAAGAAAACACCGATTATCCCGATATGACCAAAAGGGACGGTCTTTGCTTTGATATGAAGTGGAACGCAAGCTGGGCGCCGGATACCCTAAAATATATTGAGTACGACCCCTATTACCGCAAGGATATTCACGAGTATCTTACCTATTCGGTACAGTGTGCCTTTGACGAAAGGTTTATTATCCCTCTCCATCACGGCGAGCTTGTTCACGGTAAGAAGTCTCTTATAGACAGGATAGCGGGCGACTATTATCAAAAGTTTGCCTGTGCAAGGGCTTATTTGGGATATATGATGACTCATCCCGGCAAAAAGCTTATGTTTATGGGCAGTGAATTTGCTCAGTTTAAGGAATGGGACTTTGACAACGAGCTGGAATGGTTTATGTTAGGCTACGATATGCACGGGAAGTTTCAGTGCTACGTGGCAGACCTTAACGCTTTTTACCTTGAAAATCCCGAGCTTTGGGAGCAGGACAGCAATTGGGAAGGCTTTCGCTGGATAGATGCTGACCGCAAGGAAGAAAACACGTTAATATATAACCGTATAGCCAAGAACGGCAGTATGCTGACGGTTATAATCAATTTTGCACCCGTGCCAAGACGCTATTCCGTACCCGTTAGCGGTGACGGAATGTACCGTGAAGTCTTTACCAGCGACGAGGTTAGATACGGCGGCGGGGGCATTACCAACAAGGTACCGCAAAGGGCGGTAAAACAATTCGGAGGCCACAGTATAAAAATATCGGTACCCCCTATGGGATTTACCGTAATAAAGAAAATTGAAGGGAATGAGAAAGCATGATTAAAAAGAAAGAATGTGTAGCAATGCTTCTTGCAGGTGGACAGGGAAGTAGGCTTTATCTGCTTACTCAGCGTGTTGCCAAGCCTGCGGTATCCTTTGGCAGCAAGTATAGAATTATCGACTTTACCCTCTCCAACTGTATTAATTCGGGTATTGACACCGTAGGTGTGCTTACTCAGTATCAGCCTTTGGCTTTAAATGAATACATAGGTAACGGTCAGCCTTGGGATATGGACCGTACCTTTGGCGGTGTAACCGTTTTGCCTCCTTATCAGGGGCAAAAGCGAGCAGATTGGTATAAGGGTACTGCAAACGCTATATATCAGAACCTGCATTTTCTTGATAAATATGACCCCGACTACGTGGTTGTTCTTTCCGGTGACCATATTTATAAGATGGATTACAGTGCTATGGTTGACTATCATAAGAGAATGGGCGCAGCTTGCACCATAGCGGTTATAGACGTTCCTCTTTCCGAAGCAAGCCGCTTTGGTATAATGAATACTAACGACGACTTTAGCGTTTATGAGTTTGAGGAGAAGCCCAAGAATCCCAAGAGCACAAAGGCTTCTATGGGTGTTTACGTGTTCTCCAAGGATAAGCTATATGAATATCTTATAGCTGACGAGGCTAATGAAAACAGCGATAACGACTTTGGTAAGAACATTATTCCTGCAATGCTCGGCGCAGGTGAAAAGCTTTTTGCATATCCCTTTAAGGGCTATTGGAAGGACGTTGGTACCATAGACTCCCTTTGGGAAGCTAATATGGATCTTTTGGGTGACAGGCCTTCTCTTAACCTTAATAATCCCAGCTGGCGTATTTTTGCCAGACACGCATCCAACCCGCCTCATTTTCTGGGCTACGGCGCTACCGTTGAAAACAGCCTTATAACAGGAGGCTGTGAGATATACGGTACCGTTATCAACAGCGTGCTTTCGGGCGGCGTTAAGGTAGCTAAGGGCGCAGTCGTTAAGGACAGCGTTATTATGCGTGACTGTATAATTTCCGAAAACGCCTGCGTTGAGTATTCTATTATGGATAGCGGTACCACCGTTGGTGTTAACGCCCGTGTAGGCTCTTCCAAAGAAAGCGGAGAGGGTATTGCCCTTATAGGCTCTGATCTCGATATAAAAGCAGGTACGGTTATTCCCGGCGGTGTTCGTGCGGATGAAGCGTATCTTGCGGAACTTTTAGCTGCTAAGGAGGGTGAATAAGCTATGGCAAGTGTAGTAGGTATTATCTTTTCAAATATTCACGACCATAACGTAAGCGAGCTTACCAGAAGAAGAACTATGGCAAGCGTTCCTTTCGGTTGCAGATATCGTCTTATAGATTTCACTCTTTCCAATATTGTAAACTCCGGTATAACTCACGTCGGCGTGGTTACCCATTACAACTATCAGTCTCTTATGGACCACATCGGTACAGGTAAGGATTGGGACCTTGCACGCAGAAGCGGCGGTATTAAGATACTTCCACCTTATATAACTGCTTTTGCAAGCGCTCAGAACTCTCTTTACAACACCCGTCTTGAGGCTGTAAAAAATATGATAGAGTTCGTTTCCTGCTGCAACGAGGAATACGTGCTTCTTTCCGACTGTGACGTTGTTTGCAATATCGACTTCAACGAGATAATCAACGCACATATCGACAGCGGTGCGGATATCACCGTTGCCGTAAAACGTATGTATATCACTCCCGACGTGAGACATTACGAGGTTGTTGACTCCGATGCGGAAGGCCGTATAACTGATGTTTCTGAGTGTAACGGTATTATTTCCGGTTATCGTGACGTTAACCTTAACATTATGGTAATGCGCAGAAAGTATCTTGAAAACGTTATTCTTGATTCGGCTGCTCACGGTTATTCCAGCTTTACTAAGGATATAATAGGTCGTAATCTGGATAACAGCGACTTCAGGGTTTACCGTTACGACAGCTATTTTGCAACCATAAACTCTCTTACCGACTACTATATGTGTAATATGGATTTGCTCAGCTCTTCCGCAAGGGATAGCCTTTTCAACGTTAAAAACCGTCCTGTTTACACTAAGATTCGCAACTCCAGCCCTACAATTTACGAAGAGGGCAGCAACGTACGCAACTCTCTTATCGCTGACGGCTGTATTATTCACGGTACGGTAGAAAACTCTATACTTTTCCGTGGTGTAAAGGTGGGTAAAAACACCGTTATAAAGAACTCCATAATAATGCAGGACACTCTTATAGGTGAAAACGCAAGCCTTAACTGCGTAATAACCGATAAGGATGTGGTTATACGTGACGGCAGAGTTCTTTCCGGTCACGAAACCAGACCCTTCTTTATAGATAAACTTACGGTGGTTTAACGGGAGGTGTACTCAATGAGAAAAAAGAAGATACTTTTCGTTGCATCCGAGGCAGTTCCTTTCGCTTCCTCGGGCGGTCTTGGCGACGTAATAGGCTCTTTGCCTGCGGCTTTGCAGAAGGCGTCTGCAGAGGAGCTTGACGTTCGTGTAATTATGCCTCTCTACGGCACTATGAAGGATGAATACCGTCATAAGCTTACCAAGCTTTGCGATACTTATATAAACCTTTCCTGGCGCCGTCAGTACCTTGGCATATATTGGCTTAACCATAACGGCGTTATCTACTATTTCCTTGATAACGAGTATTATTTTAAGCGTCCTACCCTTTACGGTAGCTTTGACGATGGTGAACGCTATGCCTTTTTCAGCAAGGCGGTTATGGAAGCACTTCCTATAATTGAATTTTTCCCCGATATTCTTCACGCTCACGATTGGCAAAGCGCTCTTACCGTTATTTACCTTCGTCAGAAATATTGCTGGAAGGACGAGTACAGAAATATAAAGAGCGTATTTACCATTCACAATATTGCGTACCAGGGCGTTTTCGGTCACGAGATACTTGGTGACGTGTTTGACCTTTCTCCCGAAGACAGGGAAGTGGTTGACTACAACGGCGCTATCAACCTTATGAAGGGCGCAATAGCTTGTGCAAACACCGTAAGCACCGTTAGCCCTACCTACGCTTTGGAGATATTAAGCCCCCGTTTTTCCAACGGTCTGCATCACGTTCTTGAACAGAACAAGGGCAAGCTTAAGGGTATCCTCAACGGCATAGACGTTGATTATTATAATCCCGCAACCGATACCGAAACCTTTGCCAATTTTACGGCAGATGATTTAAGCGGCAAGGCAGAGAACAAAAAACAGCTTCAAAAGATGCTTGGTCTTAAAGAAGCTGCCGATACTCCTGTTGTTGCAATCATCTCCCGTCTTACGGGTCACAAGGGTATAGACCTGGTTATGGCGGCAGCAGAGCAGATACTCAGAGAGGACGTTCAGCTTGTTATACTCGGTCAGGGCGACTTTGTTTATGAGGATTATTTCTGGCATCTTGCCGAAAACCATAAGGGGCAGGTAAGCACTCTGCTTATGTATAACAAAGAGGTTTCCAAGAAGATTTATGCAGGCGCAGATATCTTCCTTATGCCTTCAAAGAGCGAGCCTTGCGGTTTGGCACAGATGATAGCCTCTCGCTACGGTACTGTACCGATAGTAAGAGAAACAGGCGGCCTTTATGATTCTATCAGGGATATCGGCTGGCTTGACGGCGGTAACGGCTTTACCTTCGCTCCTTACAGCGAATGGGAGCTTTTAAACGCAGTAAGACGTGCCTGCGGCTTGTACGCTCAGAGAGATACGTGGGAAAACCTTGTTAAAAAGGTAATGAACGTGGATTTCTCTTGGGATAAATCCGCCTTAACGTACATTGGTATGTACAACGACATTTTAGCATAATTTTTTCATTCATACTAAGGAGAACACTATATATGACCATAAAGCGTAAAGACATTCAAGAAGCTATACAGAACAAGCTTTCAAGATTTTTCAGCGTATCTCTTGAAGAAGCAACCAAGGAGCAGATGTATAAAGCTACCGTTTTTACGGTGCGTGATATACTTGCTCAAAAGCGTAAGACTTTCAATGCTCAGACCAAGGAAAAGGGAAAGAAGAAGGTTTACTATATGTGTATGGAGTTCCTTATGGGATGCTCCCTGCGTACAAACCTTTGCAACTTAGGTCTTGAGAAGGATTACCTTGCAGTCCTTAAGGAGTATGGCTTTGACCTTAACGAAATTTATGAAATGGAATCCGACCCCGGTCTCGGCAACGGCGGTCTTGGCAGACTTGCGGCTTGCTTTATGGATTCTCTTTCCACTCTTGCTTACCCCGCAAGAGGCTATTCCATTCTTTACGAATACGGTCTGTTTAAGCAAAAGCTGGCAGATGGCGAGCAGATAGAGCTTCCTGATATATGGATGCCCGGCGGCGACGCTTGGTTGGTTCCTCGTCAGGATAAATCCTGCATCGTTCGTTTTGGCGGTACTATAACCGAAAAGTGGGACAACGGCCGTTGTGAGATAATTCACGAAAACTACGAAGAGGTTGAAGCTGTTCCTTACGATATGCTCGTTTCAGGTGCAAACAGCGAAGCTATCACCACCCTCAGACTTTGGAAGGCTCAGGACATCCGTAACTTTAATATGGAGCTTTTCTCTCAGGGTCAGTATATCAAGGCAGTAGAGGAAAACACCATAGCTCAGACCATTTCCAAGGTGCTTTATCCTAACGATAACCATCCCGAAGGTAAGCTTCTCCGCTTAAGCCAGCAGTATTTCCTTGTTAGTGCATCTCTCCAGAACATCATCCACGACCACATTTCTATATACAAAAATCTCAACACTCTTCCCGAAAAGGTTGCTATTCATATTAACGATACCCATCCCGCTCTTTGTATTCCTGAGCTTATGCGTATTCTTATGGACCTTCACAACTATTCTTGGGAACAGGCTTGGGATATGGTTGTTAAGACTATGTCTTATACCAACCACACCGTTATGCCCGAAGCGCTTGAATGCTGGAACGAGGGTCTCTTCCGCCTTAAGCTGCCTCGCTTGTATATGATTATCCGTGAGATTAACGAGCGTTTCTGCGCAGAAGCTTGGAATTGCTTCCCCGGCAACTGGGATAAGGTGGGCAGAATGTCCATCATCAACCACGGTCAAATTCGTATGGCTAACCTTTCCGTTATCGGCAGCCATAAGATAAACGGCGTTTCTGCTTTGCATACCGATATACTTAAGTCCAACACCTTCCGTGACTTTAACGATATGTATCCCGAAAGGTTCCTAAACGTAACCAACGGTATAGCTCATCGCAGATGGCTTTGTTACTCCAACCCTCGTCTTGCAAGCTTGCTTGATAAGACGATAGGCGACGGTTATCGCACTAATGCGGCAGAGCTTGTTAAGCTTCTTCAGTATCAAGATGACGCCCCCATACTTGACGAGCTTGCAAAAATCAAGCGTGCAAACAAGGTGGATTTCTCCAACTATATGAAGCGCACCGCAGGCGTAATGATAGACCCCGACTCTATTTTCGACGTTCAGGTTAAGCGTATTCACGAGTATAAGCGTCAGCTTCTCAATGCTATTCATATCATAAGCATTTACTGCGCTCTTAAAGAAAATCCAAACCTTAATATCAAGCCCAGAACCTTCATTTTCGGCGGTAAAGCCGCACCCGGCTACTATATGGCTAAGGATATCATCCGTCTCATCTGCTATATCAGCGCAGATATTCAGAAGAATCCTAAGATTAAGGAAAAGCTTAACGTTCTCTTCCTTGAAAACTATAACGTAAGCCTTGCAGAACGTCTTATTCCTACTGCTGACGTAAGTGAGCAGATTTCTCTTGCGGGCAAGGAAGCAAGCGGTACCGGTAATATGAAGTTTATGATAAACGGCGCAGTTACCATAGGTACCCTTGACGGTGCTAACGTTGAAATATGCGAAGAAGTGGGCGAAGACAACATCTTTATCTTCGGTCACACTGCAGAAGAGGTTGACGAGCTTTGGAAGAAGGGCTATGCTTCCTCTTACTACTACAACAGAAACGAATCTCTTAAGAGAGCTATTGATTATCTGCAGACCGGCTTTAACGGCCGTTCCTTTGCAGACATTGCTAACTATCTCCTCTTTTCCTACGGTATTGCCGATCCTTATATGTGTCTTGCAGACTTTGACTTCTATCAGGATGCACATCGTGAGCTTATGGAAGCTTACGGCGACAGCGCAAGATGGAATAAGATGTCTCTTGTTAACATCGCAAAGGCAGGCAAGTTTGCCGCAGACAGAAGTATTATGGATTATGCTAACGATATTTGGCATCTCCAAAGACTTAAGGCTAAAAAATAAATTCAATTTTTTCGGGGGCGCTTTGTGGCACTAAGAATATTAAACGCACAAAACCGTCGTGATAATGCGGTGGATTGCGTGTCTATAACATACAGAAACGGTAAAATAAGCGGTAGCAGAGCTTTGGCTATTGGCGAGGAAATGCTGCCCGTGTTAAAAACAAGGCGCTCTCTTGCAGTGCTTAAGGCAACCTTGCTTTTTGCCCGTGACGGCGGCGAGGATATGCGTGTTGACGGTGTATGGGCAGGGCTTGACAAGGGCTTTGACGTATACACCTTTGACCTGCCCATTCCTTCGGTTGCAGGCCTGTACTTCTACGGGTATGAGCTTCATACCGCTTCTGGCAAGTGGTATATGCGTGCAGGCGGTACCGTTGGCTACGATAAGGTTTATATAGGCAGAATGCTTATATACGATGAAAAATACACTTCTCCCGAATGGTTGGACGGCGGTGTTATCTACCATATATTTGTGGACAGATTTTTCAAGGGCAGTAAGGAAGTTCCCGTTAGGGAAGATGCTGTTATGCTTGAAGATTGGGATAACGGTGTGCCCGAATATGCGGAGCAGCAGGGCGGCTTTTTGCGTAACAATACCTTTTTCGGCGGCACTCTTTGGGGCGTTGCCGAAAAGCTTGATTATTTAAAATCCCTTGGTGTTACCTGTATATATCTAAGTCCTGTGTTTAAGGCTTATTCCAACCATAAATACGACATAGGTGATTATATGCAGGTGGACGAGATGTTTGGCGGAGACGAAGCCCTTAAGCATCTCTTTGACGAAGCGGCAAAATACGGAATTGGTGTTATCCTTGACGGTGTTTTCAACCACGTAGGCGATAACAGTCTTTACTTTGATAAGTACGGCACATACGGCGGCAACGGCGCTTATTCCGGAGAGTCCAGTCCCTATTACAGTTGGTTTAATTTTAAGGAATTTCCCGATAACTACCAGTCTTGGTGGGGCATAGGCAACCTTCCCCGTGTCAATCGCAACGCATCCTTCCGTCATTTAATAAACGGTGAAGGCGGCGTGGTTGATAAGTATATGCAAATGGGTGCGGCCGGCTTTAGGCTTGACGTAGTTGACGAGCTTGAAAGTGACTTTGTTACGGAGCTTTGCTCTGCCATTAAGCGTAACAAGCCCGATGCGTATATCGTAGGCGAGGTTTGGGAGGATGCTTCCGATAAAATGGCTTACGGTGAACGTAAAAAGTATTTTCAGGGTGCTCAGCTTGACTCGGTAATGAACTATCCTTTGCGCAGCGCTATTGTGGAGTATGTTCTGCACGGCAGCGCACAGTTTCTTGCTGATACGGTTGATACGCTGTACAGGCATTATCCTCTTCACAAAACCTCTTACCTTATGAATATCCTCGGCACCCACGATACCGAGCGTATTCTTACCATTATGGGCGGGGACAGAGGTGACGGCTTGACCAATGCAGAGCTTGCCGAAAAGCGTATGGATACCCTTAAACGCATTGTTGCTCGTCACAGGCTTATGAATGCGGTTTTACTGCAGATGACTTTGCCGGGTATACCTTGCATCTATTACGGTGATGAAGTGGGTATGGAGGGCTATCGTGACCCCTTTAACCGTTGCCCGTATCCTTGGGGAAAAGAAGACAACGAAATATTTTCTTGGTACAAAAAGCTTACCGACCTTAGAAAAAGCGAAAATGTTTTCCGTTCTACCGCTCTTAAGGTTTTAGCGGCACGTGGCGGTCTTTTTGCTTTTGAAAGAGGAGAGGACAAAGAACGTATCGTCGTATGCACCAACACAGGCGGCAATACGGCAAACCTTGAGCTGGATGGGGAATACGTTTCTCTCTTGACAGGTAAGAGCTATAATCGTGTTATAAACGTTCAACCCGGAATGGGAGAGATATTAAAGCTGATGTAGCTTTGACACATTTGAAAGCGGTAGTATATACTGTAATTATCTAATTAATTTATACTGGCGGTAATAACGATGGAAAATGTTTTTTTTGAAATATGTCAGGCGTATAAGCTGAAGGGTGACATTATTTCGGTAGAACCCCTAAAGCGAGGACATATAAACAGTACCTATCGTGTTGATTTGAATGTGGATGGCGAAACAAAGTCGTATTTGTTTCAAAAAGTTAACCATTATGTGTTTAAAAAACCGGAGCTTATAATAAAAAACGTGCAGGCTGTTACCTCCCACGTAAGACGCAAGCTGGAGGAAAGCGGCGAAGAAGACGTGAAACGCAAGGTTATAAGGCTGTATAAGCACAGTGACGGCAAATGCCTGTACTTGACCAAGGACGGTGAGTATTGGCGTGTAATGACTTTTGTGTACGATGCCGTTACCTACGATGTTTTTGACAATAAAACTTTAAAGGCGGTCGGAAGAGGCTTTGGACGGTTTTTGTCTATGCTTTCAGATTTTCCCGGAGGCGACCTTTACGAAACCATCCCTAATTTTCACAACACAGTTTTGCGTTTTGATACTTTGTTTAAAACGTACAGAGAAGACGCAAGGGGGCGTGCAAGCGAGATAAGCGAGGAAGTGGAGTATCTCCGTTCCGTATACAAGCACGCATCCAGATTTAACGATTTGTATAATCAGGGCAAAATCCCCCTCAGAGTTACCCATAACGATACAAAGGGTAACAATATTATGATTGATATCCACACGGGAGAGCCTTTGGCGGTTATTGATTTGGATACGGTAATGCCGGGCTTTACTATGAACGACTTTGGCGATGCAGTTCGTTTTGCTGCAAATACCGCAGCGGAGGATGAGGCAGACCTTTCCAAGGTTTCACTTGATCTTGACAGATATGCGGCGTTTGCAGAGGGCTTTTTGTCACCAATGTCAGGGAAGATAACTAAAACCGAAATAAAAAATATGCCTTGGGGCGTTATTCTTATGTGTCTGGAGCTTTCGGTGCGTTTTCTTACCGATTATTTGGAGGGCGACGTATATTTCAAAACCACATACCCTACGCAAAACCTGGTAAGGGGTCGTTGTCAGCTTGCTTTAGCTAAGGATGCTATCAAAAAACTTGCTGATATGGATAATATAACCGAAAAATATTTAAATTTTTAGTAATTATCACGGTATAAGAATTCTAAAAATATATTGACATTTCTACAAAATGTAGTATAATTATTACTAAGCAGTTAGTAATTTTATACTGTTTTAATAATTAATCGAATGGGCGAATTGATGAATAATACCGCTGTTGTTGAAGAAAATGCTCTTGTTGCTTCCGCCAAAAGTGGCAATGATGAAGCTTTTAGGTTACTGGTAGATAAATACAACGGCTTTTTAATCGGTTACATAAGGTCACTTCAGGTACCCGCTTCCGAGTATGACGATTTAATGCAGGAAGCGCTGGTGGGGCTTTTGCGCGCAGTTCGCACCTATGACGGTGTAAGTTCCAAATTTGCAACCTACGTTGCCACCTGTGTACGCAGCAGCGTTATTTCAGGTCTTCGTAAATACGGTAAGCAAAGCGTGGAGATTGCCGGTTATGATGTAGATGCACTTGCTCAGGCGTCTGACGGCATTACACCCGAATTGCAGCTTTTGGATATCGAAAGCACCAACCAGTTATATGACAGGGTTTTCTCAGCTCTTTCCGAGCTTGAAAGGGCAGTTTTTGAGATGTATTTGGCAGAGATCCCTTATGCGATCATAGCAAAACGGCTGAACAAAAACGAGAAAAGCGTTGATAACGCAGTCCAAAGGATCAAAGCCAAGCTAAAAAAGCTTGTTTGATATAATAGGGGTAACCCAAAATTTACATTATACCAAAGCGAGGTAACAATTATGTACGAAGACAAGACATTGGTTTGCAAGGAATGCGGCGCAGAGTTCGTATTCTCCGCAGGTGAACAGCAGTTCTACGCTGAACGTGGCTTCCAGAACGAGCCCCAGCGTTGCAAAGCTTGCCGCGATGCTAAGAAGAACGCTGCAAGAGGTCCCAGAGAATTCTTCACTACCACTTGCGCTAGCTGTGGTAAGGAAGCTAAGGTTCCTTTTAAGCCTTCCGATGACAGACCTGTTTACTGCAGCGAATGCTTTGCAGCTCAGAAGCAGTAATTAATTTGCGGATTTATTAAAATAAATAAATAAGCAAAAACAAAAGGTGGCAGTTGCCACCTTTTGTGCATTTATGGGTCAAAAAACAAGCGTATTTGTATTGCAATTATTGTCAAAGGCTGTTATAATAGTTTGAATATGTTTGTAATTTGCAAAATGCTATCTTTGTAAGGAGTGTTTGATTGTGAAAGGTATAGTTCTTGCAGGTGGCAGAGGCACAAGGCTTTATCCTCTGACCAAGGCCGTTTCAAAACAGCTTTTGCCCGTATATGATAAACCGCTTATATATTATCCATTGTCCACTCTTCTTTTGGGCGGTATAAGAGATATACTTATTATTTCCACGCCCGAAGATATAGGCTCCTACAAGGCTTTGTTGGGGGACGGTGCAAGCTTTGGTGCAAATTTGTCTTACGCCGTGCAGGAAACGCCAAGAGGGCTTGCGGATGCTTTTATCATCGGTAAGGATTTTATCAACGGTGACAACGTTTGTCTTATTTTAGGTGATAATGTTTTCTTCGGTCAGGATCTTACACGCATCCTTCAAAGAGCTTGCGCACGTAAAGAGGGTGCTACCATCTTTGGCTATCCCGTTAAAGACCCCCGTGCCTTCGGCGTGGTTGAATTTGACAGTAAAAAGCGTGTTATTTCCATTGAGGAAAAGCCTGAAAAACCCAAGTCTTCCTATGCGGTTCCGGGTCTTTATTTCTACGACAGCCGTGTTTGTGATATAGCGGCTGCAGTAAAGCCTTCCGCAAGGGGAGAGATAGAGATTACTTCGGTAAACAACGCTTATCTTGAGCTGGGGCTTTTAAATGTGGAGCTTATGGGGCGCGGCATGGCGTGGCTTGATACAGGTACACCTCAAGGGCTTCTTCAAGCGGCTGAATACGTTGAGGCGGTTCAGTCTCGTCAGGGCTTTTATATAGCTTGTTTGGAGGAGATTGCGTGGCGTCGCAAGCTTATCACCAAGGAACAGCTAAAAGCCGTCGGCACGTCTCTTAAGATGACAGAGTACGGTCAGTACATATTATCTCTTATTGAAGATTAAGGAGAACAAAAAGTGAAAACAGTATTGGTTACAGGCGGTGCGGGTTTTATAGGCAGCAATTTTGTAAGATATATGCTTTCTGCACATCCCGATTACAGAATTGTTAATATAGATGCGTTAACCTACGCAGGCAATCTTGAAAGCCTTTCCGACGTGGCGGATAACCCTAACTACCGTTTTATAAAGTGTGACATAAGGGATGCAGAGCAGGTTAAGGCAGTTTTTGACAGCGAAAACGTTGACTACGTGGTTAACTTTGCGGCGGAAAGTCACGTGGACCGCAGCATTGTTGACCCTGCAATTTTCTTAATGACCAACGTAGAAGGTACAAGAGTGCTTCTTGACGAGGCAAAACGCCGTTGGGCAATAGACCCCGACAATAAATACAGCCGTGAATACCGAAAGGGTGTAAAGTATCTTCAGGTTTCAACAGACGAGGTTTACGGTGCATTAGGTAAGACAGGTATGTTTACCGAAACCACACCTCTTAGTCCCAATAGCCCCTATTCCGCTTCCAAGGCGTCAGCGGATATGTTTGTACGTGCCTATCACGAAACCTTTGGGCTTCCCGTTAATATTACACGCTGTTCAAACAACTACGGCCCTTATCAGTTCCCCGAAAAGCTTATCCCCTTAATGCTTAACAATTGCCTTAAAGGCAAAGCTCTTCCCGTATACGGCGACGGCTTACAGATAAGGGATTGGCTTCACGTTTCCGACCATTGCCGTGCAATAGACTGTGTTTTACATAAGGGCGAAGAAGGTGAGGTTTACAACGTAGGCGGCAATAATGAGAAGGCTAATATTGAAATTGTTAAGCTTATAATTGAAGCGGTAGGTGCATCGGAAGACCTTATAACCTATGTTAAAGACCGCCCCGGTCACGACCGCCGTTATGCTATCGATAATACTAAAATTACCACAAAGCTTGGCTGGGCACCGCTTTATACCTTCGAGCAGGGAATAAAGGAGACTGTAAAGTGGTATCTTGATAATCAAAGCTGGGTACAAAGCGTTCTCAGCGGCGACTACACCAAGTATTATGAGAAAATGTACGGCAACGCAAATCAGTAAAATAACGGAGATGCAGGTATGATACCATTTAATCGTCCTCCCTTTACGGGTAAGGAAACCGAATATATATCCCAAGCCATAGCCGCAGGCAAAATTTGCGGTGACGGCGCATTTACCAAAAAATGCAACGCTTGGATAGAAGCAAAAACAGATACAAAGCGTGCCTTGCTTACTACCTCCTGCACTCACGCATTGGAGATGGCGGCGCTTCTTTGCGGCGTGGGCGTAGGTGACGAGGTTATAATGCCCTCCTACACCTTTGTGTCCACGGCAGATGCTTTTGTTCAGCGTGGTGCAACTATTGTTTTTGTTGACATCCGTCCCGATACTATGAATATAGACGAAAAGCTTATAGAGGCGGCAATAACTCCAAAAACCAAGGCGATAGTTCCGGTTCATTATGCCGGCGTTTCCTGTGATATGGATGCCATAATGGATATAGCGGCAAGATACGGTCTTTATGTTGTGGAGGATGCGGCGCAGGGCGTTATGGCAAGCTATAAGGGAAAACAGCTTGGCTCTATTGCTCATTTCGGGTGCTACAGCTTCCACGAAACCAAAAATTACAGTATGGGCGAAGGCGGCGCTTTGCTTATAGGCACAAATAATGACGACGTGGAGCGTGCAGAGATAATCCGTGAAAAGGGTACGGACAGAAGCCGTTTTTTCCGAGGTCAGGTAGATAAATACACTTGGGTGGACTACGGTTCTTCCTATCTTCCCAGCGATATGAACGCCGCTTATCTTTACGCTCAGCTTGAAAAAGCCGAGGAGATAAATAACTCCCGTCTTGCAATGTGGCATAGATATTATAACGCTTTGTTGCCCTTGCAGAAAGGTGGGCTTATTTCCTTGCCCGTAATTCCCGAAGGCTGTGTGCATAACGCTCATATGTTCTATCTCAAGGCTAAGGATTTAAAGGAGAGAAGCGAGCTTATTGCCTTCCTTAAGGAAAAGGGTGTGGGTAGCGCCTTCCATTACATTCCTCTTCACAGCGCCCCTGCAGGCTTAAAATTCGGCCGTTTCCACGGTGAGGACGTTTACACCACGGCAGAAAGTGAAAGGCTTCTCCGTTTGCCTATGTTCTACGGGTTAACGGAGGCAGAGGTAGATACTGCTACCGATGCGGTTAAGGAGTTTTACGGGATACTATGAAAAAATTTGCAATAATAGGCGCAAACAGCTTTCAAAACAGGCTTATTCTCAAAGCAAAGGAAATGGGGTACGAAACTCACGTTTTCGCTTGGGAATGCGGAGATATAGGTGAAAAAACTGCTGACTTCTTTTACCCCATAAGCATAGTGGAAAAGGAGCAGATACTAAAAAAGTGCAAAGAAATAGGTATAAACGGTATAGCTTCCATAGCTTCGGACTTGGCTGTTATCACTGTTAACTACGTGGCACAGTCTTTAGGGCTTGCCTGTAATTCTTACGAGGACAGCTTTATATGCACCAATAAGCATCTTATGCGCAAGGCTTTTGAGGCAGCAGGCGTTCCTGTTCCTAAGTTTGTTAAGGTGTCCGATACGCCAAGCAGTGAAGAGCTTGAAGGTTTTACCTATCCTCTTATAGTTAAGCCTACCGACCGTAGCGGCAGCCGAGGCATTACCAAGGTGGAAACCTATGAAGAGATAGCTGAAGCAGTTAAAAACGCTACCTCTCAGTCCTTTGAAAAATGCGCTGTAATAGAAGAGTTTATTGAGGGTGAGGAATATAGCTGTGAATGTGTTTCCTATCGGGGCAAGCATCATTTTTTGGCTCTTACCAAGAAATATACCACAGGTGCGCCAAGCTTTATCGAAACAGGTCACAGACAGCCTTCGGATATACCCGACGAGTACCAAGCAGGGATAATTGAGCAGATATTTAAGGCGCTTACAGCCCTTAATATCAAAAACGGTGCATCCCATTCCGAATTTAGACTTAATGAAAAGGGCGAAGCTCGTATTATAGAGATAGGCGCCCGTATGGGCGGTGACTGCATAGGCAGTGATTTGGTATATCTCTCCACGGGTGTGGACTTTGTCGGTGCGGTGGTAGATATCGCCTGCGGTAACGAGCCTGACCTTGCACCCAAGCACAAGCCTAAAAATGCCGTTATACGCTTTGTTTTTACCGAGGATGACCTTGCGGAGCTTGAAGGTGTAAAGAGCGACAGAAGTAAGAATGTTGAATATATAAGCGATATGGAGCTTGATAATTTTGGTAACATAACGGATAGCTCCAACAGAGTTGGTTATTATATTTACACAGAATAAATAGATAAAGGCTACGCCGTTTTGGCGTAGCCTTTATCTGTCTATTATTCGTCCATTTCAATTTCAACGGTTGTATCCGTATCGTTTTCGCAAGGATCGGTTAGCCATAAACAAGAGTATGAAAATTTTTCTTTTTTGTTATACTCTAAAATTTGCTTTGCCGTTAGCTTTCCGATAAGACTTGGTCTACCGTTGTCCGTTATACATTCGATTACGTAACCCTCAGCAGAAAGCCTTTCTGCTTCAGCTTCGTATATTCCTGTGGGTGTGGTGTGGCAGTAATCTCTGTAAGCGCTCCATATATCCTTGAATTCGTCGCATTGCTTCATAAACTCCGCTATATACGCTTCACTCTTGTCTGATTTCCAAACGGTATGATAGTATAACTCTTCTTCGGAAAATTTTGAGTACACTATCAGCTTTTCGGCTGCTTCCGCATCACCTGCAGCCGCTTGGTTGTGCAGATCTAAAATAATCGAAACGTAGTTGCCGTCAGAATGCCATTTAGTGTAACCGCTTACGAAATCATTAAACTCCACGTGAACGTCGTCGTTGAACTGATCAATAGTGTTTGTATTGATGAAAATATCAGATAAGTATTTGCCTTTATACGTAAATGTACTTAAAGTATCAAAGGTAATGCTTATCAAAAACTGAGTATTATCATTTTCGTGTTCCTTAAGTGTTTTGTAAAATAAACTTTCAGGCGGTGCGGATATCGTAAACTTGTCGTTTACCTCAACCACCTCCATAGCTTCGACATTGTTTTCGGTAATCGGGCAAGTCAAAAGGGTAACCGTGGGTGTTTCGCTTTCTTCATAAGGCTCCGAAATGATGACTGATGCTTCTTTTGACTGTTCTGAACTATCGGGCAGATCAACAACGTTGTTATCTGTCGGGGATTTTCCGGTGTGCGGAATTAAAATAAAAGCGCTTGCCGTAACACTTAAAAGCAAAACAGCCGTTACGGTGAATACTATGATTTTTCTTTGTTTTTTGGTTTTGACAGCTTTCTTAGCATAAATGTTTTCTATAAATTGTCTATCGGTTTTCAAAATTCTATTCCCTCCTTTAAAAGCGCCGTTTTCAACTTGTCCTTTGCACGTCTTGAAATCGCATACAGCTCTTTCCTTGATACGCCAAGTACCTTTTGTGCGTGGTCATAGCCTAAGTCCTCTATGTAAATAAGGTGCATAATAAGCTGTTCGTCTCTTTCAAGAAAATCCAGTGCTTCGTACAGAATACGTTTTCTTTCACTTTGTAAAACGGTATCCTCGGTGTATTCGGTGCTACCCTTAAATGTGTCCTCAGTGGGAACAATTCGGCGTTGCTTACGCAAGCAGTCAAGGCTTATATTTCGTCCAACGGTAAAAAGCCACGTTTTAAAAGAAGCATCCCCGGTGTATTTGGGCTTCTTTGTCAGCAGACGGACAAATACGTCTTCCGCCAAATCCTCTGCCGTGTCTATATTGTTTACGTAACGGTTGATAAAAAGCATAAGGCTTTGTCTGTACGCTATAACCAAAGCTTCAAAGGCTTCCATATCACCGTGCCTGAATTTTTCGTAAAGCTCTGCCGAGCCGTTATCGGCGTTTTTCAACATTCCCACCTCCTTGAATTCCTTCTAAGGTACCTTACACCTATTATACGTATACTGACACGTTTTTTGGAGAAAAAATTTAAAATCAAAAAAGGCTTGTCTATCTGACAAGCCTTTTTGGCGGTTAAAACGTAAATCAGTCAATCAAACCTGCGTCTTTTTTAAGGATGATAGCGGCATCAAGGTTGTCAACAACGCCGTCATCGTTAACGTCGCCTTTGTCGATATCAACGTTTGCGGAAAGAGCAAGACCTGCATCGTACTTAAGTACAACTGCCGCATCAAGGTTATCGGTGTAACCGTCGTCGTTAACGTCGCCGTCTGCCTCGGTATCAACGGAAGGAACTCTGTTAACGTCAGCTCTCTTGGGAGTGATAAGTATCTCGTCCTTAAGAGAGAAGGAAGGAGAAGACTGGCTTGCATTTTCAGAGCCAAAGAGCTTAAGTCTTATACCGTCCTTGGTAACGGAAAGAAGGGAAACGCCGTGAGTACGAGCGGGATCGGTCGTGTTCTTGTAACGGTATGCAAGAATGTCGTTGTTATAGGTTGCGGGAGTAACAAGCGTACCTGTGGTACCGCGTTCACAGTCGGAAGAAGCAGCCTGAATGTAGTAGGTACCCTTGTTGCCGTCAGCAGCAACAACCTGACCGTCATAAATTCTGTGAGTACGTGCATAAATGTGGTTGTTGCCTGCAAAGGCAATATCAACACCGTACTTGTCGCAGAAATCGGACCAGTTGCCGTAATGGCTGTCTGCGCCGTTGTTGCCGTTAAACCACTGGTAATGCTCGGAAATGAACAAATACTTAAACTGACCTTCCTTGCTTTCTATAACCTTACCTGCCCATTCCTGAACCTGAGCACGAACGGTAGCGTTCATTGTTTCGTTGTCGAAAACAAACCAAAGGATGTCGTTATACATAAAGTAGTAAACAACACCGGGCTCATAGGGAGTTGTGCTACCTCCAAGATAGCAGTTTTCGGGGTTGTTGTGGGTTATACGGAAATAGTTGAAGGTATTGTTGGAGTCGGTATTATTCATATTGTCGTGGTTGCCGTTAAGGTCAACGTACAAATAATTCTTAACCCAGTTAACGTTATCAAGCTGTCTCCAAAAATAGTGGCTGCCGCCGTATGCAACGGTATCGCCTGTGCTGAATATCATATCAATGCCGTTAGTGGATTGACTTGCAGCATACGCAACTGCTTGGGTTGCAGCGTTAAGTCTGCCGCCGAGAGGGGAGTAGGTGTGGAAGTCACTTATCCAGATAAAGCTGTATTCTTCCGCACCGGAGGTTTTAAAGTATCTGGTAGCGGAATAGTTACCCTTACCGTCGCCTATGCGATACTTATATCTGGTAGCAGGAGTAAGACCGTCAATATCGGCCTCGTAATTAAGAAACTTGTGGTCTTCGGAGAAAACGGGGTCAGCGGTAGAGGTAGCAAAGGTGTTGCCTAAAAAGTACTTATAGTCGGTATCGTTATAAGTCCCTTCAATGGTGTTAACGTTTTCCCAGCCGCTGTCACTTGCCTCTTTGTACTCAACAAAGCAATCTGTGCAGTCAAAATCAGCGTGCCAGCTAATACCAACCTGCGTGTTACAATCCTCACCGGGATTAGCCACAATAACGTAAACGCTTGCGCTTACTGCCGCATCAGCCTTAATAGCGGAAGGACAAAGCACAAAGCCTAAGCATAAAACTACGCTTAGAAGTAAAGCAAAAATTCTTTTCATATCTTTCTTAGCCTCCTTTTTGCTTATTATAACATTAATATTTAACAAAAGCAATACAAAAGACTGTTGCAAAAGCAAACAAAAAGTGATAAAATTAAAAATACTAAAGGGGGGAGTGCGGTATGTTTTTTTCAACGGGCAACAACGTTGTTGACGTAGACGTGATAATGACCGGTGAGTTATATTATTCCGCCCTTTCCGTTTTGCAACGCTGTAATTGTCCCGTTTGCCGTAATTTTACCGAAGCGTTGGAAGCGTTGGATAAAAAGAAGCTTCGCTTTCTTACAGAGCTTGGCATTTCCCCTGAAAAATGTACCGAAATATGGCCCTATTCGCCAAGCGAAAAGGAAGGGTATCAAAAGCATTATCTTAAATATCCCTTGTATTGCAGTATAATATCCTACGACGGCGAAAATGAAGAGTGGTATAAGGTATCCGACAGTGTATCCCTTGCCATAAGCAAGGAGAAAAACGGTGTTTATCTTTTGGTTGATTGGGATCTTGAATGGAAACATAAATAAGGAGCAGAATTATGAAATATTTAAAAATGGCAGCTATCCTTTTACTTGCGATAATTACTCTTTGCTCTTGCGGGGGAGAAGATGATAGTGTAATCACCTCTCGTGATGCTGGTATCGGTACCTTTTATTATCCCGATGCTGATTTTGCGAACTACGAAACAAAGGAAATGGAGTTTGACGGTACGGCTCAGGACGTTGTAGATAAGCTTTATGAGCTTGGAGCTTACCGTGACAATAAGGTTAAGGTAAACAGCTGGTATATAAAATCTAAAATTATGTATATTGACTTTGACAAGGGGCTTGAGGAAGCTACAGGCAGTACCGCTTTGGAGTTTTTTTCCGTTATGGGCACTGTTAAAACCCTGATATCCTGCTTTGATGTGGACGCTGTAAGATTAACTGTTAACGGTAATGATTTTTATACCGCCCACGGTGTCTACGACACCCCCTTGTATTAATGGTTACAAAGCTACAAATGCCGCTTGCTCTTTGTCGCCTGCTTGATACGCTTAATAAAGCAGGATACAGTGCATATTTTGTGGGCGGTTGTGTAAGGGATGCATTGCTGGGAAAACAGGCAGCCGATTACGATGTGGCAACCTCTGCCACACCCGATAAGGTAGCCTCCTTGTTTTCGGACTACAAGGTTATCCCCACAGGTGAAAGGCACGGCACTATAACGGTTATATACGAGGGCTTTTCGGTGGAGATAACCACTTTCAGAAAAGACGGTGCTTATACCGATTGCCGTCACCCCGAAAGCGTTCTTTTTTCAAACAGCGTTCGTGACGATACCGAAAGACGTGATTTTACGATAAATGCCCTGTGCTATTCTCCTGCCGAGGGAGTGCTTGATTTTCACGGCGGTACAGAGGATTTGAAAAACGGTATAATAAAGTGCGTTGGCGACCCGACAGTGCGTTTTAACGAGGACGCCTTGCGTATACTTCGTGCCTTGCGCTTTGCCGCAAGGCTTGGCTTTGTTATAGATGCCAATACGGCGGCGGCTATGCATAGCTGCAAAGGGTTAATTTCCAAGGTGTCTGCGGAGAGGGTGCTTTCTGAGTTGAAAGGCTTTTTCTTTGCTGATAACGCTGTTTGGCTTGTAAAAGACTATTACGGTATATTATTTTCCGCAATGAGAACAAAAGGTGTAAAGGATTTAGAATATCTTTGCGCTTTTTTAAGTAAAGTCCCCTGTGTGTACAGGCTTGCTTTGTTCTGTGCTTTTTGCGGCGGAAGCGTAGAAGGTGCAACGGACATAATAAAAAGGCTAAAGCCCGATAATGCGACTAAGGACCTTGTATACGCTATGTCAAACGCAATTCACAGCACGGTGTTTGATACCCCTTATAATACAGCGTGTACGGTAAGACGCTTTGGTGCGGATACTGCTGAGGTTATGTATAGCGCTGCAGTGTTTGCAGGAAAAAACGTCTATAATAAAGCGTTACTGCAAATAACACGTATTAAAAACAAAAACTTGCCGCTAACGATAAAGGAGCTTGCCGTAAACGGCAAGGATATAACGGGTAACAAAATAGCCGCCGGCGAGGATATCGGTAAGGTATTGGAGTTTTTGTTTGCCTCCGTTCACCAAGGAACGGAAAACGAAAAAAGCCTTTTGCTTGCAAAGGCAAAAGAGTATACTCAAGGTTTTTGAAGAAAGGAATAAATATGAAAAAGTTTTTACTGTTTGTTTTATGTGCGGTGCTTTGTCTGTCAGCTTTTTCTGCTTGCGTGGACGTGGACCTGGAGAATAACTCTTCCTCTTCCGATAAAGATATTTCAGCCGAAAGCAGCTCTGCAGACGATACTACGGAAGAAAGTGTGGCGTACAGCAAAGAAGAATCCTCCGAGGAATATATTCCTCCCGTATATACGCCCATTTACCCCGAGGATTATACCGAACGTGTGGCGTATTACACCAATTACGAGGTTTCGGCAGACGTCAACGATGCCTATTTTAACGATTCCGTTTTTGTGGGCAACTCCATAATGCTCCATTACAAAAACTATATCACCAACGGAAGAACAATCAATAACAGCCTTCTCGGCAACGCAAGCTTTTTTGCCGCCGCAAGCTTTAGCTTTTTTAATAATAAAAACCAAAAGGCCGACCAGGCAGACTGTGCTTGGCCGCTATACCGTGGTGAAAAGATGAACATAAGCACTGCCGTAAGTCAGATGAACGTAAAAAACGTTTACCTTTCTCTTATGGCGCTTAACGATATAGCTATGTACAAAGACGGCATAACAGGCGTTAACGAAACCTACAATTTGGTTGTTGAGCTTATAAATGAGCTTAAAACGGCAAATCCCGACCTTAACGTTGTTATAATCAGTAACACCTATCTTCACAGCTCAAGAAACGATATGAGCAAAAAGCTTAACAACGGAAGCATTCATACCTTTAACACAAGGGTTCTTGACTACTGTAACCAAAACGGCATAGATTTTGTTGATGTTACCTATGCTTTGGTAGACGACAGCGGATGTCTCGGCACCGAGTTCTGCAGTGATGCCTATTGTCATCTTACCACGGCTGCTTACAGCGCTTGGACGGAACAGCTTCGTGACTACGCAGGTAAAAAGCAGGCAGGCAGATGGGCAAATCCAACGGAGCTTAAGGGATATAACTATTAAAAAACAAGGAGCTATAAAAACGAACGTTTTTTATAGCTCCTTTTTTATGCGCAACAATAGTTGACGTGTACGGGACAGCGCCTTTACTTGCGAATGCGGCTTGCCGTTTGTAGTATTCCTTTTAAGTTTTTTATAAAATTTTGCGAAAATTTTTTTATTTTTTTATAGACAAAGAGGTTTAAAAATACACGTATTATATGGTAGGATAAAATACACAAACCGAAAGGGGGGAAGTGCCTTTGAAAGAACGTAAAACAGCATCGCTGACAGAGAAGCAAAGGATGTTTTTGGATAGCCTTATAAGGGAAAACAAAAGGTATATATCAAACACAGTGCTTAACACCTTGGGCAGCGCCTTCTCCTTTTTGTACGAGGACTGCATAAGCGAGCTTTATATGCTTGCCTGTCTTAAAATAAGCATAGCGGAAACGCACCCAAATCCCGCTGCGTGGATAATAGTATGTGCAAGGCTCACAGCCCACACGGTTATTCAAAAAAGAAAACGGGATGCGCTAAACGTTCCTCTTGACGAAAACCTTTACGACGACAGTGATGTGTTTGACGAGGCGCTTTATAACATTTGGATCGAAAACGGTGTAGCCTTGAAGCTGATAGAGGAGCTTACCCCCAGAGAGAGGGAAGTGTATAACCTTATCTACATTAAGGGCAAAAAGCCCGAAGAGGCGGCAAAACTGCTTGGCATAAGCCATAGTACTGTGAGAAATATCAGAAAACAGTTAAAGGAAAAAATCACAAAAAAAGTATACAAAGGCATATAGACATTTACCTTTTAAAAACCATATATAAGTGAGGAGGTAAAAAGATGGGAAATAACTACAGCCGCCTTAGCGGTGAAGAAATTAAAAAGCTTGTGTCTGAAAACCCCGAGGCTTTAGATAAGCTTGACACATCGGCTCTTGGTAAGCTTATGAACTACGAAACAGACCTTTTGTGTCAGGGGAAAGGTGATATGGAGCTTATAAAACAATGTTCCGATTTATTGGATGAAAAAAGAGCCGACGACAATTGGGAACATAGCTTTGACAGCGCATTAGAGGCAGTAACCAAGGAAACAACTCCTGAAAGAAAATGGGGAAACGGCTTTAAGCGCCTTTCCACCGTTGCCGCAGTAGTGGCTATAATGATTACGCTAAGCACCTTTCTCGTTTCTGCCTACGTTATCGAAACTGTCTACAATAAGGAGGATTCCTTTATTTTCCTTCACAATGATAATTGTAGGGAATACGCTTCATTTAAAGAGATGGCAGAGGTCGAAAATCTTGATATAATGTACCCCAAAAAGATGCCCAAGGGTATTGACGTTACAACAGTTACCCTTAATGACGGCAAAAACGGCAAGAAAGAGCTTTGCATTACCACAAGCGACGATGACACAAACGTTGTTATACAAATAGCTATGGGACAGGGCTTGCAGCTACAAGGTAACGTGGGTACTCACGTTATAGACGGCTGTAACTACTACGTATTTGGGGATAGCTCCTGTTACTATGCCTTTTGCTATCTTGAAGACGACTACTATTCTTTTCAGGCAAGAGGTTATGATGACCTGATGCTTATTATTGAAAATATGGAGAAATAGAGATATGAAAAAACTAACAATTATATTTTTGGTTTTTATCTGCATACTGTCCCTTTTCGCCTGCGGTGTCAAAAACGACGGCAATTCAAGCAGTATCGATGAAAACAGTCTTTTCAGCTCTGACGAAAGCGGCGAGGATATCAGCAAAGAAAAGCTCGATGTGATTTCGCTGAAGGCTGAAATGCTGCCATACCTTGAATCTGTAAGCTCGGTAGACGATATTGAGTTAAACGGATTTAACCCTTGGAGTGCGGAGCTTGAGCTTGACACTATGCCGGTTATGAAAAACAGTGATAAGCTGCTTACCACCCTGGACGCTACCAAAAAAGCAAACGAAATAGCCCTTCGTCTTGGGCTGGCTATTGGTGCGGCAAACGTAAACGAAAGCTCCGACGGCGGATTTTGGGTAGGGCTTGCCTGTTCGGAGGGGTTGCAAACCGTATCTATAAGCGTTAACGAGATGGGCACGGTTTCTATTGTTTATATGCACGAGAACGGTAAGGCTGTTCCCGAAGAATATAAAGACAATAAGCAGGATTGGCTTATACAAACCTACGCCCCTCTGTTTTTTGAGGGGGAAACTGTAAAATTTGGGAACGGTGATTTCGGAGCAATATACAAAAAAGGCGATAACGATAAAGAAAACATAATAAACTACTTTTTTAACAACGTAAATTTTGCCGAAAATTTGAATTTGGATATGATTTCAACGCAAACGACATATACCGGCACCTTGCTAAGTGTCACGGCGAAATGCTCTGACAGCTACACTGCGTTAGATTATCCGATAATAAGCTACAAAACCGCAAAAGAACTGTTTTTGGAGGGCAAGTGCTATACTCGCACTATGGCAAAGCCCAATGAAAAGCGCATAGTAAGTATGGCCCTTATGTACGAAACAAGTATATATAACTCATACGACAAAGACGGACTCATTATCCCATACTACTGTTTTTGGGTAGAAGCGGAAGAAGACAGTCAAACCCGCTATTGTCCTTTCTTTGTGCCTGCCATAGCGCCTGAATATTTGGATACTTCCGCAATTGACGTCATCTTAAACGGTAAATAAACGGAGGAGGACTTATGAAAAAATATATGATTTGCTTTTTATCCTTGCTTTTGACGCTTGTAATGTGTGCCTGCAGTACAAGCTTAAGCATCAACGAAAGTGAGGATGTAGGCGAGCAGACGGAAAGCTCGGAAGCAAGCGTTGAAGAAAGCGCTGCTTTCTCCTCGGAGGAAACAAGCGAGGAGGATACGAAAAAGCTTAAACTTAAGTTCAGCGGCTTGCCCTATAGCAGCATTGTTTATACTGCGGATATTGCCACTCTTAACGAAAGCAACCCTTGGAATGAGGATATGCAGCTTACGGAAATGCCCGTTATCGAAAAACGCAGTATATTAAATAAATACCAAATGCAAAAGACTCTTAGTGACTTTGCAAGGGGTATGAATTTAACCGAAATGACTGACCCCGTTGACTTAGAGGATTCTTTTATAGCAACCTATGAAGAGGGCGTTGTTATATCGGTTAATAGCTACGGTCATATACAAATTCTTTATGCAAACGGTGGTATGTCACTACCCGATGGGTACAGCTTTGATGCCTCCTCCCGTGATGCCGCTATCGAAAGACTTAGTTGGCTTACGGAGAACTACGCAGGTCTTTTTGGAATAGATGAAGCCGTACAGTGCGTAGAGCCTTACTATAACGAAAAGGGCGAGCTGTCCTACAGCACCTATTCCCTTACAGGTGCTTTCTCCAACACCTTTATTTACTCCAAGGGCGAAAGCGCAAAAGAGGATATACTAAACCGCTTTTTGTACCCCGTAAGGTTTGCAGAGTCCGTATACGAGTATATCCCAAGGGGCACTTTAGGCGGTATCTACGCCTACTTGCCAATCGAAAGCAGCCTTGTTAATGAGTACCCCATTATAAGCATAGAAGAAGCAAAAGCCCTTTTGCTTGAGAAAAAATGCTACTGCCCCGGGACCTTGAATTTGGATATGCTGATTAAAGAGGAAGCTATCTGCAAGGCAGAGCTTGTGTATAACAATGATGCCGAGGGCGGTACCTGTATGCCCTTCTATTGCTTCTGGTTAAAAGCTCCCGATGAAGAATACGCCTATTACTCCTGCTATGTCCCTGCGGTAGAGGAAAGGTATCTTGACACCTCCTCTTTCCCAAACTGGAACTAAAAATCCACATCCACGTTCTTTACTTTAGCGACCGTGATTAGATTTTAAAGGATAAAGGTGTCGAAAAATTCTTTGCGTCCATTAAAAAGGACGGCGATGCGAAAATAGACAGGCTTGTATATATGTGGAGCATATGGGGAATTGACTTGCCTTCTGCCGCATTAAAAGACGTAATTTTGTCTATGGATATGGCTATACTGCATCGGCTTTAACTCCTATAAAACAAGAACTCTTTAGGCGTACGGGTGAAGCGCTTTTTAGAAACGGAGGTGTATACTATGTTTGCATTGTACGCTGTTTTAATTATTTTAGGCTTGAATGCCTTGTATATCATACTTAAGCTTTCAATTATCAGGCTGTTTTGGAACACAGCTCTTGGCGAGGCAGACCCCTTGGTTGCAGGGCTTAAGCTTATAGACAACCACAAGTTCGCCTGCCCAAATTGCGGCGGCCATTTCAGCAAGCTTTGGTGGTTTTACGCCTTCGGTCCCTTAAGCCATAGAGCTACCGCAGTCCTTACCTTTAAGAAAACAAACTTCAAATGCCCACATTGCGGTAAATACGATACCTGTGTGTTGGTAGAGAACGAAGAGGATAAATACAAGAACGTTTAGCTAAATAGGCTGTAAAAAACTTTGGTTTTTTACAGCCTATTTTGACTTATTCGGGAAGAAAAACGCTTTTATCGGATATAACAACCTTTGATATGGACACTACGTTTTCTATAAGATTTAAGCCTTCTTCTATCTCTCCTTTATAGGAAATTTGTGCCGTTGAACCTACACCTATCACGTTTAATTTAACGTAACGGGAGATACGCAGGTCGTTGATTGGCACTTTATAAGTGATACCGTCCTTGGGGTTTCTGCATAGAATACTGTCATCAATAAGAATATAATCATCGGTTATTTCCGTGATTGTACCCGTTATGGTTTTTAGGTATGGCTGATATTCTGCTTTTTCGGCGTTTTTCTTTGCGTACTCAATAATCTTTGCAGACATATCCTTTCCTATGTCAAACAGGTAACAATAGTCAAATGCATTAGTCCACAGATATCCGTCTTCCGTTATATACATAGCTCTTTTGTAAATACCAAGAACTTCCGACGTTACGCTAAAGCTTATATAGTTTTTTTCATATACGCTCCATTTTTCATCCGTTACAAAGGGCGCATCCTTACATTCGCTAAGGGTGTTCCATATAAATTCATCGTCTAAAAGCGCAAAATGCTTTTTGTCGGGACCGTCACCGTTTTCGGAAAAACGGCTAAGCTCTATTACTTCGCTAAGTTTAACGGTGTTAAACAATTCACCTAAGGTGCTTGGGGGAGAGAAAGTGCTGTTTTTAAAAACGTAATGCTTTCCTTCTATAAGCACCGCCACAAGCTGATTTCGGTCTGAGCTTTTAATACTGTATACTTCAAACTCCGCATCGTGCTTTTCATCGGTTATCGGGTCAAAGCCCGCAACCGTGTATACACCAAGGCGGTCTCCTATCCATTTTTCGTCTACAGCGCTTCCGCTGCTTTGATACCGTGTTCCGTCAATAGTCAGTTCCGTAAACCTTTCGGCTGTTGAAAGATACTCCCAAGGCCAAATAATAGCATCCTCTCCCGTCGTTATGTTTACGTCCTTGTATCTGCCTGCCGTTTCTTTTTCAAAAAACGTTGGCAAAACTGCTGCGCATAGCACAGCCACCAAAGCAACTGCGGCAGCAACAGCACACCATTTTATAATTATTCTTTTGTTGTTTCTTTTGCTTTCTTCGGCTTGTTTTATAAGGCTTTCATCAATGCCGCCTACAGCATCGGCTATTTTGGGTATCTTCATATATAAACGCCCTCCTTAATAAGATAATCCCTCAGTTTGCTTCGTGTACGAAAAAGTATGGATTTAACTTTGCTTTCGGTAAAGGCATAACGCTTTGCTATATCGGATAAGGAGTCAAAAAAGTAATACCTTCTTATAAAAATGTTTCTTGCATCTGCTTTTTGCGACAGTAAAAAATCGTTTATAAGCTTTACTATATTCTCATCCTCAACTAACCGTTCGTCGGGTAAAACCGCCTCAAGCTCGTCCAAAGAAACCTTTATGTTATTGCATCTTTTATCTCTGGTCAAATACTCAAGCCTTTTTAAAGATACGTTCCTTGTTATCCTGCTTACAAACGCCATAAGATTATTTGGCTTTGTGGGTGGAATAGCCCGCCACACACCTGCATAAGCATCGTTTACACATTCCTCGGCATCTTCTTTGTTACCTAAAACGTTAAAAGCAATACCGTAGCAAAGTTTGCCGTATTTAGCTTCGGTCTGCTTTATAGCGTCTTCATTTCGCTTAAAGTAAAGCTCAATTATGCTTTTGTCATCCATACCGTTCACCGCCCTTTGTTTGTTTTAAAAGCGCTTTCACTTATTAAGTACGTTTTTTAAACCCTTGGTTTCATTATAGCACGATATTTATTTGTTTTCTCAAAATTTACAGATGAATATTAAACTAATACACTCACAAAAATAAAAAGTCCACGAGGCGGGGAAGATAATGTTCTCACTTCGTGGACTTTTGTTTTGTAGATTTAAACGTCTTTTCCGTTAACCGTAATTACAAGGGAATCATCTTCTCCCAACGAGAGGTGGTTATTTAAAATGTTATGCCTTAAGGTGTTGATAACAGAGGCACGTCGAGCGCCGTACTCAAAGCCTTTTGAAAACTCCTCGCTTAAATCAATATACGCTATACGCAATGAAGCATTGGCGGTGTTTTCTATGCGGAAGCTGTTTACTTTAATCCCTTCATAAAGGGGATAAAGCATAATGTCGGAACGTTTCATAGCATCAACCATACCTTGTACAGTGCCGTCGTAAGCAACAAATGCGGCAGTACTTTGCAAGGTATCCTCCCAATCGTAGCTTTTTACGTGCATTATAGCTCCTTTGCCGTCGGTACAGTTTATGAAGCTTCTCTGCAAAACGTCTATGCTGGTCCATTCCGTTACGTTGCCCTCTATTTTTACACCGCACCAATCTGCAACCGTGCCGTTGTATTTTACGGTGTTGTAATCAAAGCAACCGGAGTTAAAGCTTATGTTTTTTAATGATGCGGGTAGGGAAACGTCGTTTAAAGAAATTCCAAATACGTTTGAGCCTATGTCGGTAACTCCTTCGGGTATAACAACAGATTTTATACCACTGTTATAAAAAGCCATATCCTCTATCTTTTGTACGCCCTTGGGGATAACAATACCTTCAAGGCTTTTGCACTCTCCAAAGGCGCTGCCGGCAATTACGGTAATTTTGGCGGACAGCTTTACCTCGGTCAGAGAGGTGCAATAGGAAAAGGCGGCAGATTCTATTTCCTTTACGGAGTCGGGAATATCAATCTTTTTCAAAGAACTGCACTCGGAAAAAGCGCAGCTTTTAACTGTCTGTAGGGACGTGGACAGTTTAACGTTCGTCAAGGCTTTGCAACCGAAAAAAGCAAATTCACCTATAGAGGTAACCTTGTCGGGAATGCTTATGCTTTGTAAGGCGGTGCACTCATAAAAAGCATAGCTGTTTATGGTTTTAAGACCTTCGGGCAAGGTAACGGCTGTAAGGTTACGTGCGCCGTCAAAGGCGTTGGAATATACCTTCGTAACGGAATCGGGCACCTTATATTCCGTAGCGTCGTTAGAAGCAGGGTAGGCAAACAAAACGTCCTTGTTCTTGGTAAAAAGTACACCGTCTTTTGCGCAGTAGTAGGGGTTTTCATCGTCAACGGCAAAGCTTTTTGCGTTAACAAAAGCGTTTTGTCCTATTGAAGCTACGTTCTTTGGAATAACTACGTCGGTGTAACTGCAAAAAGCACTTGCACCAACGGTTTCCAGTTCGGAGGGAAGCTTGTCAATTTTTAGCTTACTGCATCCGCCAAAAGTGTTTTGCCCGATGAAGGTAACGCTGTCAGGCAGAGCTGCGCTTTCAAGACTTTCACAGCCGTAAAAAGCCATAGCTTCTATGGTAGTAAGCCCTTCAGGCAGTTTAACCGATTTCAAGGATTGACACCTGGCAAAAGCGTTAGTGCTTACGGTTTTAACGTTTTTTGGTATGGTAACGCTTTCCAACGCATCACAACTGTAGAAGGAGTTGTGATCTATTTTGCTTACCGAGTTGGGTATAACAACGCTTTTAAGTGCATTGAAGTTTGAAAAAGCGTTGGGGCATATAGAAGTTATACCTTCCTCGATAATAACCTTCGCAGTGGTGTCACTCAAAGGCTTCCACGGAGCATCTGTAACGTCAAAGTACATACCGCCGTTACCTCTTATAGTAAGGGTGTCACCGTTTGTAAAATCCCAGTCAAGTGCGGCGGCGTTTGTAAATTCCTTAGGGTGTACTTCTATCTCGCTAAGCCCCATAACCTTGGCAAGATAACGTATTTCTATTTTAACGTATCTGGCTTTGCAGGGCTCTAAAAACTCGTATTTTTTATCCTCTCGTGTAAACTCTTCAACGTCACCTATCACGTTTGAGCTTATCGTGCAACTTTGCATATCATAATTTATGTCGTCCTCTGAGGTGGAAATAGAAACGCTGAAATAGGGGGAGGAATAGTCGTTTGAGGTCTCCGCAGGCTTCGTCATATACAGATTTCTAAGCTTGATGATGCCTACGTCGTCATAGCTTGTACCTAAATCTATGCGGTATGTAATCTTGCCGTATCCGGCATCTACCACGTACATAGCGTTTTTATCCGTGCTGCCGTAACCGCTTGTATAGGTTGACTTGTCAATTATACCGTCTGTAAGCTTTACCAATCCCGTGTCGTCATATCCGTTTAGGTACCCATTACCATTTTGGAATAGTGTATCGTGACTGTTGTAAACGTCGTAATCACAGTGCAGAGCATAGTTGGAAAGGGCGGACTCGTCAACGTCATCACTTGTAACGTCATCGCTTGTCTCGGCACTGACGTCGTTTGACGTAGAGTTTTCTTGTTGGTTGGGGTTCGGCCTTGTGGCAAAGCAGAAAACCAATACCAAGCAGGTTGCAATAGCAATGCAAACAGCCCATATAGCCGGTTTTTTGTAGCTCATAACCTTTTTAACCCTCTCCTTTGTTCCAACCTCTCCAAAGGCAAGCAGGGAATAGGCAGCACCAAGTCTGCCCGTGGAGCATTTAAGCAAAGCGAAAGAGTACGCCTGTCTTTCCTCGTATGACATATTCTTAATAACCTTTTCGTCACAGGCAAGCTCCACGTCACGGCAAAACAGAACGTAGCCCAGCCATACAAAGGGGTTAAACCAATGCAGCGAAAGCACCAAAAACGCAAATATTTTGCTTATATGGTCACCTCTACTTATGTGTGCGTTTTCGTGGGAGATAATCAAGAAGCGTTCTTCTGCGCTAAGGTGAGCAGGTAAAAAAATGCGGGGCTTTATAAAACCGAATACAAAGGGTGTTTTTACGGAGGCGATACGAATTTTATCATCCTCTACCGCAGCACTTCTTGTTTTTATGTAGGTAGATATAAGATTATAGGCTATGTAACAGAGCATCAAAAATGCACCTATTATCCAAGCAACGGAAATCCACCCTAAAGGGCTCTTCTTGTGTGCTTCCTTTACCCCTGCAGGATTTTCTTCTTCGGGTGTATCGGGAATAACGGGAGCAGGCGGTGTATATTCCGGCAAGTCAGGTGTTGCGCTTTCAAACATCTCCGGCGCTTCCGGCTGAGATTCGGGAACAGGTATAGGTATAAGGGGCTTCACCTCGGCTTCGTGGGATTCGTATTCGGGAACAGCAAGGCTTTCCTCCGCCTGCCCTACGGTTATTCTTTCGGGCATAAGGCTAAAAGCGCTTTCTATGCTTATAGGCACTATTAAACGCAATGCAACAACAGCCCAAATAATGCACCTTACGTAAGCGGGACATTTTTTTAGCAAAAGGCGTATAAGAGCAAATATGCATATAATAACCGATGCCTCTATGCTTACGTTAAGAAAGGCTAAAAATACATTTTGCATTGTAAAACCTCCTAGTCTTTGTCGGTGATAATGCTTATAATCTCCGCAATTTCCTCATCGCTAAGCTTGCGTTCTTTGCTAAAGGTTGCAAAAAATGCAGGCAGAGAACCGTCAAATCGCTTTTCAATAAGCTCGTCAAAGTCCGAAAGCTGGGCTTGCTCCTTGGTTATAAGAGTACTTACAATGGTGTTTTCGTTTTTAATTATCCCTCTGCCGCATAAACGTCGTATCACGGTGTAGGTAGTAGCCTTTGACCAGTCAAGCTTTTCCTTGCACAGCTTTACAAGCGCCATACTGCCAATAGGCTCGTTATCCCAAAGGATACATAAAAACTTATATTCGCTTTCATAAACCTTTAAATTTTCCATATTAATTACCTCCGCTCGGTTTATCTATATCAACCGCAGTTTAAGTTTATCACTATAAACCGATTTTGTCAATAGCAAAAACACAATTTTTAAAAAAACTTGTGTTTTTATAAAAGTCGCCTGCCAAGCGACCAAGTGCAGTCACAAATCATCTATAATGCACGTGTAAGGTTCAAGAAACCCAAAAGACAACATTAAATTTTGGAGGTTATATTATGGAAAAAAACAAAAATAACGTTACTGAGCTGGTTTTTATTCTCGACAGAAGCGGCTCTATGGCAGGGCTTGAGTCCGATACCATAGGCGGATTTAATTCTATGATAGAAAAACAGCGCAAGGAAGCAGGGGAGTGCTACGTATCCACCGTTCTTTTCGACAACGTAAGCGAGGTTCTGCACGACCGAGTAAAGCTTAGCGAGATAAAGCCTATGAGCGACAAGGATTATACCGTAAGAGGCTCCACCGCCCTTATAGATGCAATAGGCAGCGCTATTAATCATATAGGCAATATCCATAAGTACGCCCGCCCCGAGGACGTTCCCGAAAATACAATGTTTGTAATTACCACCGACGGTATGGAAAACGCCAGCAGAAGCTATACTGCAGATAAAGTGAGAAAGATGATAGAAAAGCAAAAGAACAAATACGGCTGGGAGTTTTTATTCATCGGCGCCAATATAGATGCTGTACAAACAGCAGCCCGTTTCGGCATAGGCAGTGACCGTGCAGTAAACTATAACGCTGATGCAATGGGTACACGAGTTGTTTATGAAGCCGTTTCAAACGCAGTATCCGGCGTAAGATGCAGAGCTCCTCTGTCTTCCAAATGGAGCGAAAAAATAGATAGAGATTACAAAGCAAGAAAAAAGTAAAATATAAAAAGTTACCACCCTAAGAAAGTTTTTCTTCTTAGGGTGGTTTTGACTTAGTTATCAGTTTACCAAACGGCTTTTAAGTATTAGATAGTCTGCTGCGGTTATTTCTGTGGATGCGTCCATATCTGCCGCCTTGTAATAAGCGCCTGTAAGATTTGCTTTGCCGGATAGCGTTAGCCGTACTGCGATAAAGTCTGCGGTAGTAATACAGGCGTCGCCGTTAACGTCGCCGCTAAGTACAGCGGTAACACTTTGTGCTTTATCGGATACCAAGCGTATTACGGCGCCTGTAGGTACTATGCTTTCGCCTGTAATAACGTTTCCGTCAGTGCCAAGTATCTCCACGTCGTACACAAACTGAGCTTTAACAAATTCTGCAGTGTGTTCGGCGGATATACCCATAAGGTAATTGCTATCCATAGAAAGCTTAGCTTCGTCAACAAGCTCAAGAGCTTCGCTTGGCTCAACCTCCACCGTTTGCAGCTCGGTTACTGTGTAGTAGGTAATACCTGTCGGCGTAGTACTCTTAAGACGGAAGAAGAAGCTTGCCGTACCGCCCTGCTTGGGTGATGGAACGTTAAGAGTGCCGTTACTATAGCTTATACCAAGGCTGTCTTCAACAACAACAAGCTCGGCGGCTGTTTCGTTCTTGGTCTTACCTGTATAAGTGGTAGAAACTACCTTGCCGTCAGTATAGCTTAGGTTGCATATAAGGGTGTCAGACCACTGGCTGTAGTTAGTTGTTATACCTGCCACGCTGTTTGTAAAGAACTGGTCAAAGGTGCTTTGGGTGTTAATTGTCCAAGGCCAAGCAGTAACGCCTCGGTATGCAAGCTCCTTTTGCAGGTTTTCGCCAAGACCTGAATAGCTGGGGTTAAATACGCTGCCGTAGGTTTGTATTGTGTCAAGTATGGTAGCCGCAGTGTTAATGGGATCACTTTCGTCCAATGTGAAGGAAGAGGTAAGGTAACCTGTAGGAACACCGGGCAAGGACTCTCTAAGCTTAACAAGCTGTGCAGATTGGAAGGATATAACCACAACCTGGTCCATTATGTCGTACTTGTTAATAAGACTTGCAAGGACAGGGGGAAGAGTGCTGTCGTTGGGCTTTATTTCAATTACAAGTCCTTGGTTTTTGCCTTTAATTTCCTTAAAATAATCTTCAAGAGAGGGAATAGGCTCACTTGCCACGGACGAATTGGAGTTTATCTTGTAGTTTTTAAGCTGAGTGCTTGTAAAGCTTACCGTGTTACCGCTGCCGTTTGTGGTGCGGTCGATGGTACTGTCGTGCATTACCATAAGTACGCCGTCTGCAACCTTGTAGATATCATTTTCTACCATAGTTGCGCCGTTCTTGTAGGCGGTAATTGCACCTGCAAGGGAATTCTCCTGTGCTAAAGAGGGTACGCCTCTGTGACCGATAACGTTAGAACGGCGTGTAAGGGTGTTGTCGGGATAATACTCGGTAAGGCATTTTTCGGTAACGGCTCTGTTGGGGGTAACAATGCCGTAAGCACCTTTGTTTGCGGCGGAAACGGTTGCCGCCTTTCCCTCACCAACAACCAACCAAGCAACTGAATACCTGTCTTGAATATTGGTAACATCTGCTTTTGTAGTGTAATTATCATCAAGAATAACAACTCTTGCACTGCCTGCCAAAGCATCGTTTCTAAGAGTTTCGGCATTAAAAGAGGTACGTGCGCTGTAATCTACCACGCCTCTTATATGCTTCCACTTGGTATATGCTCTGTCAACTACCGAGGGAGTGGTGGAAACGGCATAAACGTCACGCATATCCTTAGCGATAAGCCAGTTCGCAAGACTGTCGGCGTCGGCGTTGTTAGCTATTCTAAAAGCAGGAATAACCTTACCGCCAAGCATACTGAGAGCTGTGTCGGGGGCAACCTCACCATCCTCAAACACAACCGAAGCATTGCCGCCGCTTACACGGTAGGTCATAATAGCAACAGCGGGAGAGTCGGTAAGTACGTTTTCAAACTCGGCAACGGTTTTCAGCTCGCTAATCATAGCAGGCCCTACGGAAATGCCCGTTGCAACATCTCGTACGTCTGCAAAGCCGCCGGGCAGCAGATGCAGGTCGTTATAAGTCGAGTTGCCCTTGGCTATAACCTTAACATAGTCTACCGAGAGAGTAATGCCTCTTGCCTGGAAGCCCAAAGCGCCCCTTTGGAAAAGGGTAGCGGTTTCGGTAAGCACGTTTTTTCCGTTTATGGAGTAGTTGGTAGTCTTACCGCTTACGTCAACGGATACAAGGTTAAAAGCATCCGCCGCAAGCCCGCTGTAAGCGCCCTTTTGTGTAACGTTCCAAGAGTTACTTGCTGTTCTGTTGGAAATTTCCGTACCGTTTTCTGCGTTAGCGTTGTAACGGAGACAGGTTTGCATATAAGGAACGCTTTCGTTTTGCACTCTGTACATAAGCGCCGCCCACTTAGAGTTGTCAACGGGCTTGGTAAGCTTAACGTTGGCAGTATATACGTAGTCACCGAAAACGTCAAGATGCTTAGGAAGCAATATGCGTATATAGTTTTCAGCGTTGCCTGAAGCGTTCATAACGTACGCACCGGAGGCGGTGGAAACGGTACCGTCGTTCTCAACGGTTCTAAAATCGGTGGGAGCGGAAGAAAAATCGTTATAATATAATACGTGCTCGTATGCGTTGGCTTTCTTTGCAACAACGTAAACCTTAAATTCTTCGTTGCCGCATACAGCGGTAAGCTCGTGAACGCCTTCGGTAGTGTTTGAAAATTCGGTAATAACCTCGCCGTCCTTTTTCCAGGTAATAAAGGAAGGGTCTACCGCTTCAACGCCGTAGCTGAACTGAACGGGACACTCACTAAGAAGCACGGTTTGACCTACGTTACAGCATATGGCGGGGCTTTGGTAGCTTACCACAGAAGAAACGTCGTTTTCCTCAGCAACAAACAATTCGCCCAAAGTTATCCTTATAGCGTCTATTGTAAGGGTAAGTCCCTTTGCCTGAAGTCCCATAGCACCGTTGGAATAGGGCGTTTTATTGTAAGACAAAACCTCTTCAAAATTGATAAGATAACGTGTTTCGTTGGCAAACGCCTCAACAGTTACGGTGTCAAACCCCGTTTTCTTTTCGCTGAAACTTCCCTTGGCGACAACGTTCCACACATCTCCATCTGTTCTTTGAGCAATTTCTACGCCGTTATCCAAGGCTGCGTTAAAACGGGTACAAACGTGCATATAGGGATAGTCACCTTTTTGAACACGATACATAAGAGAGCTCCAGTTTTTCTCCGTGTTGTTTGCAGACTGTTTAACATACGCCTGCACCTTAACGTCACCAAAGACGTCAAGCCAGGAGGGAAGAAGAACTCTGCCGTAATTAGTATCTGATGCAGAAGCATCTATAATATAAGTACCTGCGGCAGCATCGTGCTTGATTGTAGTGCCGGAGGTTTGCTGTACAATGCGAAAATCGGTAGGTGCGGTACTAAAATCGTTACGATAAAGCACGTAGTCATTGTCGTTAAGATTTCTTGTAACGGCATAAACGGTTCTTGTGGTCGTACCGTTGGTAACGGTAAGCGCTTCAACGCCCGTCTTTTCGGGAGTGTATTCGGTAATAGAAGCGCCGTCTTTTGACCATTTTAAACCAATACCGTCGGTATAAAGGGTATCTGCGGCAAACTGAACGTCACAATCCGTAAGGTCAATGGTTTCGCCCATATCAACACGGATAGCGGGTTTGGAGTAGCTTATGCGGGTAGTTTCCTTATCGTTTTTATTACCCGTAAGGCTAATTTTTACGTAGTCAATGCTCATCTTGGAGCCTCTTACCTGAAAGCCAAAGCCGCCTGCGGCATAAGGTGAGTCAGAGCGTTCCATCATCTTAGCGCCGTTAATGGAAAGCGAGCTGTAAATGCCATCTGCTTCAACGGTTACGATGTTGTAGCTATCCTTCACCATTCTGGACGTAGAAGCGGTGCGGTACATATCCCAGGCGTTGCTTTCGTTCTTTCTGGTAAGCTCAATACCGTCGGCAAGTGCGGCGTTGTAGCGGATACAAGTTTGCAGGTAAGGGAAATTTCCGCCTTGAACTCTATACATAAGAGAACCCCATTTGCGTTCGTCAACAGCATTGCTTATCTGTATGCTTGCTTCCAGCTTGGCATCGCCGAAAACGTCCAGCCAGGCGGGAAGAAGAGCACGAACGTAATACGAACCGTTACCGGAAGCGTTTAAAACGTATTTGCCGTCGCTTACGGAAGCAGAAGCACCGCTTGTTTGCTCAACAATACGGAAATCTGCAGGAGACACAGAAAAGTCGTTATAATAAAGTATGTATTCGTTTTCTTCAACGTTCTTTGCTACCACGTACACGGTCATTGTTTTGCCACCGGCACTTGCAGTCAAAGAGTAAACCCCCGCTGCAGAGGGAGTAAAGGAGGTAACGGTATCGGCACCGTTTTTCCAAGATACTCCGCTGTAAACGGTAGGAGTATCGGCACCAAACTGAACACCGCATCCGTTTAGGTTTACGGTCTGCCCCACATCACAGCAAATGGCAGGCATACTAAAGCTTACCCTAGCAGAAACCGTTTCGCCTGCGGCAACGGCCGCTGTGGGCGCAGGTATACCTATGCAGGGAATTATAAGAGCAAATATCAAAAGGACCGAGAAAAAAGCTTTTATTGTTTTTTTCATAGCTTTATACAGGAACAAAAATTACGTTCCTTCTCCTTTCGCATTGTAATAATATTATTA
>JAZSLS010000041.1:0-14143 GCA_045535465.1 Eubacteriales bacterium
TGAAGGTGTAGCCTTCTACAACAGGAGCTTCGGGAGCGGTTGCTGCGGTGCCTTCTACAACGGTTTCTTCCTTAAGGGTTTCGCCATCCTTACCAACGAAGGTTACGGTGTATTCCTTGGGTGCTTCAGGAATGGTTACCTTTGCGAAACCGCCCTTACCGTAAACAGAGCTGTATGCAATGGAGGTTGTGCCTGCATCATTAGTCTTAAGATAAGACATAGGAGCGTAAAGAGCACATTCGGAAATGTGAGTTGCATCGGGAGTATCGGGAACAGTGAAGGTGAAGGTTTGACCTTCGCAGCCTTCGGGAACTATAAAGTAGTATCTGAGAACCATTTCACCATCGCCGAGAACGCCTATGCTGGTGCCATCCTGATAACCCGCATAGTAGTCGGTGTGGAGAATGTAGCGAATTCTCATACGGGAATCGTCCTTGGAGAACTTGGTTGCAGGGTTATTGGGGTCGGTAGTAGAACCATCTGCCATAGAGTACGCTTGGCAAAGACCTTCAATTGCGTATGCGGTCTGACCGAACATAGTGAAGGTGGGCCAGCTAAGTATAGTCTTAGGAGGGTTATCAATTGCTGTACCGTTAAGATCAGCATCGGTTACGTAGAGAGGAGTAAGGATGCTGTTATCAAAATTGAGGAAGCCCTCAATACCGAGAAGACCACGGTCGTAGGTGATGCTGCCAACAGAAACGTCAACAGCTATACCGGTAAAGTCAAGAGTACCGTCGCCATCGGTATCGTATTTGCCGTAGTTAGCATCAACGGTTACCTTAAAATCTCTGTCAAGAACGTAATCGGGTTCGTCAGAGTAAACAATGTTAACGGTGGTGTCTGCGGTGATGTTGTCAAACGCCTTGTCCCAGCCCTTGAAGTAAAGACCTTCAATTACGGGTGCTTCGGGAGCGGTTGCTGCCTGACCGTAGCCAACCACCTGAGTCTTAAGAACTTCCCCATCATTACCTATAAAGGTTACGGTGAAGGTCTGAGTTGCGTATATAGCGTTAACGGTAAGATCGCTCTTAACGTTGTCGAAGGTCTTATCCCAACCGGTGAAGGTCTTGCCTGCTACAACAGGTGCTTCGGGCGCAGTTGCGGAGCCGCCGTACTGAACGGTCTCGGTCTTGAGAGTGGTGCCGCCATCGCCAACGAAGGTAACGGTAAGGTTCTTGATGCTGTATGTTGCAGTAACAGTAACATCAGACTTAACGTTGGTGTAAGAACCACTCCAGCCTGCAAAGTCGTAGCCTTCTATGGAAGGAGCGGTAGGAGGAGTTGCAGAGCCGCCTTCGTATACGGTCTCGGTCTTAAGAATGTTGCCGTCTTTATCAACGAAGGTTACGTCATACTGAGCGCTGGGACCGTTGTATATTTCAACTTCGGTAAGAGCTACAACTACCTCGGTAGCAGTATTTGTCATCTCAACGATAACGTAGTTACCTGTCTTAACGCCTGTAGTGGTGTAATTTCTAACGCCTGCATTTACAGAAGTGTAGCTGGCAGTGCCCAGCTTGGTGTTAGCGGAAATATCGGTTTCGCTCTTACCAACGTAAACGTTGAGAGAAGCAGGATAACCTCTGGAAGCATTAGCCTCTCTCTTATTAGCAAAAACATTAACCTTTGTTACGGTAGTTTCTGCAGGTAGCTTGAAATAAACGTAAATTTTACCGGCAGAGAAAGTAGTGTCAACGCCTATTTCGGTGGTTTGACGATCGGTAGTAGAAGATGCGGAAGGTGTATAAGAGGGTGCTATAACACCATCGGTAAGTCTGCCTGCGTGATAGCTGGTCCAGTTCTTTTCACCCCAGGTGCCTTCTGCATTATCAACGTTGTTTGAGAAGTTAGGGCTTCTGTACTGAGTAGCGGATGCTATGTTAGCAGAAACGTTTGCATCAACGGTTGCACCCCAAATTTGAATTTCGGAAAGAGTTACAATACCCTTACCGGTAGCGGTGTCAGCACTGGTAGACTTAACGTCAAACTGAATAATTACATAAGTACCGGTTTTGGCTGCACCGTTAACGGTGTATCTTCTTACGTAAGTAGAGTTTTCATAAGCGCTGTAACCCGCCTCGGAAACCTTACCGAGAAGGGTGTTTGCGGATATATCAGTCTCGCTGCTGCCTACGTATACTCGTGCTTCGTCAAAATAACCTCTGTAGGGGTTATCTCTTCTGCCTGCAAAGATGTTAACAAAGTCAACTGTGGACCTTGCGGCAAGCTTGTAGTAAACGGTAAAGGTACCGGATACAAGATTTGCAACGTCGCCAACGCAAAGCTCTGCCGTATCGGTAGTTTCGGTAGTTGCACCGGTTGCTATATAACCGTTATTGAGCTTACCGTCGAAGTAGGTGGTACGGTTTGCGCCATCGCCCCAAGCGGTAGTACCGTTTGCGCCGGTGTTGTCGCTGTATTTATAATCAGCATCACGAGCGATGTTTGCAAGCCTGTTAGGAGTTGCAAAAATCTGAACCTCGGAAAGGTTAAGAACGCCCTTACCTTCGGTTGTGCTGGCGTTGGTACTGCTTATAACCATTTGAATAATTACATAGGTACCAACCTTAGGAACGCCGCTTACGTTATAATTTCTAACGTAAGAGGAGTTGTTGTGAAGAACGTACTCGTTACCGGAAACGGAACCGAGAAGGTTAACGGTTTCGGTATCGGTTTCGGAAAGGCCAACGTATACTCTTGCAGTATCAAAGAAGCCTCTGTATGCGTTATCTCTTCTGCCTGCAAAAATGTTAACCTCGCTTACGGTTATCGCACTGCTGAACTTGTAGTACAAAGTAATAGTACCTGCTTTAAGCGCAGCGATATCGCCGTAAGAAACTTCGATACTTGTAGTTGTGCCGGTAGAAGAACCGGTGGCAATAGTACCGTCGTTAAGCTTACCCTGATGGTAAGAAGTCCAGCTTGCACCGTCACCAAAGCTGCCGGTACCGTTGGTGTAAACTGTTGCATCAAACCTATATGATGCGTTTGTTGCGTAGTTTGTGGTAGAAGATGCGCTAACCTTGGGTGCGGTCAAAGCCGGAAAGGCTACAAACAGACCGATAAGCATTACCAAAGAAAGCACGGTTGCGATAATACGGTTTCTTTTCACAAAATAACCCCCTGTTTTTTGTTGATTTTGCACACAAAATGGTGATGTTATCACCATCTTATCGTGTACTATCATTATACTACTTTTAATAAATTAGTCAAGGGCAAAAATGGCATTTTATGTAAAATGCACAAAAAAAGTTCTTTTGGGCGTTGAATATACCCAAAAGAACCTTTTGATTATTCTTTTACTTTCTTTTTACGAACTTTTTTAACTATGAAGAAGGCTACACCCAAAACTGCTACGGCTATTAAAGTTACCGTGCTCCAAAGCATAATAGCGTGTATACCGTGGACACCCTTACTTGCAACGACCTTATTTGGTAGGTCATCAATAACAAAGGTGTTGCTGGAGGAAAGCCTTACAAAATCAAAGGTTACTATTGAAGCTACAAGACTGTCGCCATTTTTGACAGTTGCCTGCTCGTTGACCTTAAGAACGCCTTCGTTTATAAAGCTTGTAGCATACAATGAATTGTTTATATAAACCTTTGCGTCCTCGGTAAAGCCTGCGCCGTATACGTAAAGAGATTGCTCTCTAAGCTCATAGCCGTCTATGCGTATGGGGCTCATACCTATTACCATATCTACGGTATCGAATTTCTTAACACCGCCATTAAGGTAATTTTTTCCGTCTACCACGTCGTAAGTAATGGCGTGGCGATATTCGTCCTTGAGAGAGTCGTCTATATCAGCCTGATAAAGGCGCATAACGTTACCGGTTTGTATACCCGCATACTTCAAAACCTCAGACGAAAGCTCACAAGCGGTCATATCTTTATCCTCTGCCTTGAAGTCGTAATTAGCCCATACGACATATTCCGAGTCATACTTTTCGGTGTCATCAACGCTGTTTACGCCTTCTTTAAGCTGCGTGCTTTGCTTGATAAAGGTGGGAAGATGGTCACCGTAAAGAACTACCATCGTTTTTTCATCGTAGTCAGCCAAATATTCAAGCAGGGATTTTATAAACTCATCCTCTTCCCTTATACAGGTTGCGTAGTAGGAAAGCATATTAAGATATTCTTCATCCTCAAGCCCTGAAGCGGTTACGGTGTATTCGACATCGCTAAGCTTCTCGGTAGGATATTTGCTGTGACATTGAACGGATACTGCAAAAACAAAATCACGCTCTTCAGACTGAGCAAGGACATCCTTAATAAGCCCCATAAGCACCTTATCCTTTGCCCACCCCATTGGAGTATACTCCAAATTTGTCATACACTCTCTGGGAACAAAGCGGTCAAAGCCAAGATTTGCATAAGCAGTATTTCGGCTGTAAAACGCACCGTCGTGATTATGCATTGCCGTAGTTGCGTAGCCCAGCTCCTTTAAATCATAAGCTATGGTTTCAATAGCCGAATCCTTTAAAAAGCTTTTGTAGGGATACTCGTCAAAGCCATAGTCCTTTATATAAGTGCCTGTAAGAACCTCAAACTCCACGTTAGCGGTGCTTGCTCCCAAGGCGTTTACGGTAAGCTTACCCGAAGGATTATCCGCCTTTAATTGATGAAAATAGGGGGTTGGGTCGGAAGATAGCTCTATGCCTTCTATGCGGTCCATATCCATAAAGGATTCAAGCTGCACAAAAATAACGTTGGGCTTATCCTCGGGGACTGTCTGCTCCACGCTGTCGATAACGTTGCGTATATCGTCCATATACTCATCGCTATAAACCTCAGGCTCATCAACACCGTAGTCTACAAGGCTGTATGCCAGACAATAGGCATAGCCGCATTTTTGATGTATCTCCGGCAAACGCATTTCGGAAGGCACTGCACCTGTAAAGTAGTACATAGTAGCAAGAGTTGCAACAAAAGTACCCAAACCTAAAGTCTGCAAGAAGGACCTCTTATAGTCAACAGGCTCTTTTCTGCATTTACGAAGAATAAACACCAGTAAGGCAATTGCCGCCAGAATACCGATGACTATAAGTATTATCACAAACACAGACAGGTACACCGTAGAAATGCCTATACTTGAACGCATTATCATAAAGTCGATAGCTATCATAGGAGTAGACCTGTAAGACAGCAAAACCGAATTTGACACGCCAAACCCTATCCACGTACCCGCTATAAGAATATACACAAAAAGCCTTTTTTTGAAAAACATCGTTACGCACAGGGTAAGTGCAATAATTGCTGTGCAATATATAAACATATGCGGGTTTAAAAAGATATGGTTTGCAATAGAGCTTATTGACCTGCGCCACACAATTTCTATAAACAAATTAATTATAAGAGCAGAAACCACGCAAAGGGTAAACTTGCTCTTGTAAAGCCATTTTATGAAAGGCAGAATGCGGTTTAACGTTAGGTCTTTTGCCCCATAAAACGCTTTTTTATACCAAGCGATTTTATCGTTTTCCATTTAATAAACACTCCAAATACTGTTTCCTTTGTTTGTACATTTTAAACCCTTAATGTGAACATTTTTTTAACAACTTGCGTTTTTTGTAAAAAAATTGCCCGATGGAGTTTACACCATCGGGCAAAGAAAAGTACATTAATTACTTAATGTCAGCATTGGGGTCAAAGCCAAGGCGCTTAAGAGTTTCAACAACATAGGATTCTCTGTATTCGTCTTCGGGCTTTCTGTTGAGGTAGGACTTGAAGAATTCTTCACAAGCGGTCTGATAATCAAGACCTGCAAGCTCAGCAATAACACGAACACTTCTGTCTATAAGCTTCTTGTTGGTAGGAAGAACCTGAATCATCCAGTTGGACCAAACCTTACCCATCTTAGCCATAGTAGCGGTGCTGAGAAGGTTGAAGGTAAGCTTAATCATAAGGTGAGAAAGAAGCTCGGTGCAAGTTGCGGGAACGTCAACGGGAATATAAATTTCGTTCTCTGCTATGCTGCCTTCGGGGATACGACCGATTCTGATAACGGTGCCGTTGCCGTACTTGGGAAGGTTTTCGTTGTACCAAGCAAGAGCTTCCTTGTTTGCAGAGCCGTTGATATCCATAAGGATAAGGTTAGCGGGCTGACGGAGGTAACGGGAAGGATCTTCTTCGTTACCGATGCAGTACTGCTCAACTTCTTCAGAACCAACGGAAGGAGGATTTTCGATAATGGAAGGAGCTGCTTCCATTTCCTTGTAGTCTTCAACAGTCCAGTCAAGACCAACGATGGGACGACGGAATACGTGTTCCCAAGCTACGCCGTTAGGATAAAGAGGATCCTTAACGTATGCCCAGCTAACTGCACTTTCGGTATCCTTAAACTTTCTGAAAGGAGGAAGAGTGAAGGTAGGCTGTCTTTCGGTAGTGTCGGTCATTATATCAAGGAGATAATCGTGAGTGAGGTAAGTGATAAGGCCGTTTGCCTTATAGGTTGCGGTTTCAAGCTCAACAGCCTTGGTAAGACCTTCAAGAGCTGCGCCACTGGAAAGAGTATCACGAAGCTTCTTAAATTCTGCAGCGTATTCCTCTGCGGTGAGAGCAGCAACGCCAACAACCTTAAGTTCATCTTCAGTGAGATTTTCAGCAAGCCACTGACCTGCAGCGATTTCAAGAGCTGCACCTGCGGTAAGAAGCTCAACGGTGGTAACCTGCATTCTGGTAGAGCCGGAAACTGCCATATTACCAACAAAAATGCTGATGGGCTTTATATTGGGTCTTGCAAACACCATACGTACTCTTTCAAGGTGTTCACAAAGGATTTCCTTGGGATTGCAGTAGAGATAGTAAGTAGTGCAACCGCGCTTATCAGCTTCGATAACGGAGCCGTTAATGCTTGCGGAAAGACCACATTCTGCAAGGCCGATAAGAACGTCGCCTTCGCCGATGCCTGCATCAACAACCTGACGTGCACCGAAGGTCATATAGTCTTCAAAGTTTTCAACGGAACGAACAAGAGCTCTGTCGCCGCCGGTGGTGAAGCTGTTGCAGCATTCGCAAATTTCAAGAAATTCGTTACGCTTTGCAGGAATCTTCTGAACAAGAGACTGCCAGAACAAACGCCAAGCACCGTCAAGCTGAATAGCCATTCTGCCGGATGCGCCAACGCTGGAGAAAACGAACTTCTTGCGCTGATCCATAACACGCTTAATGTCGTTAACAAGATCCTTAAAGTTTTCGGTCTCAAAAGCCTTAGCAGCAACGTCAGCAATATCAAGGTCAGCAGAAAGTATCATCTTGATACCTTCGGAGGTGTCCTTAGCAATAGTAGCGCTGAGGTTTCTGGTGCGAGGATTGGACTGCTCGGTAGGGATAACACCAAGGTGGAACTGCTTCTCATTCTCGATAAAATCCTTAGCCGCGTCTTTGTAGTTGGTAATGTTTTTGTACTCCAAAATTGAATACCCCTTTCGTATTCGTTTATTTTATTTTTTAAAACCAGATTTGCTTATTTTATATTGTAGCACCGTTTTTTTACTTTTGCAATAGATGTTTTGCTTTTTAGTAAAAAATTTCTAAATATTTTACACTAATTCATCTTTTTTTGGCATAGCCGCCACAGCGTAAGCCCTGCTGACGGCAATAGACGCCGCTTTGTTGGCAAAAACAGCCGCAGCGGAAAGACTTTTACCCTCGCAAAGAGCTACCGCCAAAGCTCCCGTAAAGCAGTCGCCGGCGCCGGTTGTATCTACCACCTTGGTTTCTATGGGCGGTATCTTTGTCACTTCCCCGTTTTCAAAAACAATTGCGCCCTCTCCTCCGAGAGTAACAACGCTTTTTCTTATACCCGCTTCCTTCATACCTTGTATCCAATCCTTGCCGAATATGGTTTCTGCCTCGTGACGGTTTGGGGTAATAACAAAGGCTTTTGATAAAAGCTTTTTATCCACACCCACTGCAGGGGCAGGATTTATGAGAATAGGCACGCCGTGCTTTTCGGCAATTTCAGTTGCCGCCTTGTTTGCTTCTGCACTTACCTCGTTCTGAAGCACAAGCATATCACATTCGGTTATTTCACTCTCCAGACCTTTTACATCATCAGCATTTAGCAAAGCGGAAGCTCCTCCGAAAACAGTAACACGGTTTTCGCCGCTTTTATCGGTAAGTATGCAAGCGTAGGCACTGGGAATATCCTTGTAAACGGGCAAAGGGGTTATCCCCTCGTTGTATAAGTATTTTATACAAATATCCGCTCCCTCGTCTTTTCCAAAAGCACCTATAAATTTACACTTTGCGCCAAGACGAGATGCCGCAACGGCCTGATTATAGCCCTTTCCACCCGGCTCGTTGTAAAAGCTATGTGCTGAAACGGTTTCGCCTTCCTTATGAAAATGGTCTGCATACAAAAAAACACTGTTGCCTGCAAGACCTATAAAACATATCTTAGCCATTTAAAACACCCCCGAACCACGCTTAAGCGATGCCCTGGTAAACGCACCCATAGGCGAAAGCTTGTTTTCGTATGAATTAAGGATATCCAAAACCGCATCCTCGCTTTCATCGGTAAAGAACAGAACGTGAGCATCAACTGCTCCCAAGTCATCCGTTTTATCAAGCAGATACGTAGGAACTGAATTATAAACGTTATTTCTATGGGCGTATTCTCTAATAACCGTAAAACGAGCACCCGTTTTGTCAGCAAGAACGCCTTTGCAGCATTCCTTATTTTTGCAGGGTACCGTATTACGAATAATGCAATTTTCCGTATGCATAAGCGCCGCCTTACCGTATACGGCGTACTCTGCACCGTTTACGGCTTTTGCTATACCTGCCGGCATTATTTCTGCAGAAATAACGTAGGTATCAAAACCCAATTCCTTTAAAGCCAACGCCGTTTCCCTATTCGTAACATTAAGAGGATAGTCACCGTGAAGGGTAAAACCCTCACAAAGAGGAAGCATTCCCAAATTAGGTACGGTAAGATGACGAATGCCTTTATCATAAGCCTTTTTAACAAGACTTTTTACGTTTTTGGTATCACTGTCATAAACGGCTCTCGGCAATACCAACGAAAGCTTTCCCTCATAGTCCATATCGGGTCTGTGTACCCAAATAGGCAGTTCCAGCCTGTCGCAACGGGAAATAAGCCTTTTAAGCAGCTTTTCAGAGGGAGCTTTGCCCTCAAAACGAAGCACCGTCAGGGGCACTTTTCTTTTTGTAAAAACTGTTTTCACAGACGCCTCTTTTAATGAAACAAAAGGAACGTTTCTTTTAGGGGTATTAGCCTTTATAATAGCATCTTCCAAAGCGGCTGTCACGTTTCGACGCAAAGCGTTTACCGTCGACATTGGTAATATAAGCCCCTCATCAACAGTCACGTCAAGCTTAGCTGCGGTGAAAGCGGTATCGCCAAGCTTTAAAAGTCTTGCCTTAAGCGCTTCCTCTGTAATGGGGCGGTTTATGGCCTTTTCCGCCACATCGCCTATATATTCCGCCTTATGTTTTCCGTAGCTTGCACTTATGTAAGCATTTTCGTTTTCTTTAATAACACAGTGTAAAGAAATGGGCAGTTTTCTTTCTTTTATATCCACCGTAAGGCTGCGGCTTTTTTCCTTGTCCGTTTCGGTACGAATACCGAACATAGAAGGGCCCTTGCGGTTAGTGTAGTAACCGTCGGTAAAGCCACTGCGGGAAAACAAGCTTGCAAGTCTGTCTATCTCCTCTTTAGTAGCGCTGCGACCTTCGTCAAGTAAACGACGGTATATTCTGACAGTTTCGTAAACGTATTCGGGAGATTTCATTCTACCTTCTATTTTCAAGCAGTCTACTCCCATACTGCATATCTCGGAAATATGGCTTGCAAGACACATATCCTTTAATGACAGAGGATATTTGCCGCCATAGCTTTGTCTGCAGGGTTGGGCACATTTTCCCCGATTGCCGCTTCTGCCGCCTATAAACGAAGACATAAGACAGCCGCCGCTTTGGCATACGCAGATGGCACCGTGGATAAATATCTCGGTTTCTATGCCGCAATCCGCTACCGCTTTTATGTCTTCTCTTGAAAGCTCCCGTGCCAAAACTACACGACTAACGCCAAGCTTTTTTAACACCTCTGCACTGTCCGAGCTGTGAAGCTGCATTTGAGTAGAGGCGTGAATGGGGATTAGCGGGGAGCTTTGCTTTAGAGCTTTAATAAGCCCTAAATCCTGAACTATATAAGCATCGGGAGCGTATTTCTCCTCAAGCTCCTTAACAAAAGCAAGCGCAAGCGGAAGCTCCTTATCCGAAAGAAGGGTGTTGAGCGTAATGTAAGCTTTGACACCGTAAAGACGACAAAGTCTAAAGGCTTCTGCCATTTCTTCGGATGTAAAGTTACCTGCAAAGGCACGGGCGTTAAAATCACCGCCGCCGAAATACACCGCATCGGCACCCGCAAAAACCGCCGCCTTTAATGCCGCCATTTCCCCTGCGGGAGCAAGCAGACTTGGTTTTTTAAAAGCCATTAAAGCCTCCTATAACCACCAACTGTATTTAAAACCCAAAAATACAACTAAAGCAATATGTAAAGCTATCATCAAAGGAAAAGATACCATAAAGCTTAAGTGCTTGGTTTTGTGTCTTATTAAAAGCATTGCTGCGTACATAACCGCCGCACCGCCCATAAAGCCTACCGCAAAGAGGAAGGACTCTCTTACACGTCTGCGGCGCTTTTTTGCCGCCGCTTTATCGTAAACACAAAGAACTATACCCAACAAAGAAACACCTATTAAATAGTAAAGCATATTATTTTTGTTTTAAAACCTTGCGCATATCCGCAAAGGTGCGAACAATTTTAAAGCCTGCGCCTTCGTATATGTTTCTGGCAGGGTTTGTTGTACCCGTAAACAAGGACATATAGCTTGCACCCTTTTCGGAAAGCCCCTTACAGAGAGATGCAAATAGTATTTTGCCTATGCCGTGCTGTCTGTATTCGGTATGTACGCCTATACCGCAAAACATACCTCTGCCCTGGGGAGAAACGGTAAGAGGACCGGTGTAGCCAACAACCTTGCCGTTGTGAGCGGCAATAACTATATCCTTATCTAACTGGGAAAGCACTGCTTTACGCCAGCCTTCGTTCTTTATGTTATCAAAAAACTCGGGAAAGCTGTGATGACGGTTGCCGTCGTAGTAGCAAATTTCTATATCCTTATCGCCAAGCTTTTCCATTCTTGCCTTTATATCCTCGGGATATTCATACTGAGCGAGAGGAAGATAATAAGCGTTTTGAATAGCGTAATCCGCATAGCCGTGCTTTGCAAAGAAGGGATATGCATAGCTGTTCATATCCACGCCCGGTGCGCCGGGATGGTCGTGAGGTGCCGTATTCGGAATAAACCAAGGAAGCTGGCAGGGGTTAAAGAACACAAGCTCTATTTTCTCAAGGTCGGGGTTGCCCTCCGTAAGCTTTTGCTCCAAGGCTTCAAGTATCTTAGAGCCCAAGCCCTTGCGAATTGCGTCCTTGCGTACGCCTATGTAGCTTATATATGCGCCCACAGCGCCTTTTGCATAATTGGCAAAGCCAAAGGCGCACACGCCCTTTTCATCCGCTAAAGCCGCAGAAACGGTTTCATAGGGCTTGTCGCTTATAAACAAATCCTCAAACGTTTTCTTGTCAAGCGGCTTGAAAACCACCTCTCCCGAATCTACATAGCTGTTCCAAATGGAAACGCAATCCTTGAGATAATCTTTAACTTCAACAAATTTCATAGCAATTCTCCTTATTTAACATTCATCGGAACGATAGAAGCAATATACATATTTCCGTTTTCCTTTACCACGTCAAAAACCATAATCTTTGCCACGTTTGAGCCCACATCTGCACGGTACGTGCCGTCGTTTTCGTAAATCTTATAGGAAACCTGATACCTGTCAACGTACGCACCGTCGTAGCTGTCGCTCATAAGAAATTTTACGTTTATATCGTACACCTTTTGGGGAGTGAATTTTTCCTGTACTACAAAATTCTTTTTGTAGTTTTGAGAAAGCAAAGCAGAATGTGCCTCTGCATCGCCTTCCATAAGGGCGGTAAAATAAGAATACATAAGCTGTTTTGCACCGTTTTCGCCCAAGTTATCCTTTGTAAGCACTTCACCGTTGCCTATGTGGTCGGTAAACATTATATCTCTGTTTTTGTTGGCGTAAACCAAGTCGGAAAGAGGAGCTTCCTCATAGTCTGCAGAAAAATAGAAAACGCCGTCCTGTTTTTCAGTGTAATCTATTTTGCCCCCCTTAAGCAAAAGGCTTATAATAAACAGTACACCCGAAATTAAAAGCAATGCCGCTGTTATTATCAAAAGGAGTTTTATTAGTTTTTTTACTTTTTGTTTATCGTTTTCTTTGTTTTTTGTCATTGCTCTTACCTTTCCTATAAAGGGTATACACCAAAAGAGTAACCATCGCAACCGCCAGACAGGAAACCGCTATTACAATCCCATATCTGTTACCCGTTTTTTCTTCCACGGAGTTTTCGCCCACAGAACCGTCTATAATAGCCTTCAAAAGCTCGTAAGCCTTACGCCCGTTTTCATTGGGAACGGAGTTTTCTATGGCAGAAGCGCAGTCGTAAACGTCATTAAATGCCTTAAACCTTACTAAAAGCTTTAAGGTTGCATCTTTCTTTACAAGCTCGCCGTAATCGGCAGAAAGCTTATCGTATGGGGAAGTATGACTTTCGTCGGGCACTCCGTCCAAAAGCAAAGTGTAGCCGTTTACGTTTTCTTTAATAGCAAGCTGGTCCTTAATTTTTTCGTTTGCACCAAAGGACGTAGCGTCTTCTACATTACCGATAAGGCTTGATGCTACGGATTCAAGCCCCTTTTCCTTTGCTACGGCAATACAATATGAACGAAGGTCGGGGTGAGAATCGTAACCGCTGCCAAAATAAACGCCCTTAAGCTTTATATTTTCAAACGCCTTGCTTTTAAAAACCCCTGTCAGAGTATCTACGTAATACTCGTAAAAGCCTTTACGCTCCGCATCGTTATCGAAAAACGCAAATATAGCGGTAACGTCAACGTAAATGGGATATTTGGCTTCCTTTGCCAAAAAGCCATCCGCTTTCATCTCACCCGCTACGTCATCCGCTGCAGGGATACAAGTGCCCTCCTTAAACAAAGCGGCAATAAAGTCTTCTGCTGCCGAAGGGTTTGCGGGTGCATATTTAAGCGAAAACACCAAACCGTCAAACATTGTGCCCTCTGCAATGCCCTCTCTGTTATCGTATTCCATAAGAGGACGCAAAACAAAATAGTTAACACTACTGCCTACGGCACCCGTGTCTACCTCAACCAAAGCAAGGCGAAGAGAGGCGTTTTTGTTCTCGTCTGCTTCAGCATAAGCCACCGTGGGAAGCATAAATATTATAGCTAAAAACAAAACCAATATTCTTTTCACAAGCAATACCTATCCAAAATACACTTATTTAGTTTATTTTATCACATCATTCCATTCTTTGCAAGAAAAAAACGCCGTACAAACCAAAAGATTTATACGGCGTTTATATTTGTAATTTAGCGATTTTCGATAGGAGTATAATCCCTGCGCTTTGAAACGTTTTTGAAAGCGGGACGAATTATCTTGCTGGCATTTATAAGCTCCTCCATACGGTGAGCACACCAGCCCGATATTCTGGATACTGCAAAGAGCGGTGTATAAAGCTCCTTGGGAATACCAAGCATACTGTATGCAAAGCCGCTATAAAAGTCAACGTTGGTAGCCACACCCTTATATATATGTCTTTCTTTGGCTATAATTTCGGGAGCAAGACGTTCAACTCTGTCATAAAGAGCAAACTCCTTTTCCATACCCTTTTCAACTGCCAAGTCTTTAACAACACGCTTGAACACTCTTGCACGAGGGTCAGACAAGGAATAAACTGCGTGTCCCATACCATAGATAAGTCCGGATTTATCATATCCTTCTTTGTGTAAAATCTTTTTCAAATATTCGCCTATCTCTTCATCGTTTTCCCAATCTGAAACCTTTTCCTTCATATCCTCAAACATACCGACAACCTTAACATTTGCACCGCCGTGTTTAGGTCCCTTAAGAGAGCCTACTGCGGCTGTAATAGCGGAATAGGTATCGGTACCGGTAGAGGTTACAACTCTGGTAGTGAAGGTAGAGTTGTTACCGCCGCC
>JAZSLS010000056.1:0-4584 GCA_045535465.1 Eubacteriales bacterium
TCCGGCCGCGACCGTTTTTGCCGATCAAAATCACTTCACCGCCACGGTCAACGGGGCGCAAGCCATGGCAACTCCGCTGGCTTCACGCGTATTCGTCATATATACCTTCATCCTGCCGGCGGCAGGCGACTTCCTCCCCGGGGACGTAAACAACGACGGATATGTTGATAATCTTGATGCGGCTATTGTTCTTAAATATGATGCTGGTATAATTGACACAATAAACGAGTCAACAGCAGACGTTAATAATGATGGAGTTGCAGATAACCTTGATGCCGCTATGATTCTTAAATACGACGCAGGTATTATCGACAGCTTCTAAAATCTCGCCCTAACAACTAAACCTTGCTTGGCTTCCCCTCTCCGAAAGAGAGGGGATTTTCTTTGCCCTAACCGTACAAATGTTTTTACATGCACACCCCGATGCGCATGAAACAAAACCGACGTGATACACTTTACTCACAATCCAAGAAAACGGCCCCGAAGCAAAAAATACAAGCAGTCGTCAAAAGGCAACTGCTTGCTTTTCTATTCCGATTTACCCCCTTACCACAACTGCCTACAAATAGCCATCAAAGCATAACTAAAAATCCGAACCCTTCTCCAACAGGATAAAGGTTCGGATTTTCACTGTCTGGTGCGGGTAGCAGGACTTGAACCTGTACAGAGTTGCCTCCACTAGAACCTGAATCTAGCGCGTCTGCCAATTCCGCCATACCCGCAAAAAATGCCCTCAAATTTTACACGGCAGGGCAACCGAGGTGGAGCTTTACGCTTAATCCACAGTACACGCCTAAAGCGCCTAATCATTGTAACCCATTACAAGCAAAAAGTCAATAGTTATTTTTTGATTTTCTTCCGAAAAAGTCAATATACATTGCTACCGTTCCGATTATTGAATAAATACCCACAAACAAAAAAGCTGCAGAAGAGTAATACTCTTTATTGTACGTTGATATCGACGGAAAATATGAGCAAACAACATTAACCAAAATAAGCGCTATAACCGGAAAACAAAAATACGAAAGCGTTATGGATATAAGCATAATTACATTGGTTGCCGATTTATTAAAAGGAAAAATATACCTCAATTCTTCCCCTCCCTTTTTGCACTATCCAAATAAGACTGCAATATTATCTGTGCGGCAACAGCATCCAATACCTTTTTTCTTTTAGCCCCGTACACGCCGCCTTCGGAAAGATAACGCACCGCCTCGACAGAGGTAAAACGTTCGTCAAAAAAGTACACGTCTTTTCCCGTACGCTCCTTAAGCATCTCGGAAAAACGCAAAGTACGTTCTGCTCGGTATTCATCCTTTCCCTTTGTGGTTTTCGGAAGCCCCACAACTATGGCTTCTCCGCCCAATTCTGTCACTTTAGCGGAAGTTTGTTCAACGGCATCCTCTATACCCTTAACTTTAAGAATACAAACCGCAGAGGCGATAACGCCACCCAAATCGGAAGAAGCGATACCTACACGGGCATCTCCAAAGTCAACACCTATATATTTCATAAAATCACCACCTAAAAACAGTATAGCATACAAGAAAATTTTGTCAACAGAAAAAAGGAATATTAAACGTGTATGCGCACATAATAGCTTTGCCGAAAAAAGCACGAGGTGAGATGAGATGAAAAGACACGAAAAGAAAAAGCTTGGAGAAAAGACGACAAAGCGACCTATTAAGGTACAAAGCTTTGCTTCGCCATTTGAAAACCAAAAAGGCGTAGCGGGAGTTTACAACACCTATTATAATAACCTTGGAGAGGACGTTTTTCTTAGCGATAGCGACCCAAACGGTAGTTACACGGGTATAACTCGTGATGGTGATAACAGACCCGTTCAAGATGCTGATGACCTGTAAAAGTGCTTTTAAGGCAAGAAGGCTGCAAAGATTTTATGTCATTGCAGCCTTCCTTATAAAATATCCAAATATCATAAACATCAACTAACGAAAAATGCCTTTCGTATTACAACGAGAGGCATTTTTCTTAAAAAGCTATATTTTGTTATTTTCAAAGCATTTTCATTGCTTTGTGATTTGTTATTCGGAAACGCTTACGTCAACTGTAATAACAGACGAAGCCTCGGTTGTGTCTTCCGTAGTATCTGTGTTTTCTTCAGTAGATTCCTCGCTGATTTCACTGCTGTCTTCTACAACATCTTCTGCGGGTTTATCCTCTCCCTTTGAACCGAAAAGGAAATCGAACACAGGGGTGAAGTTTTTATCCACATAATTCAAATCGTGTTTGCCGTTTATAGCATAGCTTCCTTCCTGGGTAGTGTGTTGAATAGAAGCAGTGCTTTCAGGATTAATCTTTGCGGAAAGCTTACCGGAAAGCTTTAAAATCCCCTCTGCCTCTGCATTAAACTTAAGAGTGGAATCGAACTTTCCTTCGTTGTTTTTTGTTTTCACGGAGTTAAACGCAACCGTAAGCTTATTATCGGAAAAATCAACCTCTACCTTAGCGTCTACGGTAGTTTTTTCACCTTGAGTATTTAAAACGTAAGAAGCTATTTCCTTTCCGCCTTTAGTAAGCTTAGCTTTAAAGTTCTGCCCTCTTACTTCAAGGTTAACCTTTATTTCGTCGCCTTTTACCCTTTGGGTATCGGCAACACCGTCTTCCACAACCACGTCTTCCTTATAGGTCTGCAGAGAAATTGCAGTGTCTGCGTCAGTTTCGTTTGCGCCGCCTGCAAGACTAAAAATCTTCTCACCTTTAAGGGAAAGGTTTGCACCGAATTGTCTTGCCGTATCGGTATAATAATTCCAACAAGAAGCATCAGCAACAGTATCACCGTTTTTGCTAACAATTACGTCAAGCTTAACATCAAAGCCCTTTACAAAGTAACGCTTAGCCGTAACGGTAACCTTATCCTTTTCCGTATCAAACTCTTTTACGTAGTCCTTAATACGCTTGGAAAGCTCAGTAAAAGCTTTATTACCGTCGTAGCCAGCTTCTACATCTATGCAACCATTGTCTATGAGAGCGTCAACATAAGAAATAACTAAAGCCTTAAACGTAGCATCAATAAGATAATTATTGCTGAAATTGGTTATAAACCTATCATAAGCCTTGGTATCCAACTTTAAAGTTATGCATTCTGCCTTGGTATCCTCAGTTATATAGTCGCCCTTAAGTTCGGGAACAACCACTTCCTCGGACGCAACGTCATTTGTGGGTAAAACGTCCTTAAACAGCTCGAATAAATGCTTACACTTTTCCTCGGTAAGATTTTCTTTTGCCCACTCAGAGCTTACCTGAACGGTATTAACGTCAAATTCGCCAAGGTTAACGTCGGTATATTTTGAAAAAAGAGAAGCAAATACTTCATCCACCGCAGCGTCAGGCACATAATAGGGCTTATTAAAAGCGACGGGACAGCTAATCATAACGCCGTTGTCATCAGCACGAAGTTGCGCCTCCACCTTCATACCCGAATAGGTACCGGAAATACTAAGGTTATTGCCTTCCTCGCCGGTAAGAACCTTACCGGTCAAAGTAAATGGCGAAGAACCCAAGGCTGAAAGCTTATCTTCGCCGTTAAGCTGAAGCTCATCCAGAGAAAAGTTAAACTCGGCCTCTTTGTTTATTTTTGTCTCGTTTTCAGTGCGTTTAAAGGAAACACCCAAGGGACTTGCAAGCTTGGTAACCGTGGGATGTTCCGTTTCTACTACGTGAAAAAGCTTTTCCACATCGGTTTTCAAGGCATTGTACGCCTTTTCTGCTTCATTTACGGGAGAAGTCTTCTCGTCCTTACACGCAGTAGCCACGCTAAGCAGCATTACAAGTGCCATAAGCAGAACGGTAACTTTAACAAAAAGCTTCATCTAACGTACCTCCATATCATAAAACGCCGTTATGCGCGCTTTGCAATCTCCTCTACCAAACCGAGAGCATTATTCTTAAGCTTATCATAACCAAAGTATACGCTGCCGTTGCAATTCTTTTTGGTTTTGCAATAATCAAGCTGATTGGGAATTTCCTCGGGTGTCCAACCGTCGGACTCGCAACGGTAAAGACCGTGGCCTGCGTAAAGACCAATGCCCTTGCCTTCCATAAATTCGTCATACCAATCAAGAATAACGCCAAAGCGAGCTACCGCCGTATCAAACTTCCAATAAATCTGAGGGCAAATATAATCAATATAACCGCCATCTACCCAAGCAACACAGTCAGCATAAAGAGCAGAGTAGCATTCAAGACCGTTGGTGTCCATACCGTTGGGGCAGGATTCGCTCTTGTTGCGCCAAATAGCAAAGGGAGATATACCGAAGGAGCAATTATCTCTTATAGCGTGGATAGCGTCATAGCACTGCTTAACAAGCTTATTAACGTTTTCACGACGCCAATCATCACGGGAAAGAGTTTTGCCGCTTTCTTCATATTCCTTAAGGTCATCGTATTGAATAACCTCGCCCTCAGCAGTCTTAAGAGGATAGGGATAGAAGTAATCGTCAAAATGGATACCGTCAACAGCGTAGTTTTCAACTATTTCCTTAATACCGTCAACAATAAGGTCACGCACTAAGTCGGATCGTAGCCATGTCGTTCTGTGAGCCAAGGAGTTGAATACAAATT
>JAZSLS010000003.1:0-6790 GCA_045535465.1 Eubacteriales bacterium
CCTTGTAGCTCTTATCGCAGGCATCTTCTTTGTAACCAGAGTAAGAATGGCTAAAGTTGTTGACTAATCACTAAAAAAGTTTTATAATTAAATATAAAATAATTCTGCGCCCAAAACAAAGGTTTTGGGTGCAGAAGCCGAAGCGTTGATGCAGTGTTTCGGCTTCTGCACCGAAGATGAAGGGTTTAAGTGGTTTAATGAAACAAAAAAAATGGCCTACTTTTATGTTGCTCCTCCTGTTTTTTATAGGACTTTCCATTATGCTGTACCCCGCACTCAGCAATTATTGGAACTCTAAAACCCAGTCTATGGCTATAGTGGACTACGAGGCAATGCTGGAGGCTCTTAACAACAAAGATTTTACGGAAATATTTGAAAAGGCTGAGAAGTATAACGCTTCTTTAAGCGCTCTTGATTATCCATTGACTGAGTATGAACAGGTAGATGGCTATTTTGATGCTTTGAATTTAAACACCGGCGGTATGATGGGATACGTTACCATTGGCAAGATAGGTGTGGAGCTTCCTCTGTATCACGGCACTTCCGACGGTGTTTTGTCTTCCGCTATAGGACATTTACAAGGAACAAGCCTTCCAACAGGAGGTACGGGTACCCATACGGTTGTGTCTGCTCATCGCGGTTTACCCAGCGCTAAGCTTTTTACCGACCTTGATAAGCTGGAGGAGGGTGATACCTTTACCGTGACCGTTCTTGACCGTACGCTAACTTATCAGGTTGACCGGATACGCATTGTTAAGCCTGACGATTCATCGCTTTTGCAAATAGACCCTAAGGGTGATTATTGCACCTTACTCACCTGCACTCCTTATGGAGTTAATACGGAGCGTTTGCTGGTGCGAGGTCGCAGGATAGAAACTATAGAGCATAAAACTATTTACGTTGTTAACGATTGTTATCGTGTTGACGTTATGGTGGTTGCACCCATTGTTGCACTGCCAATTTTGTTTGTACTTATGATGATTGTACTCTTTAAGCCCCCAAAAAAGGACGATGAGGAGGATTAGCTTTGAAGAAAATTGTTGTATTTTTAATTAGCGCTTTGTTGCTTTTGCAAATTGCAGGTGTTTTTGCTTTCGCCGAAGAGACCGAGCAAACTTCAAGCCTTACGGTAGTATACAAAGACGGTGAGTTGCTTTTTAACGGCTTGGATATCAGTGTATACCGTGTTGCCGATATCGAGGCTGATGGCAGCTATGCACTTTGCGGAGTCTTTGCTGACTATCCCATAAACGTAAAAATTGTAAGAACTCAGGAAGAGTGGCGTACTATTGCAACTACCCTTACTTCTTATATTGTTGCCGACGAGCTTTCTGCTATGGCAACCGCAACCACCAACGAAAACGGCGAGGTTGTGTTTGAAAACCTGTCCAAAGGTCTTTACCTTGTGTGTGGTGTTCAAACGGAAAAAAACGATTTGATTTATGCTTTTGAAAGCTTTTTTTCCACGCTCCCCAGACCCGACGAAAACGGAGCACCTCAGTATGAGGTAAAGGCGCTTCCCAAGCATACCACGCATATTCCCGAGCCGGATGAGATTGAATATAAAGTCTTTAAACAGTGGAAGGATGAGGGCTATAATAAGCGTCCTACCTCCGTTGAGGTTGGAATTTATGATGACGGTAAGCTTGTTTCCACCCAAACCCTTTCTGCAGAAAATAACTGGTCATATTCGTGGAAGGGAATAGACGACGGTAGTGTTTGGACTGTTGTTGAACGTAATATCCCGGGTGAGTATACCGTTACGGTAACAGAAAACGAAACCGTTTTTGTAATAACCAACTCTTATACTATACCCACTCCTCCCCCTCCAACGGGCGATGTTTCTGTTCCTTGGCATTACGTACTTGCTATCTTTTCTGCGGGTGCAATTCTTTTGATACTTTCTTTTGGTATTAAGAGGGTCGGTAATAATGACTAAAATATTGTCACGCATAGCTTTGTGCCTTGGAGTTATTCTTGTAATCGGTGCGTTGGCTTTGCTTATTATAACCAGGGTAAGCGTTCCACAAAACGAAAAGAACGCTAAAGAAATCGTAAGTGAAATGTACGGCTTAATGCCTGATGTGAAAAACGCATATCCCGATGGCAAAGGTGATACGGTTATGCCATCGATGGAACTTGATGGAACGGATTTTTCGGGTATCATAACTATCCCACTGTATGAGACGGAGTTACCTGTATGTAATGAGTGGAACAAAGATCAAGTGGGGAAGTATCCGCATCGTTTTACAGGTAGCGTTTATGATAATTCTCTTATTATCGGCGGCAGTGATAACGTAGGTCAGTTTGATTTTATGAAAAACATATCTGTCGGTGACTACGTTTCTTTCACTGATACAACGGGTGGGTGTTTTTCGTTTACTGTAAGCAGTATTGACATAACGGACGATGTTTCTCTTGAACAACTAACAAGCAATGAGTCTGACCTTACGTTTTTTGCCAGAAACAGTTATGGGTTTGATTATACGATCGTAAGATGTAAATTAAAATAATTATAGTAAAAGCCGTTTTTGCGGCTTTTATTGTTTGTTGACATTGCCTCGAAAATATGGTACTATAAGTTATAAAGATTGTGGAGGATTTGTTAAGTTATGAAAAAAACATTTGCCATTCTTCTAACCTTGGTTATGTCTTTAGGCATAGTTTTTGTACCCGCAACGGCTGTAGAATATCCTACCTTTGATTTGGTGATGACAGATAACGGCGACGGAACTGTTACAGTTACTGCTTATGCACCTGCTGATGTATTTAGCGGAAAAATAGTTATAAGCAACACTGATAATCTTCAGTATATCCCCAACTCCGCAGAGTACACAGGCAGCGTTTTTAACGATACTTACAGCAAAAACGGCGTTAAAGGTGTTTGTTTGGTTTTTGCTTTTTCTAATGCTCTTACGGCAAAAACTTCTGTTTTGTCCGTTGATTACAGCATAGTCGGTGATGCTGCTTCCGCTTCTGATATTTTTTCAAATGAATGGAATTTAACCGATGGTACCGAGTTTATCGCTAACCAGAACAATGGTCCTGTTAATGGCACCTATATCCCTAAGACCTATACTGTTAAGTTTTACGGTTTTAACAATGAGCTTCTTAAGCAAGAGACTGTTGTAAAGGGGGAAAATGCTACAGCTCCCGAAGCTCCAGTTGTTACAGGATACACCTTTACAGGCTGGGACAAGGCGTTTGATAATGTTACTGATGATATTAACGTAACTGCAATATATACAGTTAAGACCTTTACCGTATGTTTTTATAACTATGACGATTCTTTGAATGAGTGGCAAACAGTGGAATATGGTAAATCCGCAACCGAACCCGAAGGATATGCAGAAAATGATGGATATTTCTACGGTAACACTTTTGTCGGTTGGAGCGTTGATTTTTCTTGCGTCACCTCGGATTTGCACGTCTATCCACTTTTTCAACCCAAAAACTATACTGTAACTTTTGTAGGCTTTAATGGCAAAGTTATTGCCACGGAAACTGTGCAATATTGCTATCCCGCCACAGCTCCTCAGGTTCCGGTTGTTGAAGGTTATACCTTTACCGGTTGGGATAAGTCTTTTGATAGTATAAGAGAAGATATTACCGTCACTGCAAATTATTCAATTAATACCTATACTGTAACCTTTGTTGCCGCTGAAGGCGGTCAGATAACGGGTAATACAAGTATCACCGTGGATTACGGTACAAAGCTTACCGATTCTATGTATCCTACTTATGACACCGATGACGGCTACTCCTTTGATGCTTGGCAGTTTCCTTCAGATTATGATGCTGAAAAGGGCGTTACAGGTGACATTATAGTTACGGCAAGCTTTAAAACAGTAACAGAGGGCGACGTAAATAACGATGGATACATTGATAATATGGACGCAGCACTCATTTTAAAGTATGATGCAGGGATTATCGATGCTAATTATTATCTCATCAACGCAGGTGACGTAAATAACGATGGATACGTTGATAATATAGATGCAGCTCTTATTATTAAATATGATGCAGGTATCCTTGACACTCTTTAAACAATAGTAATTGTGCGCTTTAATTTACGGGTTGAAGCGCACTTTTTTTGTTTGAAATATACAACAACTAAAGTGTAAAATTTGTTGACTTATTTACGTGTTTGTGGTAAAATGGCAGAAATAGTTTATATATAACATTTTGCATTTTTACGGGAGGTTTAAAATGTTTTTTAACGAACTTAAAAATTATGACCCTGAGATGTTTGCAGCCTGCGATGCGGAGCTTGCAAGACAGCAGCACAATATAGAGCTGATTGCTTCCGAGAACATCGTATCCAAGGCGGTTTTACTTGCGGCAGGTACTGTACTTACCAATAAATATGCCGAAGGTTATCCTTCTTCAAGGTATTACGGCGGTTGTCAGTGCGTTGACGTTGTAGAGGAAATAGCAAGAGAACGTGCAAAGGCTTTGTTCGGTGCAGAACACGCAAACGTTCAGCCTCATAGCGGTGCCAACGCAAATCTTGCAGCATTCTTTGCATTTTTATCTCCCGGCGACACCGTCCTCTCTATGAGCCTTGCTCACGGCGGTCACTTGTCTCACGGCTCTCCCGTTAATATTTCAGGTAAATATTTTAATATCGTTCCTTACGGTGTTAATGACGATACTCAGCGTATAGATTACGACGTTATGTATCAGCTTGCAATCGAACATAAGCCCAAGCTTATCCTTGTTGGTGCCAGCGCTTATCCTCGCATTATCGATTTTAAGCGTTGCAGAGAGATTGCTGATGCGGTTGGTGCTATCCTGATGGTTGATATGGCTCATATCGCAGGTCTTGTTGCGGCAGGTGTACACCCCTCTCCCGTTCCTTATGCTGATGTTGTTACCAGTACAACTCATAAGACTTTGCGCGGTCCTCGTGGCGGTCTTATCCTTTGTAAAGAAGAACACGCCAAGAAAATAGACAAGGCAATATTCCCCGGTACTCAAGGCGGTCCTCTTATGCATATTATTGCTGCCAAGGGCGTTGCTTTTGGTGAAGCTCTTACTGAGGAATTCAGAAACTATCAGCGTCAGGTTGTTAAGAACGCTTCCGTTCTTGCCGATGAACTCCTTAAGCGTGGTTTTAACCTTGTTTCCGGCGGCACCGATAACCACCTTATGCTTCTTGACCTTCGTCCCTTTGGCATCACGGGTAAGGAGCTTGAAATTCGTCTTGACGAGGTTCATATCACAGCAAATAAAAACGCTATTCCGAACGACCCTCAGAAGCCTATGGTTACCAGCGGCGTAAGAATCGGCACTCCTGCTGTTACTACTCGTGGCTTCAAGGAAGCGGAAATGGTTAAAATTGCACAGTTTATTTACGAAGTCGCTAATGATTTTGATGCAAGCAAGGATAAAGTAACCGAAGAGGTTATTGCTCTTTGCGATCAGTTCCCTATATATTAAGAGAGGAGAAGCGTTATGGCTTACTATTATAAGGAACCTTCCCGTACTTTTAGTGAATATCTTCTTGTTCCCGGTTATACTTCTGAGGAATGTATTCCCGCAAACGTTTCTTTAAGAACTCCCCTTGTTAAGTTTAAGAAGGGCGAGACTTCTGATATCTATATGAATATCCCTATGGTTTCTGCGATAATGCAGAGCGTTTCTAACGATACTATGGCAATAGCTCTTGCAAAGGAAGGCGGCATTTCCTTTATTTTCGGTTCTCAATCCATAGAGGACGAAGCAGCAATGGTTGCCCGTGTTAAAAACTACAAAGCAGGTTTTGTTGTTAGTGACAGCAATCTTGGTCCAGAGGCTACTCTTGCCGATGTATTGAACGAGGTTCAGCGCACAGGTCATAATACTATCGCAGTTACCGATGACGGTAGCGCTAACGGTAAGCTTCTCGGTATAGTTACCAGCCGTGATTATCGTGTAAGCAGGATGGCACTTGATTCAAAGGTTGTTGACTTTATGACTCCCTTTGAGGCTCTTATTACCGCACCTGAAACAACTACTCTTAAAGAGGCAAATGATATAATTTGGGAAAACAAAATTAATCAGCTTCCTATTATTTCCGATGATGGCCATCTTTTGTATCTTGTTTTCCGCAAAGATTATAGCCAGCACAAGGCTAATCCTAACGAGCTTCTTGATAAGAATAAGCGTTACGTTGTGGGTGCAGGTATCAACACCAAGGACTACGAGGAACGTGTTCCAGCCTTGGTTGAAGCAGGCGCAGACGTTCTTTGTATCGACTCTTCCGAAGGTTACACTGTTTGGCAGAAGAAAACCTTGGACTTTATTCGTGAAAAGTACGGTGACAGTGTTAAGGTTGGCGCAGGCAACGTAGTTGACCGTGAGGGCTTTATGTTCCTTGCAGAAGCGGGCGCTGACTTTATTAAGGTTGGTATCGGCGGCGGTTCTATCTGTATAACCAGAGAACAGAAGGGTATAGGCCGTGGTCAGGCTACAGCGCTTCAGGAGGTTGCTGCAGCAAGAGATGAGTATTTTGAAAAGACAGGCATATACGTTCCCATTTGTTCTGACGGCGGCATAGTTCACGATTATCATATGACTATGGCGCTTGCTATGGGTGCCGACTTCCTTATGCTTGGTCGTTACTTTGCAAGGTTTGACGAAAGCCCCACAGCAAAGCTTTTGGTTAACGGCACTTACGTTAAGGAATATTGGGGTGAGGGTAGCAACCGTGCCCGTAATTGGCAACGTTATGACTTGGGCGGCAAGACGGGTCTTTCCTTTGAGGAAGGTGTTGACTCTTACGTTACCTACGCAGGCAGTCTTAAGG
>JAZSLS010000029.1:0-60634 GCA_045535465.1 Eubacteriales bacterium
TTCAGTTTTCTTTTGCAACATAGTTTTATCACGCCCCTTCATTTGTTTTGTTTTCAACTTGCCTAACACAAGCACTGTACCAAGTTGCTTGCGTTGCAGCCTTTTCCTTTTGCCAACCATAAACTCCACCTTCCTGTTTTCAAGAATGCGGAGTTAATATAAAAAGCAAGGTTTCTTTTGGCAAGTAAAAAGGAATCATTACAGTTTTTCTTCCCAAAACAAAATTGATGAGACTGTTTCAGGTGCAATTTTATTATAAAGAGGAACGACTGGGAGGATGTCTCCCAGTCGTCGATTTTGCTGTTACTTATAACTATTTAGTACTTTAATAAAACCATCATAATCTTTTTTTAGCATATCAATTGATAAAACTGCCGCTATAATCGAAAGCTTGTATTTTTCAACAAGTAGCCCAACGCTAATATCACGATGTGCAAAACTATCTATATTTTCTCCTTTGAATAACTTTTCTAATATTTCAATACATTCTTCGGTCATATTGTTCAAGTCTATATTAGTTAGATTTGCTTCGTGTTCAGTGAAGCCATAATCAGAGATCAATATATTTGTATAATCTTTCATTAAGAAACACCCCCATTTTTAACAACTGTTTCCGCAAATGTTCTTGCATCAACCTCGATAGGTTGTGAAAAATACCGAGCAGGGTTTTGCTCATATCTAATGTAATTTGGGTGAAAATTATTTTTCCATTGCGATGCAGTATCACGATCCACACTATAAGCAGTAGGATTATTTGCAGCTGCATGTTGAAAAGCATGGCGTCCTTCGTGGAAAACAGTATCTATTGCATCAAGTCTATTCGCATTATCCGTCAAAACATCCGAATTAAGATACAAGTATCCATCTCCAGAATAATATCCTCGACTGTTTGGGTTGCCATCATAAAACCGAACACCACGCACTTCGAATCTAAATGCTTGGCCGGCTCGCAAAGCAAGAGTGTTTAATGCATCCTCGCGTTCGGTAATGTCCATTCTATCCCAATTGCTTTCAGTGAAATATTGTGATAAATTTTGAAGACATTCAGAACATTTAACTGTTACGTCGCCATAAACATCGTTGTAAAATTCAATTTCACATTCATCGCGGAACTGCTGTAATATAGAATTTGTTAGTTCGATATCGGTTATTCCTTTATCTTTTAAATCGTCCTTCTTTGCCTCAACACGCCTATCAATCGCATTTAACCCTGCTTGAATTAGTTCTTTTTTATCACGTTGTAATGCATAGGGCGTTTCTAGTGATGATGCATATGGCAACCCACTGGTTGTTGCGTTGTTGGTTATTTGGTTTGCAAAACTACTCGAAATAGTGTCGTTAAATTTTGACATATTCCCAGTGGCAGTTGACACCATGCCTGCTACCGGGGATATCAGTTTCCCGATGAAATTCCGTATTTTTTAGCAACGTAGGCGTCAATTTTTGTTGCAGTTTTTTCAAGCTCAGGAGGCAAATACTCAAGTGCTTCAGCAGCTTTCTTTTGTGCGGACTTAACATATTCCAATATATCCTTAAAATCCTCACTATGCGTGCCTAAACCTTCCATAATAGAGCTGTATGCTCTATCCATTTTTTCTGTTGCTTCGGCAATGTTTTCGATCGCAAATGGCATTGCTGCTGCAAATTGTCTTAATGCTTCGGCTCCTTCGGGAGTTAAAAACTTTTCTAAATTTGCCATTTTTCTTCTCCTTTAAATATCATCATAATCGTTAATTGCTTGTACTACAGCTTGTGTAGCATCTTCAGCAATTTGTGTAGCTTTGGTTAGCTCTTTTAAAGCTTCTTCCAAATTTCCGATGTGTCTTCTGGACAAGTCGTCGCTCCCCATAGTGGCATCGCAAACATTTGCAGCGTTTTTAAGAATAACAAAGTTTTCTTCTAACACCCCTTTGTATTCTTTAATTGCTTTTAATAATGCTTGTAAATCTTCGTATCGTGTAGCTCCTGCCATGATTTTACCTCCTATAATAATTTATTCTAAGTAATCCTCTTCTTCATCAACGATATTGATTGCATCTTGGCCCTGTACAGACCAACCATCAATGCACAAACCATTGTGCAAATATGGCCTGAATGAAACTTCTTCTATCCCGTTTGTATAACGGAATATATGATTTGTTAGATTGGAAACCGCTTCAGCAAAGGAAGATGTAACAATTCCCACTGCTTCACTTTTAGCGGTTTGGAACATTATTCTATGCCTAAACAACGATTCATCCAATTTTGTTTGTCTGAAATCGCCACAAGTATCAAACTGCATTACGAAATGATATCCCCATCTTGGCCCATGAGTGAGAATATATTTCAAATCATTTCGTGCGTCATATACTTTAGGATTGGCCAATGCATTTGCGGTGTTTGAAGAAATTTGAACGGTAACACTTGACTTTACAGTAGTTACATTATCTGTTGACTGACCGCCATCTACATCGAGTTCCAAAGAGGCGAGGAATGTGTTTATATCCGCTTCGCCTTCATTGCGGCTTATCGAACCATATTCTTCATAAACACTCAAATCTTTTTTGCTATTAGACTGGTTCTCTTCGGCAAGATATTGCATATCCATCATAATGGTTTCATAATTCATTATGAATATGGTTGTATTGGCTTCGACTTTGTCTTCAATAGCTTTCTTTAACTGAGATATTCGCGTACAGATATCTTCGATTCTTGAATACGATTGATCAAAGGAAAAATCACATTCAGTTGTAATCTGTCGATAGATAGGGTTCTTAATAGAAGTCCAACACTCAGCTCGAACATCTTGCATTTTCAACGAACGCACCGCACTCATAATTAAAGATGAACCCGACGTTTTTTCTCTTGTGGGAGCAACAAGCAAACAGTTTTCACAGAATCCATCAACCATTTCGATAGGATAAAGCTTTAGCATTCTTTGCGGACTTCCTATAAACATGGTAATGTTTTTTTCGTAACTATTAGCGTTTGACTTGTTTAGATGCTCTAAAATGTCATCCGTTTGTTCCTCGAAAATTTCAAATGCATTACCATCTTTTATCATCGGACGTTTATGGATATAGGATTCAAAAACAGAAGCATCATAGGTCTTTTGTGGTGTGAACGTATGGTTAATAGATTCTATTAACGGAATTTGGCTATCTGAATTTGGTATGTACAAAACGTGAGCGTTACTTAATCGATCGCCTTGATCTGTGAGAGGAATTCTTTTGAGCGCGTAATGTACGGGCAGTTGTTCCATCAATAACTCGTCTCTCTCGCTGATGGTTTTTAAATCTAATGTGCTTTTTATGTCCGCATAATCCGCTTTCATTGCGATTCTTTGTTGGATTTGATCCTTGGCCATTTCGGTCAAACCTCTTGTACCTTCGGTAAATCCTTGGCTAGAGAAGATGAATCGCATACCCAGTTTTGCACTTTTTGCTAAAATGGTTTGTAATTTAATCCTGTAATCTTCTTTTGCTAATGTAACTGAATGGGCTAATATATTTGACATTATCGAAAACTCATCAATAACAACAAATAATTCTGGCATGTATTTTTCTTCAGGAACATCACTCAATTTTTCCCATTTGCCCATAAATTTGTTTTGACGGGATAACATTATTTCGGTAAGACGGTCCACCAAATCATAAACCAACTCGGGGGATTCGTCCAAAATAATATATCTTATATGGGGTATATTCTTGTTGACATATCGGCTAAATTCTGTTTTACCAAAATCCACAAGCCAAATTTCAACATTATCGGGATGAGTGGATTGTAAAATGCCTGTAATAATTGTGTGTATCAATGTTGATTTACCGGAACGTGATGCACCGCAAATATAAGTGGCGAAATTTGAGTTTTCAAAGTCAAGATAAAGAATATTCCCATTGCTATCAAGACCATACGGAATATTATCTAATTTTCTAATACCCTTTTTATGGCGTGTAGCTAACTCGAGACCAACTCTATTCAAGTAATTATTATTTAAATCGATAACAGATTTTTCGTTTATATATATCCGCTCAATATCGGCCGGCAAATTTGATGGTGCTAAATACCATGTAAATGCATGCGCTTTATCATTCTTGATAGAAAGATAAAAATCGTTATCGCTTTCAACGGTGATGTTAGTAGCGATATTTTTAATGAATTGATATATATCCGAATCAACTTGTCTATTTGCAGATTGATTATGTGTTAAAATTACAACGATTCCATAATATTCTGCATTTGCACACAATTGTTGTATTAAATTGACTGAAGTTGAATCATATGCCTGGGGAAAATCGTGAAAGACAAAAACCTGCTTTTTGCCTTTGCTTTCACTTTTACTCACAGTGGCAACAATAGACTTGAGTTTTTTTCTAATTCCTTCTTCGGAATTAGGAACAGTATCTATTATTGAGTCATCTCCGCACAACTGGGACAAACAACCGAGCGAACTGGAATTAAATCGTATTGGGTCGATAAAAGCAATCTGAGTGAGATCTTGCCCGTAATGACGCAGATTGTTTAAAAGAATATTCTGTATTCCTTTTAACACATTTGCTTCTGACGAATTAGTATATTCAGCAAGTATAACCAATCCATCATTAACAATGATGTTTGCGGGTATTGATATTGTGGATTTTACAGCATTACACACTCCTTTGGTCTTATCAACAAATTTGGTTTCCATTCCTTTGGGAATTGGCAAAGGTAGTTCAACAGATCCAATTGAAATGGTTCCGGTTTGTTCCGAGGATATGGACACTTTTTCCGTTTTCCCACCAAAAACATTTTGGTCGTTCAATACAAGATCTATAAATGACGAAAAGGATATGGAAAATAAATAGTTTTCTACTTCCGCCTTAGTGATCGAAATTTGGCTTTCGATAACGGAAGTCATCCTGTTGAATTCATTGGACAAATTCGCAATATGCATATCACTTGCTCTTGTTAACGAATCAACAGCAGATCTTAAATAAATAAGCTGCGCTGTTGCCTCAGCATACAGTTGAACAGCGTATGGATCGTTAGATAAACCACTATTAATTTGAACAGAAAGGCGTGACAGGATACCGCTATCAAAAGGTTTTGCACTACTTGCATTCGTGTGAATTGAAGAATGTGTTCTAGCTATTTCAATAAAAGCATTGACTTTTGCTATGTGACGTTTGTTTTCTGCTAAATCATCTGCAAGTTTTTGCTTGGCATTAGCAATATCGTCAGAAAGTTTAGCCTTGTTTATTTCAACTTGTTGATATAGCGAAACGAGCCTTTGATTTAAAGTCTCAAGATCGGAATATATTTTATCGTATTTTTTTAACAATGTGTCCATAGCGATTCCTCTTTTTTATTCTACTGCCCATCCACGAGTTTCTTTATAATTACCATTAGTTGCAGTGTAAACTATAGTTGCGGATACATAAGTGTTGTAATAGTCATATTTTATATTGGTTACGATATTAGTACCGCTAGCATCTTGCGGGTATTTCATTGTGATGTTTAGCTGGATTGCAGATGCGATAGCACGCGTCAAGGCTGTTTGCTCTAAAGGTGTTTCTAATTCATCGCAACGCTTGATTTCAAAATCATATGTTCCCAAATTGCATTCGATTTTATTTCGATAAATTTTAAAAACAAAAGGTATATTGATTTGTTGGATATGGCTTCTTCTGTCAGCCGCATCGATGGTTTTTACAAATCCGTTGGTCATCCAATCAATAACTTCAACTGCCAAAGGACTTTCGGCAAATCGAACGCTCATTTTCTGCGCTTCGGCATTAAATCCGTTTAAATACGCCTGGTATTGTGCATCGGCTTCCGCTCTAACTTTTGCAATTGCTTTTTCACAATTCTCGTTTTCTGTGGCAATTTTATTTTCGGCATTTTGATTTGCAGAAGCGATTTGATTATCAATACTCTTATTAGAACCATTTTGTGCTGCAGCAATTAATCCACAAATGATCAATCCCAAAACAGCGCCAATAATACCGAACATAAACCAAAAAGCAAAAGCTGAACCGATTGAATCGCTAAAGTGAATCTGCGAGTCAATAGCATCTCCATTTGTGAAACAAACAAAAACACCGACAATTAATCCGACCACGCCACCGCCACCGGCAAAACTTAAATATTGCGGTTCTCCAGTGCTTTTGGACGAGTTTAGATTGCTTACAGTATTATTTTTAGATGTATTCAATCTGTGAATAGCATCGTTTTTTTGATTGGTGATTTGGCTAATTCTTTGATTTGTACTTCTTTCTAATTCTTCTTTATAAGTGTACGGAAACTGATTAAAGTTCATTGATTGTATTCTCCTTTATGATCATATAATTTTGTTTTTTATTTTGATTGGAATAAAGCAAAACAGTTATTCCAAAAAGCAATGTTAAAAGGCTGATGATTTGGGATGTTGACAAGTGTCCCCAGATACCACGAATATCATCACCACGTGCATACTCAATTACAAACCTATAACAAGAATATGTGATAAAATATATAGCTGTTCTTCGACCACGTATTTTCGTTTTATAAACAAATTGAAAGAATATAAATAACAAAATACAAAACAGAATCTCAATAAACCAAGTGGGAAACACTTCGACAAGCTCACCGTCAATTGGATAACTAACGGCGAAAGGGCCATCATATTTGCATCCATAACAACAACCATTAAGATAACATCCAAATCTACCAATAGCATGTCCTAATGGAAGCAATGAAACAAACACATCCGTATATTCTAAAAAGGGTTGTTTTTTTATTGCGCAAATTATTGCTAAGGACGCACACCCTCCAATAACACCACCGTAGAATACAGCCCCACCAAACAACAAATTGTACCAAAAGGGTTTATTAGAAACTGACATCATTGTAATAGCCGATAGCAATCTTACTCCAACTGCAGTTCCTATTAAAACGGGTACAATCTTTTTCATTAAGTCTAAGAGGTACATTTTGGGGTACATCGGAGATTTAATATATACAGTAATAGTAGTAAAAAGTGCGATTAGGATTAGAAGTGAAAAAGTCGATATTTTCACACCTAGCAATTCAATGTAAGGAAACATTTATATTACCCATTTAATTAGTGTTTTGTGATTTTACAAAGTCGGCAATGTCTCCAATATTGCATTCAAGAACTTCAGCAATCCTTAAGAGAACGGAGATGGACACCTCTTGATTTTTCCTTAACTTAGTAAAAGTCGCGGGCGAAATTCCTGCACGTTTTCTAAGCTCTGCTTGAGTCAATTCTTTCTCTGCACATAAAACCCACATTTTCTTATAATTGATTTCCATGGTATACCACCTATGCATATATTTCTTTCATTGTACCACAATTTTTTTGATTAAACAACAGTTTTTTAAAAAAACGCATTATAAATTCGTACTTTCGCACGATTATTGTTGGTTCTTTTCATTTATATGAAATATAATACATGAAAAGAGTATGGTAATTTTACTTGCTTTTTAGAGGTACGCCTGCAATATTGTAGGCGTACTTTTTATATAAACCAAGGAGGAATAGAAATGTTCGTAAAAGCAACGACAAAAGTAGTTGATTAAAAAGCATTCGGATCACAAGGCTGTGTGTGACCGAAGGAACGCAAATATGACTACAGCGGAAGTTGGTATGCCATCATTTGCAAACAGCCAACCGTCAGCGGTAGACGGCGTGAAAGATGTTCTTTGACCTATACCGCAAATGCTTCCGTACAGCACATAAGTACGGCAATGTTTCCGGGATTTACGTTGTAATAACAAATCTCTACCGAACGCCCGAGTTTTGCGGGGCGGCAGATTTATGATCTGCACTCGGTATGCGCAGCCGCTTGTCGGCACTCTGTTCTGCAGAGTCGGAGGTGCCGTGCGGCAAGGCATTTTGGGAGTATAAGAAACGAAAACCGGAGAAATGGCAGGTAAAGGCGCTGAAACTGCCAATGGGTGAGCTACGCCTTGCCGCGTTATGATGTGCTCTTTCAAATGATAAATGACCCTCTCACCGGATATGATAATATCCCATTGGACATCCAAAAACTTCAAGCTAAAAAGCAAGCGCCCCTTTAACTTTGATTACGGAATGAGCGATGAGTGGACGGGATATGAAAAAGCCGACATAATGTTGTTTTATCCTGCACCGGTCGGTGCGTCTGTTTCTGAAAACGGAACAGAGAGAGAAATATGGAACGGTGATTTTACAGGAGAAGCCTTGTTTTATACCAAAAAAGGATTTTTAGAGTTGTTAACTAAACACTGACCTTTACGCTTATTAAAACACTACAAATAAGCGTAAAAGTAAAGTGTTTTTTGAAAAATAGTATTATTTACTTAATCGATGTAAGAGCCGCTGAGGATTAAATTTTCCTCGGCGGTTATCTTTGTTTATGCGTATCAATGGTTGACATTTACAGGGCGAAGGCGTCAGTTAGACCACCGAGACGGGCGGTGTTTTTTATTGACTTTTTTCTATAAAGAGCGATATAATTTTATTGCGTAAAAAATTAAATATTTTGGAAAAATTTTTGGACGTTTTGCGATTTTTGGATATTATGTAGCGAGTGGTAAGATATTTGATGCTTTTGCGTACTCTACAATTACGGAACGGAGGCAGGCTGTGAAAAAGGAAAAAATAAATAGTAGCCCTTTGACGGATAGCCAAAGAGCCTTTGTAGAAAACCTTATCAGAGAAAACCAAGGTGCGATTTATTACATAATCAAAGCTGTACTGGGTGAGGTGTACGGGTATCTGCTAGACGATAGCGTGGGAAAACTGTATCTCCTTACCTGTGAAAAAATTAAGATAGTGGAAAACCACCCGTGTCCGAAGGCGTGGGTGCTTGTTGCAGCAAGGGTAACCGCCCTTTATATGATTAAAAACAACAGAAAAGACCTTGATGCCGTTCCCCTTGAGCGTGCGCCCGTGACCGAGGTTGACACCACTTACGAGGAAGCCTTGTTTGGAATATGGCTTGAGAACGATGTGCCCCAAAAGCTGCTTAACACGCTTACTAAAAGAGAAACGCAAATTTATTACAAGCTGTACGTGGAAAACAAAGGCACCGAAACCGTGGCGGCAGAGCTTGGCTTAAAAGTCAGCACGGTAAGAAGCTTTAAACAACTGATTAAAGATAAACTGCGTGAACACGTAAACAAAAAGATATAAAACTTTTTGGACATTTTTGGCTTTTGGGATATTAACAGACGAGGAGGGATAAAATGAGCGTAATTAAAACCGACAATTTCACAGCCGAGGAGCTTAAGACTATGTTCTGCGAAGGCGATATTGCTACCTCCGACCTTGACAGGGTGGCTTTATATAAGCTTATCGACTATGAAGTGGAGCGCCTTTGCTTTGGTGACGGCGATATAGAGCTTATAGAAGAATGCGCCGCACTTCTCGAAGCTATGGACCAGGGCGCAGACGTAGAAAGCGTATTTGTAAAAGCGGCGGATAACTGTTTGCCTAAGGTAAAAACAAAGCGTTTGCTTGTAAAACGTGCATTTATAATAGCGGCAGCGGTAGCTACTCTCGTAATAGTCAGCACTGTAGTTGCATCTGCCCTTGGCTTTAATTTGTTTGACCATATAAGCAGAACGGTATTACAACCTGACGGAACCGTGCGGGAGGAGGGCGGCATTACCTTTTACAATGCAGGCGAACACAAGGAATATTTGAGCCTGAAGGAAGCAGTAGAAAAGGAAAACTTAAATATTATGTATCCTGCATCCTTGCCTGAGGGGGTTATGGTTAAAGAAGTGCGAGTGGCCGATAGTCAAATAGGTGACAAGCGCATATATGTTTTCACCGATAACGACGACATAATTATAACTGTTGATACAGGCGTTGCGCCTACGCAGGGAGCAACCGAAAACCAAGAGCCTTACACAAAAAACGGCGTTGACTACCTCATTTATGAAAGCACAACGGAGCATAAGTACGGTGCTTACTGCAACTCGGGTAATTGCGATTACATAATACAGGCAAAAAAATACGAGGACTTGATTTATATAATCGAAAACCTTGTTAACCCTCAAGGCGCCACAAGCTTCGATAACAGCAATTACACTCCCTGCGCCCTTATTATCAACGGCAAGGATATAAGCGAGGATAATTATGTTGCTATGCACGTTGAGAAAAAACAAGCCGCCTTGCCACTATTGGCAACACTTCGCGAGCTGGGTGCGGATATACAAGACGTAAGCGACACCGTAAAAAATGTTTCTTACCAAAGCAAGACCTACGTTTTGGATATGGAAGGGTGTGCTTTAACCAACACAGACGGTAATAACGTGTTGTTGGTTGATGGCGGAGACTATTTTGTTTACGAAAAAGACGGCGAGCTTATAGTGATAGATTCCGTGCTTAGCTATGTATTCTATGATATGGGTATCAACTGTAGAATTACAATTGACAGAGAATCCTCTGCGGTAGTGATTGCACCGAACAGTTGATTAAAGGAGGGGTGACTATGAAAAAAATAATTAGCATTTTAGTTTTATTGGCTATGACGATAAGTATGCTATCAATCGGCGGCTTTACCGTTTCAGCGGCAGACGGCACTTGGGGCTATCTTAAGTGGAGCTACGAGGACGGAACTCTTACCATAAGCGGAGAGGGCGAGATGGATGACTTTGAGTGGAATTCCGATAAAGCGTGGCATACTTGGAACTGCAAAAAGGACGTTACTACAGTTATAATTGAAGGCGGCGTAAGCAACGTTTCCGAGTTTGCTTTTGCGGGATTCCCTAAATTAACAAGCGTTACCGTTATGGAGGGCGTTAAAAGCTTTGACAGACGGGCGTTTTATAGAAGCACTGCGTTGAAAAGTGTTAGCATACCGAACAGCGTGCAAAACCTCGAAGCGGCAGTGTTTTACGACTGCGCTTCCTTGGAAAGTGCAATTATTCCGAGTGGCGTTACAAAAATAGATTTGTACACCTTTTACGGTTGTACATCGTTAAAAACCGTAGATATCCCCGAAACGGTTAAAGAAATTGAAGGCGGTTGCTTTGAAAACTGCGCTTCTTTGGAAAGCGTAGTTATCCCCGACGGCGTTACTGTGATTTGGGACTCGTTCAGAGGTTGCAGCTCTTTGAAAAGCGTTTCCGTTCCCGACAGCGTTACTGAAATAAGCTGGTACGCTTTTATGGATTGTACTTCCTTGGAGGATATAAGTATTTCCGAAAACGTTGTAAGCGTCAGAGGTGGTGCATTTACCAACACGAAATACTATAATACCGAAAGTAATTGGGAAAACGGCGTTTTGTATCTCGACGGTTGGTTGATAGGCTCCTCTTCCGATGCTTTGGGTGATATTGTAATTAAGGATGGTACCAAGGGCATTATTGACGGTGCTTTTATGGGCCGTACCGCTGTGGAAAGTATTACTATACCCGAAAGTGTGGCCTTTTTGGGGATGAACATATTTGAAGGCTGCAAAGGCTTAAAAAGCGCAACCATAAACAGCAAATGCGGCTATATTAATTACGGCACGTTTCAAAATTGTATAGCTTTGACAGACGTTAATCTGCCCGACAATCTGGAAATAATAGACGAATATGTTTTTGCCGGTTGTTCTTCGCTGGAAGGCATAACTATTCCCGATGGCGTTAAGCGTATAGATTACGATGCTTTTCAAAAATGTTACGCATTAACAAGCATTACTATACCGGACAGTGTGACTACGCTTGGAGGTACGGTGTTTAGTGAATGCACTTCGTTAACGAATGTAAACATCGGCACGGGCGTTAAGGAGATTCCCGGAAACGCATTTAGGGGCTGTACAGCTTTGAAAACTATCACCATACCCGAAAACGTAACGAGTATAGGCTGGTACGCCTTTGTTAATTGCACCTCTTTGGAAAACGTTAATATTCCTGCAGGAGTTAAAAATATATCTCTACACGCTTTTGACGGTTGCACTTCCTTGAATACGGCAATTATGCCTGAGGGCATTACCGAAATTGAGGAGTTTGCATATAACGAGTGCAATTCTTTAACTACTGTTACCATCCCTCAAACCGTCAAAAGTATAGGCAACGGTGCCTTTAACGGTTGTGATGCAATGGAAACTGTATATTACGGTGGCAGCGAAGCGGAATGGAAGGCTCTTTCTATCGGAACCGATAACGATGCGCTTCTCGGTGCAAACGTGGTTTATAATTGTTCTGTAGAGGTGGGCGACGTAAACGGCGACGGGTATGTAGACAATATAGATGCTGTATTTGTGCTTAAATACGATGCAGGTATTATAGATAGAGTAGATGTTGCAGTTGCCGACGTAAACGGCGACGGTAAAGCTGATAACCTCGATGCGGTTATGATACTTAAATACGATGCAGGCCTTGTAGACGGCTTTTGCCCCGTTTTGGGCCATAAAACGGCTGTAAAAAGCGTTTACGTTACAACTCATAAGGTAAGAGACAGCATCCCCAGATGTGTTGTGTGTACCTATGACGTTACCTATTGCGAGCGCTGCGGTGAGATAAAGGAACAGCTTCTTATTGCTACAACCGATATCAATTGTTGTGCGGCGGAGTCCCCTTCCGCTGCAACGGAGCTAAGCGACTAAAGCCTTTCCCCTTGACGGGCGACAGCTTTGCTTATTGACCTACGGAGCGTATGTATGTTATAATAAACAAAAACCACAGCATAGGGCATAGCCGTGGTATAATAAGTATAAAAGAGTAGGTGGAAGCCAACCGAGAGTGATAAAGAAACCTTTGAGTATGAGCTTAAATCTGCTTTGGGCATAGCGGGGCTTGTTGCTTTCCCGGTGTTTTATATTGCGTTTTTAAGTAATAAAAAAGCTTGTAAAAACGTTAAATATAAAAACTTTAAAGGTTTAAAGAAAGGGGTAGTGTTATGTATAGCGCAGAAGAGGGCAGAGCGGATCTGCGAAGGAAAGAGCTGTCAAGTGCTATAATTATGCTTATATCTACTGCTGTTTTGTCGCTTTTTATCTGGGGAACGGCATCAAGATACGGAGTAAGCGTGCCTTACGTGGGTGTGTACGTTTTGTGGTTTGCCCTTAGCGTTTATTTTACAAAAGCCTACCTGTTTTTAACTCCTCGCCGACGCTTTGGCACGGTAACGGCTATAAAGGATTTTAAAGAAACGTTTATAAGGAGCCACGGTGGAGCCGCCGGCGGCGGGCAAACCTACAGCGGAATGGCCGCTGTTGAATGTACTATTACCATAGCCTTTGACAGCGGCAAGGTGCGTGACTTTGTGTTTGTTTACAAGGGCGACCTAAAAATTTTAAAGGTTGGCGACCGTGTGGGCATTTTCCGTTTTCTTAGAATGCCTGTGTGGGAAAAAACTCCGTTGGTTTAGCTTTATAGGCGCAGGTATATAAAAGCCTTGCTTTATTTTTAGCTTGCAAAAAACCAAACGGTCAAAAAAACAAGCCGCACTCGGTTTTTTTGTATATGACAATTCGGCGTATTACTATACCTTATAACAAATAAATATGCAAACTTTTAAACTTTTGATAAAAAACGCTTGACATTTTAAAATTTGGGTAGTATAATACATACAACAATTGAATGTGTTACACACAAAATGCGTTGAGCAGAAACCAGTAGGTTGGAAAAAGGCTGGAGAGAGTTGCCGGTTGGTGCGAGGCAATGCGGACGTCCTTCACGAATTCATTCTGTTAGCAGTGCGCTGAATAAGAGCTTTCTCTTTAGTAGGATGCAACGGGTGTTCCCGTTATAGAACTAAGGTATGTCAGTACCTGAAAAGGTCACTATCGTGAGGTGGTGGCGAACTGAGGTGGTACCACGGGGTTATTGATTATCTCGTCCTCTGTATTCTCAATCGGAATGCGGAGGGCGTTTTTGTTTTCCCTTTACACTCCGAAAAACTAATTTTAATTTATGCTTTTAGCAGGGGCTTAAAAGCAAAAAACGAAAGGGTGGTCAAAATGGCACAAAACTACTATCAACAAGAAATTGAAACTATGCCTCGTGAGGAAATGAAAAAGCTTCAATCCGAAAAGCTTGTTAAACAGGTTAAGCACGTTTACGATAACGTGGCATATTACCGTAACCTTATGGACGAGAAGGGCGTAAAGCCGGAGGATATACAGGGCATTGAAGACCTTCATAAGCTTCCTTTCCTTTCAAAGGCGGATTTAAGAGATGCTTACCCCTACGGGCTGCTGGGCAAGTCCCTTGACGATTGCGTTCGTATTCAGTCTACCTCCGGCACAACGGGTCGCCGTGTAGTTGCCTTTTACACACAGCACGATATTGACCTTTGGGAAGATTGCTGCGCTCGTGCAATAGTAGCTGCAGGCGGTTCAAAGCAGGACGTATGTCAGGTTGCGTACGGCTACGGCTTGTTCACAGGCGGTGCCGGGCTTAACGGCGGTTCTCATAAGGTTGGCTGCTTGACTCTTCCTATGTCATCGGGTAATACGGAAAGACAAATTCAGTTTATGATGGACCTTAACGCTACCATTCTTTGCTGCACTCCTTCCTATGCGGCATACATAGGCGAGAGCTTGAAGGAGCAGGGCTACACTCCCGACAGGATTCCTTTAAAGGCGGGCATTTTCGGTGCAGAGCCTTGGACGGAGGAAATGCGCCGCGGTATTGAGGAGGCACTTGGTATTAAGGCCTACGATATTTACGGCCTTACTGAAACAACCGGTCCCGGCGTTGCCTTCGAATGCAGTGAGCAGACGGGTATGCATATAAACGAAGACCACTTCTATGCGGAGATTATCGACCCCGATACGGGTGAGGTTCTTCCCGAAGGAAGCAAGGGCGAGCTGGTGTTCACCTCTCTTGATAAAGAAGCTTTTCCGCTTCTTCGCTATCGCACCCGTGATATTTGCGTTCTTTCCCGTGAAAAATGCTCTTGCGGGCGTACGCTGGTTAAGATGGCTAAGCCTATGGGCAGAACCGATGATATGCTTATTATACGCGGTGTAAACGTATTCCCCAGCCAAATCGAAACCGTGCTTCTCAACGAGGGCTACCAGCCAAACTATCAGATTGTTGTTGACCGTGTTAAGAATAACGACACCTTTGAGGTTAACGTGGAAATGTCCCCTGAGCAGTTTACCGATAAGCTTGCCGAAATTATAGGTATGGAAAAGGCGCTTGCAGGCGCAATGAAAGCAATGCTTGGCATAAACCCTGCCGTTCATCTTGTTGCACCCAAGACCATTGCGAGAAGCGAGGGCAAGGCGGTTAGAGTTATTGACAAGAGAAAACTTATATAACAAGGGAAGGGAGATAAAATTATGGCTATTAAGCAATTAACGGTATTTGTTGAGAATAAACAAGGTGCGGTAGGCTCTATAACCGAGGCTCTTTCCAAAAACGGCATCAATCTACGTGCGCTTTCTATTGCCGAAACGCAGGATTTTGGCATTCTTCGCCTTATTGTTAAGGACGAGGCAACGGCGGAAAAGCTTTTAAAAGACGAAGGGTATCTTATTAAGATTACCGACGTTGTAGGCGTTAAAATCAGCGATGAGCCCGGCAAGCTTTCCGAAGCCCTTCGTGTTCTTGACGAAAAGAATATTAATATGGAATACCTGTATGCGTTTATGGCACGCACGGAAAAACACGCCTACGTGGTTATTCGTGTTGAGGATAACGCTGCGGCAGAAGCTGCTCTTGTAAATGCAGGGTTTAAGCTGGTAACTCAAGCAGACGTGGATAAGCTGTAACGTTAAGCAAAGGGAAAGAGCCGAAAGCAAAGGCTCTTTCCCGCTAATTGTAACGGGAGAAATTGACTGACAATGTATTTTGATGAGCTTAAGGTCGGTATGGCGGTGGATACGGCACCTGCCCTTATAGAAAAAGAAAAAATGCTGGCGTTTGCCCGTGACTATGACAACATTCCTCTTCATACCGATGAGGAATACGCTAAAAGCACACCTTTCGGCAAGCTTATTGCACCGGGAGTAATGTCTTTTATGTCGGTTTGGGCAAAGTATTTGGAGGCGGATTTTTTTGGCAACGAGCTGCTTGCGGGAAAATCCACCAAAATCGAATGGCATAAGCCTGTGTATGCGGAGGACGTTCTTACAGGCAAGGCTACCATAACCAAGCTTGTAAAACGAAACGAAAAAAACGGCCTTGTTGAGGTTACCATAGAGGCATATAACCAAAATGGCGAGCTTGTATTAACGGACGTTACAGAGGCTATTGTTAAATGCAAAAGATAATAGAAACCGCTGAGGAGTAAAAACTCCTTGGCGGTTTTTTAGCTTGAAAATTTTTTCAAAAAACGTGGGGAAAACAAAGCTTTTAATTGTATAATAAGTAGAAGGGCAAAACAATACGGACCCTGGCAAGGAGGGTATGTGATGGATAACGGTGCAAGTAGCTACCGCCGTTTTCTGGATGGCGACGAAGCCGCCTTTGACGAAATAGTAAAGGAGCTTTTGCGCAGTCTTACTTTTTTTATTAACGGCTACGTTCGTGATATACACACAGCCGAGGATATTGCTATGGACGTTTTTGCGGAGCTTATAGCCCATAAGCACAGGTACAATTTTAAGGTTAGCCTTAAAACCTATCTTTTTACTTTGGGCAGAAGCCGTGCCCTTAACTACGTAAAACGCCGAAACAAGCTTAGCTTTGTGGAGCTGACGGAGGCAAACGGTATAGAGGACAGGGAGCTGGAGGAAACAGTCCTTGCCGAGGAAAAAAAGCGTGTTGTTAACACCGCCATAGCCAAGCTTCCCGAAAATATGAGAGAGGTTATCCACTTAGTTTATTTTGAAGAGATGACATATGAAGAAGCATCAAGAGTAATGAAAATCAAACGCAAAAAGGTGGACTACCTTTTACAAAGGGCAAAAAAGGAGCTTATTGACATTTTAGGAGAGGAAGGGAAAGAACTGTTATGAAAGAACTAAACAAATGTATAGAAGAAATAAAAAAGCTTGGAGATAAAAAAATAAAAGCAAGAAGAAAAAGAATTACCATAGCCTTGGTGTCAACCTTTGCGGTTATAGCTTTGGCAATCCCCGTAACGCTTGGGCTTGCAGGCTCCGCACCCCAAAACGCACCCTCTGACATAAGCTTGGTGTTGGATAACGAAAGCTTTGAAGACGGCAGCACTGCCGAGGATAATAAGGAAAAGCCCGAGGCAAGCCTGCCCGATGCCGATGAAAGCAGCATATCGATTGAGCCAAGCCAAGAGCCCGAGCCAAGCCCTCCTGAGACCAACGATAGCAGCGAAGCACCCGAGGAAAGCGAGCAGCCGACGCCTATCCCCCCCGATGACGGTGGTGAAGACGTAAGCAAGGCGCCCGAGGAATACAAAAAGCCCGACCCAAGCTGGCCTATTGTTTTTGTTGGAAAATACGACCCTTCAAATATGAAGGAAAGCGCAAGCTATTATTTTATTACTCCGGGTATGGTGGTAATAGACACTATGGTTCGCACAGAGAAGAATATTAACAGCATAGACGATTTAGAGGACGGGGTTTTGTATCCTGTTAAATTCCACGCTATGGTTTACGAGTCCGAGGAGTTTAAAGCAGGGCTTTACAGCATAAGAGAAGAAAGCATTGCTGCACGGTTGGAGGTAAGGAAAACCATAATAGATTTTATTGCAAAGTACGCAGAAGCGGAAAACCATTCTCTGCTTGAGTATTATAAGGGCTATTATGATTACTATACGATTTGTGGTTTTATCTATAACCAATTATCTCCCGAATTTTGGCCGGGGCAAAACGCACCCGAGTTTGAAGAAATAACCTCTATGACCGAACGACAGGTTTGGGATGAATACCATTTAAAGGAGATGGAATATACCAAACAGGCGGTGGCAAGTGCGGAGGCAGTGATGTATGAGCAGCTTGAAAAACAGGGCATAAGCTTTTATGACAAGACCTTGTACTATGAGCACTTAGGCGAGATAGTTAAAGAGGAAATTTTACGTGTTGCCTTTTTGTCCAAGGGGCAGATTGCGGCTTTGACTGCGGGAGAAGACTATGGCCTTTTGGTGGAGATAGTGTGCGATGAGCTGGCAAAAAAGGATAACGAGCCCGTTTATCTTCCCGCTTGCATCGTTCTTGAGGATCAATGCGATTAAAAGCAAAACAAAAAGCGTATAAACGCCCCAAATAGGACTTAAAAGTCTTATTTGGGGCGTTTTGCCGTTTTATATTAAAAGAGGCCCTTAATAGCGCAAATTGCCTTAATAATTGTTGTTTTTTGTATTTACATACAGATTAATTTGTGGTAGAATAAAAGGACGTATTGGCGTGGACGTTTTAAAATACTATGCTTTGCCTTTTTGCTTAAACGTAGGGTTGAGTTAGAGGGCTTTTGTTGAAAAGTTGTCTCCATAAAACAAAAAAGGGGAAAAAATCACAGCGGAAAAGCTTGGTTTAACGCCCGAAACGGTCATAAATTTTAAAAAATTGATAAAAAATAAAATTTTGGAGCAAATTAATAAAAAAAATTAAAAAATTTTTTTGTGTTTTTCGTTTTTATGACATTGTATAAGTGAGGTGAGAAAAATGAAAAATAATATGCTTGAAAAATTTACAGCTAGCGAGATTAAATCTATGCTTGACTCCGGTCAGGTTTCCTTGCAAGAACTGGACACCGAAACGGTGGGAGCGCTTATGGATTACGAAACAGATAGGCTTTGCGAGGGGGAAGGAGACGTTGACTTTATAAGTAAATGTGCGGATATTATCTGTGAAAAAGAAAATAGTATGATGTCCCACGAGGAATTTATGTCAATTGTTGACAAGACCACTGCCAAGTATTCTGCGCCTGCCAAAAAGCGTTTTAGCTTAAAGCGTGCTTTGGTAATAGCGGCATCTGTTGCTACGCTTATAATCGGCGGTACCGTTGTTGCCTCTGCCTTTGGGTTTAATATGTATGACCTTATTGCTAAGGTTATATTGCAACCCGAGGGTACGGAGTTTGATAAAGACGGCTTTACTTTTTGCAATGCCGGCAAATACAAAACGTATCAAACTTTAAAAGAAGCATTTGAAAAAGAAAATTTAAATATTATGTATCCTGCGTCCTTGCCTGAAGGGGTTGCTATTAAAAAGGTAACCGTAGCCAATAGCCAAAGAGGTGATAAACGTATAAGTATATTCACCCACAACAACGATGTAATGTTTTCATTTGACATAGGTGTTATACGCAACGATGAAATGTTTGAAGACAAAGAGCTTTACACCGCAAAGAACGGTGTTAGCTATATTTTTTACGAATGCCCTGCGGATTTTGGTTACAAATACGGTGCTTTTACTAACGTTAATAATTGTGAGTATACTGTACAAACTCAAAAATACCAAGATTTAATTTATATTATAGAAAATATGGAGGATAATAATGAAAAGAATAATTAGTGCTTTAATGTGCCTTGTTTTGCTTTGCGTGGCGGCTTCTTCTGTTTCTGCCGCAGGTGATAACGGCGTTTACCGTTACGAAATAGACGGTGTTGAATACACCGTTACCTTTGAGGATGACGGCCTTTCTTCCGATGCGGAGGAAGCAATTGCAGAGAGCCTTGTAGGTTTAAGGGATGACTCTGCACATACCTACGGCTTGGGATGCATTCTTTTCGGCCACGACTGGGCTGTAAGACAAGCATACGTTACTCAGCATAAGGCGAGAGCAACCGAGCCCAGATGTATTATGCGCACCTATGACGTTACTTATTGCGAGGACTGTGACGAGATAAAGGAACGACTTCTTGTTAGCTCCGTATACATCAGCTGTTGTCCTAAGGACTAATTAGAACTAAATAATTAAAGGATACTATGAAGTTTAAGGCTGCTTTTTATTTAGCTTCTTAAGGCGGTATGGAAAAACGCTTTGCGGTTTGTTCAGGCACAAAATTTTCAGTTTTACCACCCGTTTAAACACAAAACCACACCTGCAAAGGTGTGGTTTTTGTTCACATTTCGGGCGTTTTCACAAAAAACAGCTCCGTTTCACTCAACAGGAAACAATTATAACGCTTTTGAAATTTCCACAAGTTGTTTGCGTGAGGAGACCCCAAGCTTTCCGTAAATGTTTTTGTTATGAAACTTAAGGGTGTTTTCGGTAATGCCAAGCAGCCCCATTATTTCTTTTGTGGATTTACCCTCCAAGTACGCATCGTATATAATTTTTTCGGTCTTCGTAAGCTCTGCAAGCCCCAGCCTGTATATCTGTAAGCCTTCCTTGCTTACTGCAACGTTTGCCGCAGCAGCCTGCGGCGGATTAAAGCTGATTGCTTGTTCTTTAAGCTTGTTATGCTCTGCAATAAGCATATTAAGCCCCAGTAAAAACAGCTCGCTTATTATGTAGGAAACCGAAAGCACCTCAAAATCAATGCTTACAAGCTGTTCGATAAACCACAGGCCTATATTGACAAAAACAGCTATGGTAAGTATAACCGTATACCCCATACTTTCCGCTTTCTTTTTTTTGTATGCGTAAACAATGGCGCAGACCATAGCGGAAAAATAACCTACAAGGTATACCAAATAAAGGCTGTGTAGCGGCCCGTAGACCTTTTCAAGTGTAGAAAAGCCGTTAACCGTTATCAGATGCACCTCTTTGTAATAAATGCCAAGGTATCCGGGGCTTGCGGCGACCAAAAACACAAGGCCGCTGATTCCTAAAAGCAGTAAAACAACCCAACGCTTGCACTTAACCTTTATGGTGTTTAGCGTTATCATAAACATAGACAACGGAAGAAAAACCGAGCCAAGGTAAGCAACCCTGTTGGCAACAAGCGCTATGCTTAGCGTCTCGGAAACGGAAAGCCACAGGTAGCCAAAGTTAACCACCAAAACCGAGGAGAAAAGCAGCATATACCATATATCCTTCTTATGCGATGAAAAACAGTACACTGCCAGCACCGCAACAGCCAGTATGGCTGTAACCGCATACACTATGGACAGGTTAGCCGTTTTGTCAACAACGCCGCAACCGGAAAGCATAAATACAAGCGGTAACAGCAACAAGTAACCTAAGCACTGCTTTTTCATACACTGCCTCCTTTCGGAAAAGATATCATTCCCCACACTAAAACCTACACCAAAAACAATACGCACCACACCGAAAACAGAGAAAAGTGTGGTGACAAAGGGGTGGATAAGGTGTAAAATCATCCTAGATAGTAATACTATGATGTATAATGTAGCATATTTTTGCAATTTTGTCAATAGCGGTGTAAAAGGAGTAAAGCTAAGAAAAATACATTTTTTAATTCAACAAAAGTTTTGCAAATAATTGTTGTCTTGATTATGTGCATTTCAATGCTTTCGTCTTTGTTTGTAACGCATTCATTTGCATCAGAACAGTATTCTGACAACGTAGTGGAGGTGTATATTCACACCGTGCATACGATAGTCAACTGGCAGCGTTGCGCATAGCAGGCTCTACCGATTATTATGATTGCGGTGTGTATCAGTATACGGGCAATAAGATTTCTACCGTTATATTTGATGGCGGCAGCTATACACTTACAGCCAAGACGGAAAAATTCGGCAGCGGTACACGTTCCAGAGAAAACTACTACCGTGGCTGTGTTATTGCCGACTACGTAAAGGCGGAAATACACGATGGCACCTTTACCGCAAAAAGTGAAGGCGTGGTTACTCAGTACGATATGTGTGCGAGAGAGCTTTCCGCATTTGCAACCTGCTGCTCCAGCACCCTTAATCCTGCCGGAAGAGACAGAAATAACCCTATGGTATACGGTGGCAAGTTTATCTCCGACGGTTATTCTCTGCACCATTTCGATACCTCGTCTACCCCCGACGAAACAAGATATATGGAAACACCTGCGATACTGGGCGGTGCGTTTTTCGGCCCCATAAGCTATATAGGCGCAACCTTTACGTATAATAGCGACGGTAATGACGAATACGAGGATATGAGCGCAAGCGAGATATTATACGGCAAAGCGTATTATCTTACAAGCGGCGGAAAATTAAAGGACGTAAGCGAGCTTACGCTTAAGGAATTGCACAAGTGCAAAACAGTGTATGCGGTAAGCAAAGAAACCTTCAATCTGGAAACAACTCCTTCTTACTATTACGATTACACGACAGTGGAGCCCAATCAGTCAGACACCTTCCGCATAAAGTACAAAACCCCCGAAAGTATGAAGGGGGTCCTGACAGTACAGCCCTTTATAAGCCATTGTGCGGTAGATGTGGCAACTCAGGAAACAGGTGAGGAAACCAAGGTGTACAGCACCTACCACACCGTTAACTACGCAAATTACACAGGTGGGGTAATGATAAAGGCAGGTCTGGAGGTCATATTTGGCGATGTGACCGTGGTCTTGGCAGACTCAAACCGTGTAAAGGTAAGCAATGACCGCCACCACGCAGAGATTGTTGTACAGCCTGCAAGCTGCCGTGTTGCACCCGGTGAAACGGCGGCAGCTACAGTTGTTGCCAACTATGCGCTGTCGTACCAATGGCAGGTGCAGATAAGCGGTGGCTGGGTAAACATAACCGACACGTTATCGGCAAGTCTTGCGGAGGGCGGCTTGATATTGGAAGGGTATAAGGACAACATCTTTGCCGTTACCGATACTAAAGGCGCTGTAGGAAGCATCAAAGCACGTTGCGTGATCACAAGCACTGCCTATTCTACCGTCACAAGTGACGTTGCTACTTTAACCTTTGGCGATAAGCCTATTATTGATAACTACTACGGCGGTAGCTTTAAAGAAGGTGGCGATGCTGTTTTCTACCTTTGGGGCTATTATTTTGAAAACATTACCTGGACGGTAAGCAGTCGCTTGGGCAGCTTTAAGCTATACACTCTTGATGAGTTTGCTGCAGAAAAGGGCATAAACTACGAATTATCCTTCCTAAAGTTTAGCGATGATATTTACAGGGCAACCGTTACCTTTAAAAATGTGCCCGCAAGCGTGGCAAATACCTATAAGCTTGGCTATTCCGTTAAAAACGCTCTCGGTACCGTAGCCTACAGCGAGGATAATGCCATTCCCTTCAGCCTTGAGGTAGTAAAACCCACCATAACCTCCTTTATAAAAAGCGTTAGCGGTTATGATGGGGACGACCTGAGCTTAAGCTTCGGTGCCGAGAATATGACCGAGGCAGATTGGCGCTTTGAAGCCACAGACAAGGACGGCTTAGTACAGGTATTCAGCCTTGAGGATATGAAAAGGGAATTTCCCGAAAGCACCTTTGAGGTAAAAACCGAGAGTAACACCTCTACCCTCACTGTAACCAACGCAAAAGAGGGGCTTAACGAATATGCCCTTTACGCTTATGCAGTGGGTGATAACGCTACAGCAAACGCAGGCAGTGCAAGCTTTAGGATAAAGGCCAAGGATGGCATTATCAGCATTGGCGATGTTAATGCCGACAGTTATGTTGATAACCTTGATGCGGCAATGCTGCTTAAGTACGATGCCGGCATTATAGATATTAATGATACACAATCCCTTGCTGCTGATGTAAACGGTGACGGTTATGTGGATAATCTTGATGCCTCTATGATACTGAAATACGATGCAGGTATTATAACTGACTTTAATTAAAAACGGAGGTTTTATTATGAATTACGTCGGAAAATGGGTTTTCCATTCAATTGGCACTATGGACGAAAATGACACGCTTGTTTACCTTTCTGCGGAGGAGTACCTTAAGGCTCCGATGCCCTACGTTGATGAAACGGACGAAGAGGCCGTTGCAGACGAATTAAAAGAAAGAAACACTATGATAGGTATGCAGCTTAAAATCTGCGATGACGGCAAAATGTATACCCTTATTCCCATACCCGCAGGGGTATCGCAAGCAGAGGTGGACGAGGCTGTAAGCGCAGGCGCCATAAAGCTTATGGACGGTATGATGTTTGATGTCCCCAAGTCTTGGGAAGACCGCAACGGTGAGTTTTGGTACGATTCGGGTATTGAGGGCGAAGTGTTTGGCGAAAAGACGGACTCTTGGGTTAAAGGATCTGATGAAGAAGGATTTATAAACATATTTACAACAAGGTTTACAAAAGCAGTTTGAGGAGATTTGGAATATAATAAAATGCGTTGGCTATCAAAACCGCCAACGCATTTTGTTTATAAATTTTGTTTTTTAAAAAGTTTTAACAGCTTTTTAATAGCCTCTGACGTGATAAAGCAATCCTGATTATTGGCTGAGTATATACGCTCTCCGCTTTCATATTCTACTGAAACCGTCGCACCAAACATATCAGGCAATCCGCTTACGTGGTAAGTGATGCCGTTAAACTGTGCAAAGTTATATTCAGAAATAACGCTTTGCAGCTCATCCATAAAAAACAGCGACGCAGAAAAAGCAAATTCTTCATTACGGCTTTTGTAGCTTGCGCTGACAATGCCGTTTTCAACCCTTGCCTTCAAGGTGAAAACGCTTCTTTCCGGTTCCTCATCGTCTATCAAAGACAACGTGGAAAAAACACACTCAAAAACAGCTATCTTGGTGCAGCTTATAATTTTTGGTGCGTTGCAGTCACAGCGTTTTCTCACTCCGCCGTCAATGTCATCTGTGGATGTTTGATTGTTTTTGGTAAAAAGCTTTTTAATAAACTTACTCATTTACTCAGCAGTAGTTTCGGCAGAACTGTCTTCGTCAGCTTCATTGCCGAAGGCGGATTCTTTAACGGTAAGGCTTGATATTATTCTTCTAACCTCTTCGTCTTCAAGGCTGATAGCGTCGTCCCCTTGCCCACGGGAGATAGTTACCATATATTGGTCATTGCCCTCGTCTATGTAAAGCATAACTATCGGATACCCCAAGCTATCGCAGGAAAAGCCTTCCCAGGTGCGGCCGCCAAGCTCAAAGGGAGCTATATCAACAACGTTGTCGTAGAAAAGCTTCATAGGTGCCGCAAGATAAATATCCTTGCCCCTATAATCAAGCTTAATATATGGCTTTGTTAAAATATCGGTTTCAACAACGCCGCCCTTGCAAACGTTTATAGAGTTTTTGCTGATAGTGCAGGGGTCTTCAGCGTGTATGTCGATGTTGTTAAAAGCCTTCCACCCTTCGGGTACGGCTACGGTTATCTCGCCCACGTCATAAACCGTGTCAACGGGCGCAGCGTTTTCCTTAACGGCATCGTTTTTATCAACGGAATTTGCGCTGCCGTCACCGTCGGAAAAACAGCAAGCGGCAAACACGCAAAGGCATATAAGTGCAGCTAAAATCATAGCAATATATTTGCGTTTAACGACTTCAATATTTTAAAAACAAATTATGCCCAAGGGTCAGCCGCTTTAGGGGTGCGGATGTCGGGCAAAAGCATCTGTTCCCACAGGAACCAAACACCGTCACTGCCTCTCTTGCGCAGTACAATCTCACGTGCGTTGTCAGCACCGCCGCTCTTGATAAACAGCTTCATATAGCCCTCGTTTGCATCGGAGTAAGGGTTAGTGGAGATTGTAATCTTAAAGGGCTCGGCGGGTGTGTAATTGTTATCGGGTGTTGCGCCTTCAAAGTAAGAAAAGGGAACGTACGTTTTGCCGTCACGGAAACGGTCGTTAAGGAAGGAAATGTCAACGCCGCTAAGAGGACGAGGGCCTCTCAGCCAGTTAAGCATCTCGGTGCCTATCTGTCTGTCTGCCGCATAAGCGCAAAGAGCACAAACGGTAAGAGCTGCGGTTTTAAAGGGCGTGTCAAGCTTTGCTTCGGGAAGCGCCTGCATCTCTGCAAGGCTCTCCGGCAAGGCATTAAACGTAAACGTTTCGCTTTTGTTGCCTAAACTGTTCAGCGCATTGCTTGCCGCATTGCTTGCGGTGTTTTTTAACTTATCAAAAAGTCCCATATAATACCTCCGTAAATAATTTTCATTACATCTTTAAACAACCTTTACGTTAGAATTATAAATCCTTTTTCTTCCCAAGTACACACACTTTATACAAACAAAAGTGTGGGTTTTGCTCTGCCGGTGTGGGAAAAAGTGTGGTTTTTTCTAAAACCCACCCTTTTTACTACACTTTTTGAGGTAAAAAACTAAAACGCCCACACCTTTTTACAGCTAAAGTGTGTGGTTTTTTGCGTTTTTTTATCTATAATTTATTATAGATAAATCCAAGCAAACGGAGGTATTTTATGAAGAAGCTGTTTATACGTTTTATGTGTTTTGTGCTGGCGGCTTTGTGCGTGCCTGCGCTGAGCGCTTTTGCGGCAACAAAACCCGATAATGGAGATGTAGGTGCCGCAACAGTGACAGGAATAATCAGCGAGGTGTTTGTAAAAATTGAAGTTCCTGCCGGCGGAAGAGTTCCAAGCTTTGAAGCAACGGCTTTGACTTCAAGTATGTTGGAGTACAAAATTGCCAACTACAATTACGAGTACGATTCCGAGTATTACCACAACTTCTATAAACACGGCATACAGTGGTACGACCTTGACAATGACCGTGCTTTGAAGGAAGGGGAAGCCTTTGTAACAGGCACCCGTTACAGGGTGGATATAGCTATTAAGGTGAACTACGGTACGGATATTTGGGGCGTTCCTTATTACGCTTTTGCTGTAGACGTTGCAGGCTACTTAAACGGAATGACGGGTGAAGTAAAAAGCTTCAGAGGTGAAGACAAAGAACGGGTTCGTGAGCTTTCCTATACCTTCCCTCCCTGCGAGGCTGCACCTGCAGACATAGGCGGCGTTAACCTTTGGATAGGCGAGCCGCTTGAGAACGCAACTGCTGACTTTTCTTTTACTACGAGCGACGTAGGCTACGTACCCGGCGAAGGTGAATCGTTTGCCGTAAACGGCGTAACCTGGTACGATGCCGATACTTCAGTACCTATGGACATAACCGACACCTTCAAGGCAGGGCATCGATACACCGTAGCTATTGAGCTTAATGCGGCTTCTCCCTATATATTTGCAACCAATTCTGATGGGACAAGCAGGGTTTACGCAACTATAAACGGATACAGGGCAGAGGTTTACTGCAACGCTCAGACCGTTTCGGATATGGATACCGAGATATGGGTAAGGTACACCTTTGAAGCGTGCAATTCGCTGATAAGCACTGTGGAGGTTATGGACTTTTCTCTCCCCAAGGAGGGTAAAAAGGGCGATATAACGATGACCTCGCCCGATGACAGCATCTACACGGTGGAGGGTATCACCTGGCAGGACAGCATCTCGACCATTGCTACCTGGAACAAAAAGACAGGCTACACCTCTCAAAACGGCGTGTTTGAAAGCGGCGTTACTTATACCGTTACCGTAACTCTTGCGGCGCAGCCCGGCTATAAATTCGCTACCGATGGAGGCGGAAAGCCTGCTGTTATTGCCTCTGCCGGCGGGTTTGAGATGCAGGTTACGGAGCATTACGCTTACGCATCGGATTCCTATATAATGGTTACGGGCAGATTTATATGTAAGCAAAGCCGTGTAAGCTATGTAAAGATTATAAACCTTGAAGAGCCTATAGCAGGCAAACACCCTGACTACACTGCAACATCCGTTGGCGTAGGATACCGCATAGAAACCGAGAGAGAGGCAAAGGACGTTGATTATAGTAACGGTCAGTACGTTGACCGTTACTACAAATACGGTGGCGTTGCTTGGTACGACCTTACGGAAGGCAGATATATCTATGCGGACGAAACCTTTATAGAGGGGCACGTTTACACCGTGTATATCGATATAGTTGCGGATAGCGATAACGGATATGAGTTCAAGATAGACAGCGACTCCTACAGTCAGGTAATAGCTACTGTAAATGATAATCAAGCACTGGCTGTTTCGAAAGCATCAAACGCCTTCCGGAATCAATACGTGGAATACATCGTATCCTGCCATTACGTTTATGGAGGCGGAGAAGAAGGCACCAAGGGCGACGTAAACGGTGACGGCTACGTAGACAACCTTGATGCGGCGGCAATACTTAAGTACGATGCAGGTCTAAGCGACCTTATGGACAAGCAGCTTGCAAGCGCCGACGTTAACGACGACGGTTACGTGGATAACCTTGATGCCGCAAAGATACTTAAATACGATGCAGGTATTATAGATAGTCTTTAATCGTCGCATTAGAAAAACGTACAACAAGTATAAAATAGAGAAAGGGCGATAATATGAAAAGAATAATAGCATTTTTACTTTGTTTTGTATTCCTTTGCGGAACTTTACCAATAGTTGCATCCGCAGAAGAGAATACGGAGTTTGACGGGATAATAGAGATTAACAGCTGGGAGGCGTTTAAGGCGGCTTTTGAAAACCTGCCCGACTATGCCTTTGGCAACTACAGAATGGTGCTTATGAAGGACCTTGAACTGGACACGATTGACCGTGAACCCGTAAAGTACAGAGACTCCTGGATAAGTGTGTGGATAGAGGGTAACAACGTGGAGTTTGACTTTAACGGTCACACCCTCTCCTGTGTAGACGATATTTCCAATACCACCTCCAAATTTATAGAAATTAACGTATGCAACTTCGACCAGACCACCGGCTCTACCTTGCGTTTTATGGACTCCGTAGGCGGCGGCGGTATCAGCATGATCTCTCCCAGAGTTATAGATGACCAGATTGCCGCCATATTGGTAACGACCGGTGACTACTACCGTAAGGTTGAGGGCGTCTTGGATTACATCGATGAAAACCACAATAAGCTTATAATAGACGGCGGTAACTATACCCTTGAAACCTCAACCAAAAAATATGGCGGCGGCAGCACTTTAAGCCAAGGCATTAAATACAGAGGCACCTTTATAGCCCACAATATGCACACCGTTATAAACGACGGCTGTTTTGAAGCAAAGGGTAGCGGCTACGTTTACGATGGGGTCGACGCTTGCACAAGAGAACTTACAGCTTTCGGAACCACCAGATTTGGTAATACCTACGACAACTGGCAATCATTGGTAATAAACGGCGGCAAGTTCGAATCCGTCGGCTACTCCATTCACAACTTTGACGAGGGCGTAAACAATATCAACGGAATCACCGGAGGTTTGGATAACCAGCTTATCCCCGAAATAAACGGCGGTTTGTTCGCAGGGGGTATAGGCTTTATCGGTCATACCTTTTATACAGTTAATCATCCCAATACTCAAACAATCGGTTATTCCAAACTTGCAGAATACCAAGCCATTATGATGATAAAGAGCTTAAGCGCCACCGCTATTTTGACTCGCGAAAATACGTTTATAGACGTTACCGAAGCTACCTTTGAGGACCTGCACGATGCCAGTCAGGTTCTAGTGATGAACGAGGGTATGCTGGGTCTTGAGTTTTCACCTACGGCGAAAGTGGGTTACAACACCGTGCTTTACTGTCCCATCGACAAGTCCGAAACCTTTTCAGTTAAGTTCGAATTAAGTGATTTTATCAAGGATCACGTTAACTACACGGTATATCTGCCCTATGTACACGTAAGGGGCAGGGGTGAAACTGAATGGAAGGAATACGACCGTGTTGACAGCAAAACCATAGAAATTGCAAACTATCCCAACGGTCTTGAGGTGTTGGTAGGCTTTAAGATATTCGTAGCAAGACAAGAGTTTATATTTACCAGATTTTACACCGTCAACGTTACCGAGGCTTCCGCCCCCGCAAACATCATAACACAACCCGAAAGTGTGAAGGCTGGGGTAGGTGAGATAGCCGATGCGTTTGTGGAAGCAAGTAACGTGGACACCTATCAGTGGCAAGTGATGTTTGGCGACTCCTGGGTATCCGTTGACGACACGGTGGCGACTATGCTTGACGGTGTTCGTATGGGAGGCTATAACACCAGCAGCTTCCATATTCGTTCTACCGGTCTTGGCTCCATTAAGGTGCGTTGTCTGCTTACGGGTACTGACGGCTCTACAACAACCAGCCGTACCGTAACCCTGACCTTTGGTGACATTCCGCAGGTAGAAAACTTCTATTCCCACGGTTACTATGCAGACGGTGACGCCACCTTCTATCTCTGTGGCGATATGTTCGAAAAGGTGGACTGGACCGTTGTATACAGAAGCGGCAGTACCACTAAGTTCTATACCCTGGAGGAGTCCAAGGCAGAAACGGGCATTGATTACGATACAAGCCTTAAGCTTTTCGGCGGCGTTTACCGTGCGGTCGTAACCTTCAAAAACGTACCAGAAAGCTTTAGCGGTCAATACAGCGTAGGTTATTCCGTATCTAATGCTCTGGGTAAGGTGAACTTTAGCCTCGATAACGTAGTACCCTTTGAGTGTCTGCCCGAACTTCCCACAGTAACGGAAACGCTTACGGGCGATATCTGTAACGAGGGCGGAACCCTTACATTCACCTTTACTTCTCCCGATATGACCTCTGCCGACTGGCTTTTTGAAAGCTATGACGAAGATGGCATAGGGGTAGTTCACAGCATCGACGAGATGAAGGCGGCCTTCCCCAAGTCTACCTTCAAAACGGAGCTTAAGGACGGCAAGGCTACCCTTACCGTTACCAACGCCGACGTAGCTATGAATTCCTATACCCTGTACGCCTACGCCGTAGGTGCAAACGGTAGGGCAAACGCAGGCAGTATAGGCGTATCTGTAATGGAAAAAATTGTACTTTATGAAATAGGCGACGTAAATGCAGACGGCTACGTGGACAACCTCGATGCGGCTATGGTGCTCAAGTACGATGCGGGTCTCATCGACCTTAAGTACGAGCAGTTGATTAGCGCCGACGCAAACGGCGACGGCTATGCCGACAACCTCGATGCCGCAATGATTCTCAAATACGATGCAGGCATTATTGATAGTCTTTAACCAAAAGGTGATACAATGAAGATATACACAAAAGCCTTTACTTTACTTTTATGCCTTATGCTTTGCCTGACAGGCATAAGCGTAAGCGCATACACTGCTTTGTTTTTCAAGTACAACTACACCTACGATATAGGCGTAAGCTACGTTGGCGAAGCTATCACTCCCTATTCCGTAGCAGACGGCGTAAGCGGAGGCTTTGCCCCCTACACCTTCAGCAAGGTATCGGGTCCCGATTGGGTCAAGGTTTCCGCAGACGGTATTGTAAGCGGCACACCTACAAAGACCGCAGAAAACGGTGAAATGGTGCTTCGCGTAACGGATGACGACGGCAACACCGCCGACCTAAGCGTTTTTGTTGCGGCTACTGCACCTGCTCCCTCCGACCGTGCTGTAATTTCAAGGGTTGCGGCTACATCTGAAAACTTTGTGACTATTCCGCACATCGGCACAAAATATCACTATCCCCAATTTACCGTTACCGAGGGTGCTCCTGCAAGCTTTGATTCCTCAACAGCCTATTGGCAAAAGAAGGACGGCAGCTTCTGGCAAAACCAATATTTATACAGCGGTTACACCTTTACTGCAGGCACTTACCGCCTTCAAGTGCGTGTTGAGCTGGATGGTAACGCAGGTGCTACCCACGTTTTTGCAAGCAATGTCAGCGTAAGCGTTAACGGCGTTGCCTGGACGGTAAACGAGCCTGTGATATACGATGACAACTCCTATGTGTTTGCCATCTCGCCGGAGTTTGTGCTTACGGCAAGCGATGTTGCTCCTACCTTTACAGTCAGCTACGAAACAAACGGCGGTAACAGCATACCAAAGGCAAGTGGTCTTAAGTATTATGCAAAAATTCCCACTCCGCAGGCACCTGTAAGAGAAGGCTACACCTTTTACGGCTGGTACAGGGATGCAGAGCTTACGAAAGAGGTTGATTGGAATTACGGCATAACAGGGGACACCACTATATACGCAAAGTGGATAAAGAACGAATGTATACTTACTGAGCTTTCCTTTACGGTTACAGCACCTATGGGCGGGCAGGCTCCTTCTTACAGCATCCATTCCGCTTCGCCTGCGGTGTATACTGCGACAGTTGACTATTGGTATCTTTACGAGGAGCCGTATCCTGCGTTGAGAAAGACAGACAGCTTTACAGCAGGGCAGGAGTATGCTTTAAGATATACGATTACCTTGGCAGACGGATACGTTTTGGGAAACTATGTAAGGGTAACGGTTAACGGAATAAGCGCTACCGTCTACGGCTCTTCCCTGCAGCAGCAGGTTGTTTTTGATGCCGCAACAGGCGGTACTAAAGGCGACGTAGATGCACACGGCTACGTGGACAACCTTGATGCGGCTATGGTGCTCAAGTACGATGCGGGTATTGTAGATATGACGGCAGAGCAGTCAGCGGTCGGTGACGTAAACGGTGACGGTTACGTGGATAACCTTGATGCTGCACGTATTCTTAAATATGACGCAGGACTTATAGAAAACCTATAAATAAAAGGGCTGCCTTAACGATGTGCGCTTTAAAAAGTGTTTGGCTTTTGCGGTTTACTTCATTAAGGCAGCTTTAGCGTTTTACCGCCGTGTATTGAAATGGGTTGCGTTTTGTGGTATAATCCGCTTAAAGCAATTAAAAAGGTGTAGATTATGAAACTTTACGCTCCCGAATATTATAAAAGCTTTGTTTGCATTGCGGATAAATGCAACCATAGCTGCTGTGTTGGCTGGGAAATAGATATTGACAGCGCAACCTTTGAAAAATACAAAAAGTGTAGCGACGGCTACGGTTTAAGCATTTTGAGCAGCATTTCTACGGAAGGAACGCCGCATTTTAAGCTTTGCAAAGGCGACAGATGCCCTCATCTTGATGAAAAGGGGCTTTGTAAAATTATTCTCGGTGCGGGCGAGGATTATCTTTGTGATATCTGCCGTGAGCACCCAAGGTTTTACAATTATACAGACGTTGCCGAGGTGGGGCTTGGTATGTCCTGCAGAGAGGCGGCAAGGCTTATTTTGTCTTCACCGAACTATGGCGTAATGGCAGAAGTGGGCGAAAAATCTTTTAGCGGTGACGATTTATGCTTTGACGGACGTGCGGAGCGCAAAAGGGTGTACAAGGTGCTTTCCGATAAAAAGCTTAGCTATAAAACCAGGCTTAAGCTGCTTTGTAACGAGTACGGAATAGAGCTTGGCGATGACGGCCGGTGGTTGGAAAAGCTTAATTCGATGGAATATCTTGATGACGCCCACAGGGAGCTGTTTATGAGCTACTCATCAAAAAAGCACCCCGAGGGGAAGGACGAATATCTGGAAAGAGCGTTGGCGTATTTTGTTTACCGCCACTGTACCGAGGCGTTGGACGAGGAGGATTTTTGCGCACGTTTGCAGTTTTGTTTGTTTTTGGAAAGGCTTTTGGCTTCGCTTATTTGCTCCCAAAAGGCAGAAGCTTTGGAGGAAACAGCGGTTTTGGCAAGCATTATTTCTGAGGAGATAGAGTATTCCGACGACAATACCGAGCTTTTTTACAGCTTCTATTTCGCCGTTTAATATTGACAATTTTTTCCATTGGCTTTATACTTAAACAAATCAACAAAGTAAGGAGGGCGCTTTGTGTACGAAAACGAGATGTTTGCAGGCTGGGAAATTGTGGAGCTTTTAGGTAAAGACGGCTCGGAAGAAGTATATAAAATACGAAAAACCGATGCTTCGGGCAGGGAAGTATATTCTGCAATGAAGGTTATGGCCGTTCCTGCTTCCAAGGAAGAATATCGCATTTACGCTGAAGACGGTTATGACGCCGAAAGCATAGCCAACATATTTAAAAATCAGGTCACTGATATTTTAAACCAATATAAGCCGCTTTACGATATGCGGGAATGCACCAACGTAGTAGGCTGTGAGGAGTATAAGGTTGTATCCCAACCCGACGGTTATTCCTACCGTGTGTTTATACGTATGGAGCTGCTTAAGACGCTTCCTGATGCAAACAGGGAAAAGCCCCTTACGGAAAAGGAAATTGTTAAGCTGGGTATTGATATATGCAACGCCCTTCTTTGTTGCGAAAAAGTAGGCGTTGTACATAGGGATATCAAGCCCCAAAAGATTTTTGTTGACGACAACGGTAATTATAAGCTGGGCGGTTTCAGCACCGCCAAGACAATGGACGGTACCGTTAAGGCAACAAGAATGGGATACTCGGCGTATTCAGCGCCGGAGGTGTTTAATAGCGGCGTTTACAATTCTAACGTTGATATATATTCTGTGGGTATGGTGCTTTATTGGCTTCTTAACGAAAAAAGATTGCCTTTTCTACCCTTGCCTCCCGCTGTTCCCACCAACGGACAAATTTCAGAGGCTCAGGTTAAGAGGCTAAGAGGCGCACCTATGCCCGAACCTAAAAACGGCTCTTCCGCTTTAAAGGCGGCAGTGCTTAAGGCTTGCGCCTTTGACCCCACGGCAAGGTTTTATACAGTAGCGGCGTTTAAACAGTCGCTGGAGGCTGAGCTTGAGGGCTTTGCCGCAGTTGCCGCTCCCAAGCCCGATGCGGTGGAGAGCCTTCCCGGCGAAAACAATAAAACCGAAGAGCCTAAAAAGAAAAGCAAAAAGTGGCTTATAATACTGATTATAGCTATTGCCGCTTCGTTTGTCCTTCTTGTTATTGCGGTTATTGCCATAATAGTTTTCTTCTTCCTTTTCAACAGAACCGTTGAGGACGTAATCCGTTTTGAGGACGAAAGCTCGGCATACGTCAGTACGGACGCAGGCTTTAACGACGACCGTGAAGAGTCTCGGTACAGCGTTGATGAGAATAGCTCCTATATTGATGAAAGCATCTATCTTCCCCCTGAGGAAAGCTATGATGAGCCTTTCGAGGAAAGCAGTTACCTGCCTCCCGAGGAAAGCTATGACGAGCCTTCAGAGGAGAGCTACGACGAGCCTTCCGAGGAAAGCTACGACGTAGAAGGCTACGTTCGTTATAACGGCGCCTGGGGTGACCTTGAGTGGGAGATTTATTCCGACGGCACACTTCTTATAAGCGGCGAAGGCAAAATGGACGACCTAAGCTGGTACGAGGACGTTGCGTGGGCGGTGCATAGAGATGAAATTACTCGGGTTATAGTAAAAGAGGGCGTTACCTCTATCAGCGCATACGCTTTCAGCCAGCACGAAAAGGTAACCTCCGTTAAATTGCCTTCAAGTGTTAAAACCTTGGGGCTTAACTCCTTTAGAGCTTGTACCTCCATAAAAGAGCTTAGTATACCAAAAGGGGTTAACTACATAGACGAGGACGCTTTTGCCTTTTGTACCGACCTTGAAACCATTAATATCCCCGTCGGTGTAGACGAGATAAGCAAATGGCTGTTTGGCTACTGCACCTCCCTTAAGACCATAAACTACGATGGCACTGTGGCACAGTGGAGAGCGCTTCCCAAGGGTCTTAACTGGTTTAAGGATACCACTGATTTTAAGGTGCAATGCAGGGATGGCGTCATAAACCACACCATAAGCACAAACTATACTCTTGCCTACTCAGCCTACACCGTAACCCTTACGGATAACGGCAACGGCACTGCAACCATAACGGCAGCAGTACCCGCAGGCGTGGTTTCGGGTAAAATAGTTATAAACACCAGCAGTGACCTTAGCCTTGTATCTGGCAGTGTTAAGGGCTACGGCGCAGTGAACGAAAACTACAATTCAGACGGTGTAAGCGGCGCTTGCGTTTCCTTTGCATCTTCCTCTGCTTTACCTAACGGTGAGATAGTTTTCTCCGCTACTTATACCGTAAAGGACGGCGCAGTTCTTGACTTTTCGGACTTTAACGCTCCTATTTGGGATATATCAAAAAGCGGTAGTACCATAGGCACTCAAAACACAAGCGATGTATTAAAAAAGCTTGTGAAATAAAGAAACAAAAAACAGGCTGAGAAAAACCAAGTTTTTCTCAGCCTGTTTTGGTAAACAAATAAAAAGTTAAGCGTGGTTTGTGCCACGCTTAACAACATAAAAATTGTATATAAACCTTCTTGCGTTCCGTGCTTATTTCACATTGTGTTTTGGTTAGGGGATAGGGAAAAATGGACGGAATGGACGAACTGAACCCGAAGCTGTACTGAGTACTGCGACGGTTCAGTTCGTTCATAGCAAGAAGATATAAATAAATAAAAAGTTAAGCGTGGTTTGTGCCACGCTTAACAACATAAAAATTGTATATAAACCTTCTTGCGTTCCGTGCTTTTTTCACATCCCCTAAGTTTTTAGGGATTTGGCGAGGGCAATATAATCAGCGGAATTAATTACTTTGTCCGGTGTGAGGTCGGCGGCAATGAATATACATCCCGTAAGCTCCATACCGCCTACAAGATGCGCACGCATAGAGATATAATCGCCGCTGCTGACAACGCCGTCACAGCTTATGTCGCCCACAATGGCAATATCCACGCTGTCTGTAACCTCGCCGTTGTAGCCAATGCTTTGTACGGTGCAGGCGGTGGTAATAACCTCACCGTCTGCAAGCGCCTTACCGTTTTTAATAACACGAAGGGTGTTAACGTTGGCAAAGCGGGATAAAAGCTCTGTTGCCGTAGTACCTGCTGCCGCATCTTTAATAACGCCCTCGTTAATTGTAACGTCGGCGTTTTCTTTTAGGGTAAGCTTGTAGTTTTCCTGCAAGGGCGGGTCTGCCACGTAGGTAGCGGAAAGCATACGTATGGTAGTTTCGTCCTTGTTGTTGGAAACGGGCTGAACTGCTACGTACATATTGCCGCCGTAGACCTTAACGCCTTGAACCGTAAGAGTAAAGTCGGCTATGCGGTATACTGCCTTGCGAGTGGCGTTGCCGCCGTTGGTGTACAGATATTTATATATCACAGGCAACTGCATTTTGGACACCGAGCCGCCAACCATATACAAAAATTTTGCATCCGTTCCAACGCCGTCTGCCTCAAAGCCTTGAAAAGAGCTGTTAGGCTGGGTGTTAAGGCAGAAGTTGCTTTTAACTAAGGATGCGGCGTTTTTAAGGGAGTAGCTGCTTCCCGCAGCGCTTATTGCAGCGTTGAGAGAGCTTGTGGTGTAAACTGTGTAATATATATCGCCCGAAACGAATTGGGTGCGCACAACAAGCCTGTTATCCGCCTTGCTTGTCATAGCCACAGCAGCACGCTTAACCGCCGTGCTGTCCATAGCCGTGGCGTTGGCGTTGGCGTAGGTAAGGTCTGTTATGGTTTTTGAAGTAAGGCTTGCTCCCGATGCGGTCACCGTGTATTCCAAGCGCAAAAGGGTGGTAGCGTAGCTGTCACTGCCGTAAACGGGCGCACCTCCGGTCCAAAGATAGGTCTTGCCCGCAACGCTTTCGTCCACCTCAAGGCTTTCGCCTATGCCTGCTCCCGCAAGAACGGCATAGTCCAAAACCCTTGCCACGTTGCCGTTAAGCCCACAGCGTGAAATATACGTGTCACTGCCCGAGCGTTGGGAAACGTAAAGGGTGTTCATATCCTCGCTAAAGGCAAAATTTTGCACCGCATTGTTGGTGGGAAGCCCCTTAATCGTGTACTTGTGGTTAGCGTGAAGGGTCTCCACAGCGTAATCGTCAAGGGTATATATCTTGGTTTTGTTCTTCTTGCCGTCGCCGGTTTCATCATCTATAAAAATACAGTAAAAGGAGCCGTTTAGCATATAGGCGCTTTCAATTTCCACCTTGCTTTTTGCAGGAACGGTCCACACCTCTTTAAGAGTAATGGAGGACGAGGTGTAGCTGTACTTGTGTATGGTAGGCGTTTGCTGGTTGGAGCCGCCTGAGAAATAAAGGGTGCTTGTACCGTCAAGCCCCATACCCTGCATAGAGCCGTTGGGCAGGTCGCCGTCATAGCTTATCTTTGCAAGCTGGTGAGCTCCCATTGTCCCCATATCAACAGCTCCGCTTGATGCGGAGAGGGCGGCATTAAGGGCAGAGAACTTGTAACAGCACAAAAACTGCTTGTAGGTAGAGCCGTTTTTAAACTTAAGCCAAAACATTATTCTGTCGCTGTTGGGTGAGGCGGAAAACGCCATACGGAAAATACGTGCGCCTGAGTATATGGAGCCGCCACCCTCCGTGGCGTTAATAAAGTCCGTAAGCCTTTTTACGTCTGCAGTACGTGCGCCTGTGGCTTGGGTGCTGTCGGGAACATATTTAAAACGGTAAAAGGTACGTGCCCAATAGGTGTCTGTATACAAAGCGTCCGTAGTGTCGGTAATGGTGTTGCCAACCACGTAAACGTAGGGCACACCCTCGTAGTCGTAAACAGCAAGAGCTTCGCCGTGACCGTAGTTTTCAAGTATCACGTAGTCAAGGCAGGTAGCGGTAAGCCCGTCGTCGGATACCAAACAGCGGGACAAATAGGTGTTTGCCTTAACACGCTGGGTAGCAAAAACGTAGCGGTCACCCTTAGCATCGTTATAGAAGAAAAACTGCTGCACCGCCTTGTTCGTGCCAAGGTTTTTAAGGGTCATAACCGCATTTGGCGTTTTGGTAAGGGAAGTGGCTGCGCTTACGCTTTCGGCTGAAAAGCACATACTGCCCAGCAAAAGCACCATAGTCATAAGAAAAGCGCCAAGTTGTTTTTTCATATTAAGCCCCCCGTTTATTAATATATGTATAATTATAACATACATATACCGCCGTTTCAAGAAGTTTTTGGTTGACAAAACGGGTTTAATGTGTTAAAATTTAAAAAGGGGAGGTGACTCCGTATGAAAGGATTGCGGTGCGGCGGCACGTGGGTACAAAAGACGTTTTTTGCTTTGGGCGTTATAACCTTTGTATACAGCCTTGTTATGTCATTTTTCGTTAACTTAAATGCGGGTTTGCTTCTTCTTTTTATGGTGGGAGCTTATCTGATTTCCGTTGGCGTTTTTTATAAAAGAATAAAAAGCAGCACTTTAAACCGTGTGGGCTTTTTGGGTTCTGTTGGCGTGCTTTGCCTTGGCGTGGTTTTGGCAACGGCAATCGGCATATACGGTAACAGCGACACCCCAACGTACAAAGAGGATGCGGTAATTGTTCTCGGCTGCGGCATACGTGGGGAAGAGGTTTCCCTCCAGCTTCAGTCAAGGCTTGATGCCGCTTTTGAGTATCATAAAGCTAACCCAAAGGCGATAATAGTGGTTTCGGGTGGGCAGGGGCCCGGTGAGGATATAACCGAGGCGCTTGCTATGGAAAGGTATCTTACAGATAAAGGCGTACCTAAAAGCCTAATTTTAAAAGAGGAAAAGTCTACGTCCACAAAAACAAATCTTACGTACTCTAAGGAGATACTGGATAAAAAGCTGGGAGACGGATACAAAACGGTGCTTATTACCAATGATTACCACGTATACCGTGCTACTCGTCTTGCAAAAAAGCTGGGTGTTGACTGCACTCACGTCCACAGCAGCACAGCGTGGAGCGAAGCGCCCATAAGATACTCCCGCGAGCTGCTTGCCGTAGCAAAAACCTTTTTGATGGATTTGTAAAAAATAAAGGAGATAGAGTATTATGAAAATTAAAGTCGGTATATTATTCCTTGCGGTTTTGCTTGCTCTTTGCTCTTGCACGGGCGGAGCTGATGACTATGCCTCTACGGAAACAAGCGTGGAAATAAGCACCGAGGAAAAGGTAGAGGCTTTCGGCGGTGACAATAGTTTTGATTATCATTACGCTATGGCGGCAGACAGCCTATTCTATATAAAGTCTTCTCCGGTGGGCGACAAGAACGATGGAATAGTGCGTTTTTCCAAAACAAATTTCAAGGACAAAACCCTTATTGCAAAAAAGTCCGCCTTTGGTGTAAAGGCGGAGGAAAAATTTTCGGCAACGGTAGTTGGTGTCAGCTCCCTGAGACTGTTTGTGGCTGTATCCGATAAGGTCTACAGTCTTACCCACGACGGTAACGACGTTAAGCTTTTGGCAGAGGGTGCGGTTTCCGTTTATTCAAACGGCGGCAGAATATATTTTACCCGTAAAGATGAAAGCGGCGGGCTAAAGCTTAACTGTTTTGATACTGCCACCGAGGAAACAACCGTGGTTGATACGGGTGATTACGTACCCGAGGGCTATTATTGGTGCCGCCTGAAAGGTGGTAAAATAGGGCTTTTAAACTATCCCAATGGGGTTGTTGTTGATGCGAAGGGTGAAGTACAGGTAAGAGAAATATCCGAGGAGGAAAAACAAACCGATGACCTTGGAAGAGATGAGACTATACTTGAAAAAGTAAAAGGCTTTGTAACCGAAGGATGTGAGCTTGAAAGCTATGCCCTATGCAGCGGCTATGTCTACTACATAGAACGTGGCTCCGAGGGGAATACCCTTTACCGCATAGATGAAAATGGGGAAGGCAAAACCACGCTTAAAGAGAATACGCTCCTTTACAAGTTGTTTTCCTATAACGGCGTCCTTTACGGTGACGTAAACATTGCCGATGCCGACCACCTAATGAAGGTCGACGAAAAAGGCGACACTACGGAAACAGGCGCAGTTACCGAGGGTGCAGGGCAAACAGGCTACGTGAAAATAGAAGGAGGCCTGTTTATAAGAACCTACAAATACATAAACCCGCCCAGACTTGTGTACGTATATAACCCTGAAACAGGCGAAGTGATAAACCGGTAAAATGATGTTACTGTTTTTCTATAACGCCCGGTATTTTTTAAAGTTTTTAGGTAAAATTTTTAGGTTTTTTGCCTTTTCGGTTGTATTAAAGAATGGAACCTTAAGAGAGGAGTGTTTTTATGAAAAAAATATTTTCTGTTTTTCTTGCCCTTGCCCTTTGTTTTGCATTAACTCCCTTTAGTGTGGGAGCAGGAGTTAAAAGCATAGATGACGGAATTACCGATAGCGGTGATTGCGGAGATGCTGTGTATTGGTGTTTTTATGCCGAATCGGGCATACTCAGCATAGACGGTTTGGGTGAAATGTATGATTATCCCGATGGTACCCCTTGGGAAAGCTACAATGCCGAAATTAAGGCTGTGCATATCTTTGATGCCATTACTTATATCGGTGAAAACGCTTTTAAGGACTGTACTGCTCTTAAAAGTATTGTTCTTCCCAACAGCGTTACTTCCGTTGGCGATGGTGCGTTTCGGGGTTGCAGTAATCTTCAAGATATTACCGTTCCTGCCGGTCTGACAGCCATTGGCAAATCTGCGTTTTGGGGTTGCGCATACCTGAGAGTCGTGTATTTAAGCGATATTGGCGCTTGGTGCGGTATTGAATTTGAGGATGATTATTCAAACCCTTTCACCCAAGATTGCAGTATGTACCTTGACGGTACTTTGGTAAATAAAGTGGTTATCCCCGACGGTGTTACCGCTATTAAGGACAGAGCGTTTTACGGTTGCGCTTCTATCGAAAGCTTTGATATTCCGGACAGCGTTACATCTATCGGCTCACGTGCTTTTTACGGATGTACCACCCTTGAAAGTATGATTATACCTGACAGCGTTACAAGCATTGGCTCCTATGCGTTCAACGGATGCTCGGACCTTGAAAATATCAGCATTTCCGATAACATTCTTTCCATTGGCAAGTATGCGTTTAAAGGAACCGCTTATTATGAAAATGTGAACAACTGGGAAAACGATATACTGTATATTGACAACTGCTTAATCGAAGTGAAGGAAACGTTTGAAGGCGATTATACAGTAAAGCACGACACCAAATGTATAGCAAGTTACAGCTTCCTTAACTGTTCTTCCCTTACAAGCCTTACTATAGGCGACGGTATTGCTTACCGTATGGATATGTACGAATTTCACGATAACACTTCCCTTAAAAGCCTTGTTCTCGGAAACGGTGTAAATCACATAGATAGCCGTGTGTTTTTGTATTGCCCTTCCATTGAAACTCTTGTAATAGGCGGCGGCGTTACTTTTGTGAGACCGTCTGCTTTTGAGGCTTGCACTTCTCTCAAACGTGTTTTTATAAAGGGTGTAATTGAAAGATGGCTCCACGACGTGTTTTATGACACCACTTCCTGTAACAGCGTTTACATAGATTCTCCTACGGTTGCCGACAGCTTGGTTTTGGGAAAAGATGACGGCATACTTAGGCACGTTAAAGCCGTAATGCTTGAGAGCTCCATTACAAACGTTACCGACCAAGTAAAGAAAAATTACACGTATACGGAAACCTTTAATTGCGGAGGAAAAACCTATAACTCCTATAGTGACCATGCTCACGTTTGGGAGGAATACAGTTCAGCTGCCAACGGATGCGCAAAGAACGGCTTTACAGGTCACGAGTGTTCCGTTTGCGGTACGATTAAGGGAGATGTTGTTTCGGGGCATACCTATTCCGACGGGTGGAGCGAAGACGGCACTAACCATTGGCTTGTTTGCTCTCTTTGCAGCTATACGTCCGATAAGACAGAGCACGGTTACGACAACGGCTTTGATGCCGAGTGCAACACCTGTGGTATCGAAAGGGAGCTTAATATTCAGCAGGGCGACATAAACAATGACGGATATGTTGATAACATGGATGCCGCAGCGATACTCAAGTATGACTCAGGCATTACGGATATCCCTGAAAACGCCCGCTCCTTTGCAGATGTTAACGGCGATAGCTTTGCCGATAACCTTGACACAGTACGAATCCTCAAATACGACGCAGGGCTTATCGACAGCCTGTAATACATTAGCAAAAACCCCCATCCGATTATTTACGATCGGACGGGGGTTGACTTTTACATAGGCAATTTACCCGTAGGTGTAATATCGCCCTTCAGTTGTTTAATGGCGGTACGGATGCCGTTTGGGGTATACTCGTACAAGCAGGAGTAGTTTTTAAGACCGTCAAAATGAAAACGGTCGGAAGGGCCCTTTACGGAAACCACGTACACGGTATCAACAGCCTTAAGCAGAGCGTTTATCGTGTTTTTCTGTGTCTCGTCACGGTAGGCGTCGTAGGAGTAGATAACAACGGCATCGGCGCTCTTTGCAGCATCAAGGGCTGCATCAACAAAGCTTTCGTCCTTGGTAAAGGTAAGCACTTTGTTGTCGGGGAAAGCCTTCTTAAGCTCCGCAGGCAGGCTTCTTTCGTCAAACTCATCCTCGGCAATGCTTGCCACCCTCACCTTGGCGGCTACTATCAGCGTATCGGGGGTAAGCTTGGGTGCATTGCCCGAAACAAGGGTAAAGGACCCGTCTACAATGCTTTGCATAAGGGCGTGGTCTTCTTCTTTTACCTTGTAGTCGCTATCCGTAAAGCTTTCCTTAAGCCCGCCGACAAGCTTAGCCTTGGCACGGTTTATGCGCCTTACCTTTTCACGCAGAAGCTCCACGGGCAGCTCTCCGCTTTCTACCGCCTTTTTCACTTCATCAAAGGCGTCCTTTTGCTCGTCATACTCGTGGCAAAGAAGCAGTATGTCACAGCCTGCAATAAGCGCCAGCACAGAACCGCGCCCTATGCCGTAATGGTCGGCAATAGCCTTCATTTCCATACCGTCGGAGATAATAAGCCCGTCAAAGCCCATCTTGCCCCTAAGCACCTCTGTAAGCAGCACGGGAGAAAGGGTGGAGGGCAGAGTATCAAAGGCCTTGAACAGACAATGGCTGGTCATAAGGGCGTCACTTTCTATAAGACGTCCAAAGGGGTACATATTATAGCCGAGGAGGGTATCCTTATCATCTTCTATAACAGGAAGCTCCAGGTGCGAGTCCTTGGTACTGGAGCCTGCGCCGGGAAAGTGCTTTATACAGCTAAGTACACCGCCGTCCTGCAAACCGCGTACAAAACCGCCTGCACCCTCAAGAACTATCTCCTTGGTTGCGCCGTACCCTCTTACGTTTACCAAGGGGTTTGCAAGGTCTTCGTTTATTTCAAGGCAGGGCGCAAGGTCCACGTTTATGCCCAGTGCAAGCATATCCTTTGCCACGATATAGCCCGTTTTGTAGGGTGCGTCCTTTACGGAGCTGGCAGAGGTGCCCAAGGGGCTTGCGGGGAAGGTAACGTCCTTAAAAAGTCTTACCACCATACCGCCCTCTTGGTCAATGGAAACCAAGGGGAAAGAGCCCGTAACCTCTTCCGTATAGCGGTAAAGCTCCTTCATAAAGCTTTTCATCTGCGCTGTGCCTACGTAGTTACGGGAAAACAGAATATAGTTGCCTATACTGTAGTCCTTAATAAACCTTGCGTAATGCTCGTCAAGCTTTGCCGAGGGCAAGCCTACCATTATAACCTGACCTATAAGCTCGTCAACGCTCATATCCTCCACGGGCTTTATGCTGTAATTTATCATAATAACGACCTCCTTGAAGTTTATGGTTACATTATAGCTTAAAAGCCTGCGTAGGTCAATATAGATATTTTGTTTCAAACCGCTTGCTAAGCAGGTGGTTTTTTGGTATAATCCCATTATAAATAACGAGGAATTAAATATTATGAAAATAAAACGGTGGTTGCCTGCGACGGTGTTTGTCTGCGCCGAAGCAGTGCTTTACTATATAATAATGACCGCAGGGGGCACCTTGCTTTGGGTAAGCCAATTTGCGGCAATATGCCTATGCTTTATCTTTTCGCTTTTTGGGCTTAGGGATAAAAGCTATGCTATACCCATAGCTCTTGCTTTTACTGTGGGAGCCGATTATTTTTTGGTAGCCCATCATCCGCAGCTAAGGCTTTGGGGTATGCTTTTCTTTTTAGGCACACAAGGCGCATACGCCTTTTTGTTGCATAAGCAAAAAAGCAAAAAGGCGTTTCTTTGGTTAAGGCTTGGACTAAGTGCAATATCAACCGTCCTTTGCTTTGCGGTTTTGGGCAAGAGAACGGATGCCTTATCCGTAATATCCCTTTGCTACTACGCAAACCTTATAACCAATATAATTATGGCGTTTGCGGGCTTTAGCAAAAACCGTCTTTTTGCCGTAGGGCTTGCGCTGTTTTTGCTTTGTGATACTATTGTTGGGCTGCAGGTAGCGTGCGAAGGGTATCTGCCCATTAAAGAAGGCTCCTTTTTGCACAGCGTTGTATTTTCGCCCTTTAATTCGGCGTGGATGTTTTATTTGCCGTCTCAGGTGATTATTGCACTTTGCGCTATACGAAAAACAAAAAAATAAGCACTTGTCAAACTGCACACAAAAGTTTTTCTTTTGTGTGCAGTTTTTACATTGACTTTTAATGAAATAATATATAAAATGATAAATTAGAGTAGGTGTGCTCTAATGGAATACTGTGTCTAACTGCAACTATTTTTAAACAAGGTGTATTTATGACTGATAAGGATTTAAAAAAACTAAGCCGAGCAGAGCTTTTGGAGATGCTTATAGCAGCAACGGAAGAAAACGAAGGGCTTAAGGATACAATTCGTTCCCTTCAGGCTCGTCTTGATGACAGAAGAATAATGATAGATGAGTCCGGCTCTATTGCCGAGGCAAGCCTGAAGCTAAACGGCATTTTTGAGGCGGCGCAAAGAGCGGCGGATGACTATATAGAAAACGTACGCCGCGGCAGCCGTAAGCAGGCGGAGCTTTTGGAAAAAGCGGAGGAGCTTGCCAGGGAAAAGGTTACGGAGATGATAAGCGAAGCAGACGAGCGTTGCCGCAAAATGGAAATGGAAACGGAAAGAAAGTGCGACGCTTTAACCAGAAAAGCAAGGCGTGAGTCCGATGCGTACTGGGCGCAGGTTTCCGCTAAGCTGGATGCGTATCTTAAACAGCACAGTGACCTTCGCAACCTGCTTACCCGTGATTTTCCCGCTGTCGGAAGCAGTGCGTTTAACTTGGAAGAATAGCTATGGCAAGGCACAAAAACAAAGAACGCCCTTCCATAAGCAGTATGGAAGCGGAGCTTAGGCGTGTAAAACGGCGCAAAAGGTATTTTCGTGTTATACAAAGCACTATTTATACTCTTATAACCGTGGCAGCCGTAGCGGCGCTTATTGCTACCTTGTGGATGCCCGTGTTGCAAATACACGGCAACTCTATGTCACCATCAATGGAAGACGGCAACATATTGGTTTCCGTAAAGGGTGACGCATATAAGCAGGGCGATGTAATTGCTTTCTATTATAATAATAAGATACTTGTAAAAAGGGTCATAGCCCTGCCCGGTGATTGGGTGGATATAGACGAGAACGGCAACGTAAGCGTAAACGGTGTTTTGCTGGACGAGCCGTACGTTGAAAAGAAGGCTTACGGCGAATGTGACCTGGAGTTTCCGTATCAGGTGCCTGCTGCAAAGCTTTTTGTGTTGGGCGACCAAAGGTCTGTTTCTACCGACTCACGCAATAGCACCATAGGCTGCGTGGCTAACGACCAAATTGTAGGGAAAATTGTTTTCAGAGTGTGGCCTATAAAGGATATAGGCAAGGTATAATTAAAGGATAAATTATGAAAAAGGACGTGCTGCGACAAGCGGCGAAGTACAGCAGAGCTAACAATCGAATAAAACGCTGGCATCGTGTCGTGGCAGGTCTTGCGGCGGTGGTGGTATTTGTTACCACCTATGCTCTTATTCTACCGGCACTTACCAAGGAGAGGGAGCGCTTTTGCGGTTTGGAGGAGCATACCCATAAAGCGGAGTGCTACTTTACTCCCAAGGAGGAGCTTTGCTGTGAAGTAAAGACCCACTCACACGATGAAAAATGCAAAAACGAGGCAGGCGACCTTGTTTGCGGCTACTCAAATTACGTAATTCACAGTCACAACGATAGATGCTACGACGAAAAGGGGCTTCTTGCCTGCCGTTTGGCGGAGATAGAGCTTCACGTTCACGACGAAAGCTGTGTCGAATGCAGCAAGGCTACGGAGCTTCACACTCACGGCGAGGGCTGTAAGGGTGAAAACGGCGCTGTAATTTGCGGCAAGACGGAGCTTGAGGAGCATATCCACACGGACACCTGCTTTAAGACGGTGACCGACGCTGCGCCTGTTTTGATATGTACCCAAAAGGAGCATAGCCACGACGAGGGCTGTTACGTGGATAAAACCAAGGACGTGGAGACGGCAGACGACTGGGAAAAGAGCATCCCCAAGGAGCTTGCAGGCGTATGGGGCGAGGATGTGGTAAGCGTGGCAAAAAGCCAGCTTGGCTACTTTGAAAGCTCCGTTAATACGGTAACCGACGCCAAGGGCGACGTTCGGGGCTATACCCGTTACGGCGCTTGGTACGGCTCTCCCTACGGAGCGTGGGATGCTACCTTTGCTTCCTTCTGCTTGCATTACGCAGGGGTGGATAAAAACTACTTTGCCTTTGAAGCTGACAGCGCTAAGTGGATGAAGCATTTGGAGGCTTCGGGCTACTATCAAAAGGCGGCGGGCTATATACCTAAGGAAGGCGACCTTGTGTTCTTCCGCAACGGTGTCGGTGATAAGGCGGTTTACAACGTGGCAATAGTTGCCGCCGTATCCGCAGATGATGCGGGAGCGCTTACGGGCATAAAGGCCATAGCGGGTGACGTGGGAAACCGTGTTCAGTACCAAAGCTATGATATAAACGACGAGATGATACAGGGCTACGGCACTCTTGGTGTAGCCTATGGTGAATACAAAAACAGCACTCCCAGAGAGCAGGTATACGAGGATGGTGAAGTAACCGTAAAAGCCCTTTACTATCCTGCGGCAGGTATACCCGAAGGGGCAGTGCTTACCGTAAAGCCTATAAGCAAGGAGCTTTTGGAATACGAAAGCTGCTATGATAAGGCAAAAACAAGGCTGGATGCTTTGGGTGGTCAGGTAAAGACCACCGATATTAAGGACTTTAGGCTTTACGATATAGGCTTTGTGCTTAACGGCAAGGAAATACAGCCTATTGAAAAGGTTGATATAAGCATAAGCTATCCCAACGAAGGGGTAGATGAGGAGGAAACCGTAACGGTCTTCCACTACGTGGACGACAAGGCGGAAATTTTGGGGGCACAGGAATACAGCCTTGAGGATGGGGTGCTGACCACGGATTTTGAGACGGAAAGCTTTTCTTTATTCGCAATAGTTACCTCCGAAAGCCAAGTTAACAGTATTGTAACCCTTAACCAACACAGCGTGACTTCCAACACCAACCTGAGACAGCTTGGGGACATAACCTTTGCCATAGTCAACGGCGACTACGCTATGACAGCAAAGGAGGACGGCACCCTTGCGGTAGAGCAGATAAGGGCACGGGAAAACGGCGTAATTACGGCAAACGAAAAGCTTTGCCGTTGGCTGCTTACCAAGTACAGCACAAGTTACTATAACTATGAGTATTACATAAGCACTACCATAAACGGTACTACCTATTATCTTATGCTGTCGGGCACCACCCTTCAGCTGACTACGGCTCAAGCTTCCCGTACACGCTTTACCTTTGCTCAGTCAAGCGGCCCCGTAACGATAAGGAACGGCAACAGTAGCTATATAAGAGTAGCCGAAAGCGGTGTAAGCGTAGGCAGCTCTATGCAGCTTGGTCTGTACAGGGTGCCTACGGGTGAGTTTACGGTTAATTTTGACGGTCAGATAGGTCTGCCTAAATACAATGGCAGTAATAACCACAAATACCGTCTGGCGGAAAACATAGCGGTTACCACCACGGGTGGCGGCTACGTTACCTTACCTGCCACTATGACCCTTCCGGGCAACTATCCTATGAAGCTTAACGGCTGGTACGACATTATAAATATGGTCTACTACGACAGCTCTATGCTGGGTAAGCGGATAAGGGTTACCAACAACACCATCTTCTATCCCGAATGGATAGCCGAAACCTACGATATAGGTCAGGACGTGGACGTGGTTGAAAATCAACCCGACACCAGCGACTTTATCACCACCACGGTATTTGATTATAACGAGCTGTTTAACACCCACTCGGCAAACTATTCTCCCACAGACGGCACTTGGACCTTTGACCCTAACAGTGAGCTGGGCTTTATCTTCTTTGACTACTTTGACTCCCCTGCGGGTAACATAGGTGATATGTCAAACAAGGGCGTGGCTGTAAACGGCGTAACCGTAAATCAGGAAAAAACGGCGGGTACAAGAGGTGCAAGTACCAACTTCCCCGGTACCATAACGCCTAACATAGCCAACGAAAAAAGGCTTAACGCTTTGTTTGGTGATGACCCGATAGCGGGTCGAATTTCCTTGGGTGAAGGGGACTGGCTATACAGCTTTGACCCGGAGATAGGCTTTTATTACTACAACAGCGCAAAAAACGCTGCCTCCTACAACCAAAGCCAACAGCGTTTTTACGTTTACGACTACACCGTAAACATCGACAGCCAAAACAGCTTGAACGACTTTTTGCCCTTTAACTACGGAAAAACCACCTACAAGGAGAAGGACAACGAGGCAAACTACTGGTTTGGTATGAAAAGTGAGATAACCTTCTATTTGCCTGCCGACAGCGGTAACCCCTTGAATATTGCCGCCGACGGTAAAACGGATATGCAGCTTCGCTTTTCGGGCGACGATGACGTTTGGATATTCATCGATGGGGAGCTGGCTCTTGACCTGGGCGGCGTACACGACGTGGTTTACGGCGAGGTTAACTTTGCCACGGGCAAGGTCAAGACCGGTCAGGCAATAGATGCAAACCATATAGCGGATAACACCGCAAGCAGCTATGCGGGTATGCCCGGCGTTACGGGCACTGCAGGTGTAACCACTACCGACCTTCCTACTGTACTTGAAGGCGGTAAGGAGCACACCATAACCATTTATTATTTGGAACGAGGTTCATCTCTTTCCAACTGTTCTATTTACTTTAACCTCTCTCCCTCCTACGCCTTGGAAATAACCAAGCACGATAAGGAAGGCAGTAAGCTTTTGCAGGGTGCAGAGTTTAAAATATACGACGATGAGGAATGTACCAAGCCCTCTGTTTTATATCTGCAGGAGGAAAACGGTACGCTTACCGAGGTTTACGACTACACCTTTGTTACCGACGAAAGCGGTGTTGCAAGGTGCTGGGGTATGCTTCTCGGTAAATCCTACTACATAAAAGAGGTAAAGCCGCCGCCGGGCTATACCGATATGTCCTACTACGTAATACGAATAAACCTCTCGGAGAGGGGTGAGGTTACCTACGTAGCCTTGGACAGCAACGGCGGCAATTGGCTGTATGCCGACGCATACATTTTCGCTTCGGACGAATCCCACCGTGTGGAGATAGATATCTATAACGGCAAGATAGACGAGCTGTATATCGGCGGCGAAAAGAAGCTGTACGTTGAAAAGAAATGGGCAGAGGGGAGCGAAAACATTCCCCAAAGCATTGACGTAAGGCTATACGCCAACGGGTTGGCTACCGACCGTATGCTTACCCTTGACGCTTCAACCGAGTGGAAGGGCTTCTTCTACAGCCTTAAGGAAAAGGACGATGACGGCAACGAAATAGTTTATACCGTTAAGGAGGAAAACCCACCTGCGGGCTTTGGCGACAGCTACACGCAGACCGTCGGCACGGAAACTAAACCGGGTGAAAAAATACCTGCCCACTGGGAGCAAACGCTAAAGCTTGAGCCGGGTTACGTTTATCGCCTTGTGTTACCTAACTATTACGGATGGGCAATAATGGGCTACTCCAATTCCGAGTCTATCGAGCCTGCCATTGTTGACGACAGCAAAAAGGATCAGCTTTGGTATGCCTATGAGGCTGAAGGCGGTGTAAGACTTCAGAACGTAGCCTATCCCAACAGGTATCTCGGTATAGGTCAGAACGTAGTCGGCACTACAACCTCCACAGGTAACGATACCATTCTTTTCCTCTCCAACGGCTACTTGAAGAGCGCCTACGGCAACTACGCCAAAAAGGGCGAAAAAACCGTAATAGGCGGCAGCGGCTGGGGCTTTAGAACCACCGCAAACGAAAGCGAGGCCACGGGCGTTGTAGCCTACAAGTGGGTAGAGGCGCAGGACACTACCGTTACCGAAGACGTAGACGGCTGGCTTATTACAAACACCCCTTGGGACGAAACAATGGATATCCCCATAGAAAAGCTGTGGGATGCCACCGTTTCGGACGGGCACAAGGAGGCAGTTACCGTTCACCTGTATCTGGTAGAAACGGGCAATACGGATACCGTTACCCATATACAAAGCCTTACCTTAAACGCCGACAACGGCTATAAGGGAAGCTTTACGGAGCTACCATATCCCGAAGAAGGAAGCTACTACTGTGTAATGGAGCAAACTCAAAGCTTTGCGCCCACCTACGGCGGGGCAGTGGTTACCATCTTCGCAGACAACGCATATCACGATGCCGCACGGGTAGAAATTGACAGCCAAGGTAAGGCACATACCGTAAGCATCACAAACTCCTTGCTGGTACTGCTTCCCGAAACGGGCGGCAGCGGCATAGCCTTGTATACTGCATCGGGGCTTGTCCTTATAGGAATAGGCGCAGCCTTGCTGTATATAAACAAAAAACGCAGAAGGGAGGTAAACAGCCTTCCCGGTGCGTAAGGTTTTGGCAAAAAAACAAAAATAAAAATAAAAAAATAAAAACACCAAAAACGAAAGGAAACCAAAAATGAAAAGAACAGTAAAGTTCACAAGCGTTCTCGTTCTCGCACTTGCTATGCTTGTTGCAATGGCAAGTACCGCTTTTGCAGTTGACGTAACCATTAACGGCGGCGCAAACGGCTCTGAATATTCCGCATTTAAGCTTCTTTCCGCTACCGACGGCGGCGAAGGCAAATTCGCTTACACCCTTAACGATAAGTACACTGCCATCCTTCAGGCTGTTACCGGCAAGACCGAGCAGGCTGACATCGTAGCTTACATAGGCGAACAGGATACCGCAGAAGAAACCCGTGCTTTTGCAGATGCTGTTTATGCTGCAATCGTTACAGCAGGCATCGAAGCAGATGATACTACCGACAACGACGTTTTTGAAGGCCTTGAACAGGGTTACTACCTTATAGCAGAAACCCAGCTTGCAAACGAAGCAGATACCTTCTCTCTCGTTATGCTCAAAACCGCAGGTGAAGAAAACATCACCGTTACCACTAAGGAAGACCTTCCCACCGTTGAAAAGAAGATAGAAGAAAAGAACGACAGCACCGGCGACGCTTCTTGGGGCGACCACGCTGACTACGACATCGGCGACAGCATCAATTACCGCATTACCGGTACCGTTTCCGAAAAGTATGCTGATTACAAGAGCTACTACTATCGCTTTGTAGATACTATGGACGCAGGTCTTACCTACAATAAGGACGCTAAGGTTTACGTTGTAAACGGCGAAAGCAAGGTAGAAGTTACCGAACAGTTTACCATAGTTGAAACCGAGGACAACGGCTTTACCGCAACCGCTAACCTTAAGGAGCTTGCAGACGTTACTGTTAACGCTTCCACCAAAATAGTTGTAGAATACAGCGCAACCCTTAACGCAAACGCTGTTCACGGCACTCCCGGCAACGAAAACGTTGTATACCTTGAATACGAAAACAATCCTTACCACGCTGCAGACGGCAATCCTGCTACTCCCGACAGACCCGGTGACGAAACTCCCGAAGATACCGATGACGATACTCCCGGTAAGACCACCGAGGACGTAAACATTGTTTTCACCTTCAAGTCCACCGTTAACAAGGTAGACAAGGACGGCGAAGCTCTTGCAGGTGCAGGCTTTACCCTTTATAAGGAAATCTACACTCCCGCAGCCGAAGAAGGCGGCGAGGCTACCTACGCTTGGGAAGCGGTAGGCGAAGAAATTAAGGGCGTTACCACCTTTAACTTCCTCGGTCTTGACGCAGGCAACTACAAGCTCGTGGAAACCACCGTTCCCGCAGGCTACAATAAGTGCGATGACGTTGTATTTGAAGTAGCTGCTGCTTATGACCTTGAAAAGGATCCTCCCGAGCTTACCGCTATCGAAGTTAAGGACGCAGACGGCGTTGTTGTTTCCGAAGGCAACGAAGCTGCATTTTCCGTTGACCTTGCCGCAGGCGAAGTTGTTACCGACGTTGTTAACGTAACCGGTTCCGAGCTTCCTTCCACCGGTGGTATGGGTACTACCATTCTCTATATCCTTGGCGGCGTACTTCTTGTTGGCGGCCTTGTTGCTCTTATTGCCGTAAAGCGTATGAGAGGCGACAACTAATAAGCAAACAGAACACACGTTAACCGACTTTATGCGCCTCTGTATCCCGATTTTTCGGGATACAGAGGCAAGGAGACTTCAGGATGAAAAAGCATTTTACAACCTTACTTATAATAACCATCATTCTTCTTGGCGCCTCCTTGCTTCTGTATCCCACGGTAAGCGATTATTGGAACTCCCTGCACCAATCTCGTGCCATAGCAAGCTACGTTGACGAAATAAATAATATGGACGAGGACAGGTATAACAAAATTTTGTCCGATGCGGTGGAGTACAACAAAAACCTTGCAGCCACTCCTCACAGTCTTGTTCTTGATAAGGAGCAGAGAAAGGTATACGATGCTCAGCTTAATATAACGGGCAACGGCATAATGGGGTATATAGACATTCCCGAAATATCCTGCCACTTGCCCATATATCACGGTATCGGTAACGACGTTTTGCAGGTTGCCGTGGGTCATATGGACGGCTCAAGCCTGCCTATCGGCGGCGAAAGCACCCACTCCGTTCTCTCAGGGCATAGAGGCTTGCCCTCTGCAAAGCTTTTTACCGACCTGGATAAGCTTGCAACCGGTGACGTATTTATAATAACAGTTCTTGACGAGGTCTACACCTACGAGGTATACGATATAGCGACGGTGCTCCCTCACGAAGTGGATGGACTTAAAATAGAAAAGGGCAAGGAGCTATGCACCTTGGTTACCTGCACCCCTTACGGGGTCAACTCCCACCGGCTGTTGGTTAAAGGCAGGCGTATAGAAAACGCTGAGGAGGTAACTGTTTTGCGTGTTACCTCGGAAGCAACTCGTATACGTCCATTGGCTGTTATGCCTATGGTGGCAACGCCTCTTTTAATCGTTTTGCTTTTTATTTTGTACTTAAAGCCTGTTAAAAAGGACGATTAAATTTAAAAAAACACAAATACCTATTGCATTATTCGCTTTTTTAGTGTATAATGCTACAAATTAATACTTTCCGTAGGACGTTTACAGGAGATTACCGCAAGGTAGCCGAAGGAGCAAAACTCTCAGGTCGTTAGTTGTAGCGAGGACTGTAAGCTGACGGAGCTTTGGAGAAACCCATCAAATTGGGTGCCGAAGGTGCAAACGCATACTCTGCGTAATCTCTCAGGCAAAAGGACAAAGTTTACTTTCTTTTCTTTTGGGAAAGGACTGTATTTTTGTGTTTTTACGGCGGAGTGCGTTTGTTGCACTACCGCCGTATTATATTTTAAGGAGATAATAAATGAGCGAGATTTTGAAAAATGTTGAAAGTGTAAACAGTGTTATCAACGATTTTGTTTGGACAAAGCTTGGGCTTTTCATTCTCATAGGCGCAGGTATAATTCTTACCTGCTGTACCAAGTTTTTCCAGATAACTCACCCCGTACATTGGTGGAAAAACACCATAGGCACGGTGTTTAAAAAGAACAGCTCCAGTGTTAAAAACAACGACAAAAGGGCAATAAGCCAGTTCCAATCTCTTTGTACCGCCCTTGCGGCAACCATAGGTACGGGTAACATAGCGGGCGTTTCTGCGGCTATCGTTGTGGGCGGCCCCGGCGCTGTGTTCTGGATGTGGGTTGCGGCTTTCCTTGGTATGATGACCAACTTCTCCGAAAACGTGTTGGGTATCTATTTCCGCCGCCGCAATAAGGACGGCGAATGGTCAGGCGGTGCTATGTACTACCTTAAGGACGGTCTTGGCAAAAAGAAGGGTATGGGAACCATAAGCAAGGTTCTTGCTGTTCTCTTTGCAATTTTTGCTATCCTTGCGTCCTTCGGTATCGGCAATATGAGTCAGGTTAACAAAATAGCTCTTAACCTTAACTCCGCCTTCTTTAGTAAGGTGGATTTGGGGACTGTCGGCGGTATTTCCGTTATCAACATCATCATAGGTGCGGCCTTGGTGGTTCTTGGAGGTCTTATCATTCTCGGCGGCCTTCAGCGTATAGCTACCTTTGCTGAGCGTGTTATACCCGTTATGGCTGTTCTCTACGTTATCGGCTGTCTTGTTATCTTCTTTGCCAATATAACTGTTGCCAGTGACGTATTTGCTTCTATTTTCCGCTTCGCTTTCGGCGCAAAGGCCGTGGCAGGCGGTGCTATCGGTACGGTTATAGTACAGGGCTGTAAGAGAGGCGTGTTCTCCAACGAGGCAGGTCTTGGCTCTTCCGTAATGGTTCACTCCTCCTCCAACGTTAAGGAGCCTGTAAGACAGGGTATGTGGGGCATCTTCGAGGTATTCTTTGATACCTTTGTGGTTTGCACTATGACTGCCTTTGTGGTTCTTTCTTCCGGCTTTATCAATCTTGAAACAGGCGCAGCTCTTGAAGATATTAATGATGCAACCCTTGTTTCCGACGCCTTTGGTAAGATTTTCGGCTCTGCGGGCTCAATGTTTGTGGCAATAGCAATGCTCTTCTTCGCCTTTACCACCGTTCTCGGCTGGTCTCAGTACGGCGCTAAGGCTGTGGAATATCTCTTCGGCGTAAAGGGCGCAAAGATATATAAGGCAATCTTCGTGCTTATGATAATCTCCGGTGCGCTTATGACCTCCGGTCTCGCTTGGGACATCTCCGACACCTTTAACGGCCTTATGATGATACCTAACCTTATAGCGGTTATTGCTCTTGCACCGTTGGTTGCAAAAATAACCAAAAACTACGTAAACCGCAGAATAAAGGGCAAGTCTCCCAAGCCTATGCTTTCCTATGATGCAGATATACAAAAGGAAATGGAAAAGGCGCTTAAGAAGTCCGACGACTAATATTTTAAACGGCAGGGATATTGTATCTCTGCCGTTTTTGTGTTATATTAAATAAAACGGAGGTAATGATATGATTATAAGAACCGAAACCGAAAAGGATTTTGACGTAATTGATAAAATACACGACAGCGCTTTTGGCCACAATTGGGAAAGCGCCTTGATAAGAAGGCTGAGAAACAGAGAAGACTATATAAAGGACTTTTCTCTTGTGGCAGAGATAGACGGGGAAGTAGTGGGCCACGTTTTGTTTACTCACGTAACGGTGGAATCCCCCGTTAAAAGCACCCCTGCCGTTATACTTGCGCCCTTGGCCGTGTTTAAGGACTATCGCAGCATAGGTGCCGGTACCGCCTTGGTTGCAGAGGGCATAAAAAGGACAAGAGAGGCAGGCTACGGTCTTATGCTTGTCTACGGTCACCGCTTTTATGAAAAGAAGTTTGGCTTTACCTTAGCGCACGAGCAGGGCATATTCCGCCCTAATCCTATGCCTAACGCACCCGTGCGTATGCTCCCGCTAACGGAAAAGGGAGCAGAGGGCGTTTCGGGTGTTATAAAATATCCTGTGGAGTTCAGACCGCTTATTGATGAATGGTACGGAGAATAATATGAAAGCAAAACGAGTTTTTCTTATAGTGCTGGATAGCTTTGGCATAGGCGCTTTGCCCGATGCGGCAAATTACGGCGATGCAGGCGCAAACACTCTGCACGGTGTAAGAAACCACCCTGCCTTTATGGTACCTAATATGAAAAGCTTGGGGCTTTTTAATATAGAGGGTGTAGGCGGCGGTGTTAATACGCCTTTGGGCGCTTATGCCCGTGTGGCGGAAGCATCCAACGGTAAGGACACCATTATAGGCCATTGGGAGATATGCGGCATAGTCTCCGAACGTGACCTGCCTACCTATAAAAACGGCTTTCCCAAGGAGCTGATAGACGAGTTTTCGGCAAAAACGGGCAGAGGTGTTCTTTGCAATAAGCCCTATTCGGGCACCGAGGTAATAAAGGACTACGGTGACGAGCACGTTAAAACGGGCGACCTTATAGTTTACACCTCGGCAGACAGCGTTTTTCAGATAGCCGCTCACGAGGAGGTAGTGCCTGTGGAGGAGCTTTATCGCTGTTGTGAAATTGCAAGAGAAATGCTTACGGGCGACCACGCTGTCGGTAGGGTAATAGCCCGTCCATTTATAGGTGCAGACGGTGTTTACACCCGCACAGCAAACCGCCGCGACTACGCTTTGCCCCCTTCTGCCAAGACATCCCTTGACTGTATAAAGGAAAGCGGCAGGGAAGTTATAGCCATTGGCAAGATAAACGATATATTTGCGGGTAAAGGCATAAGCCGCTTTGCAAAAACCAAAAACAATGCCGACGGTATGGCAAAAACTATGGAAGCGGCAAAGGAAGACTTTACGGGGCTTTGCTTTACCAACCTTGTGGATTTTGACCAGCTTTACGGCCACCGCAGGGACGTGGAGGGCTACGCAAGGGCGCTTAGCCGGTTTGATGCGTGGCTTGGCGGCTTTATGGCAGAAATGAAAGAGGACGACGTGCTCTTTATCACCGCCGACCACGGCTGCGACCCCTCCTACACCCATACCGACCACACAAGGGAGTACGTGCCTCTGCTTGTTTACGGCAGCAAGGTTAAAAGCCTTGATATGGGTGTTCTTAACAGCTTTGCGGATATAGGCAAAACAGTGGAAACCGTTCTTGGAGTAAAGGGGAAAACGGCGGGCAAGGATTTTTCTGACCGTCTATTTGATATTGGTACTTGATTATTGACTAAAAATGTGGCATAATTACAAAGTAAGAAGGGTAGGTGTGTAAGTTGGCAGAAAAGGTTTACGTTAGCCGCAGTGCGGCGGAAACTGAGGAAATAGCAAAAAATCTTGCCGAAAGTCTTCAGGCAGGAGACGTGCTTGCGCTGTACGGTGATATGGGCGCAGGCAAAACTGCCTTTGTGCGCGGCTTGGTTTCTCGCCTTTTGCCCGAATGTGTCCGTCTTGTACACAGCCCTACCTTTGCTATAGTTAATGAATACGCAGGAAGCGACTATTCTATTTATCACTTCGACTTTTACCGTCTTAAGGACGAGGAGGATTTGTACTCCATAGCGTTTTTTGACTATCTTGACCGTGGCGGTATTATAGTAACGGAGTGGAGTGAGCTTTTTGAGGATATACTGCCCCCTTCGGGCAAGAAGGTTCGCATAGAAAAAACGGGCGAGGAGGAGAGAAGGATATATGCTGATTTTGGCAATTGATACGTCGGCAGTCACCGCAACGGCGGCAGTGGCTGAACGGGACGGTAAGGAGATTAAAAAATTTGCCCTTGCTACCGTCAACAACGGACTTACCCATAGCGAAACGCTTTTCCCTCTTATAGATAACGCTCTTACTACCTTCGGCAAAACCATAAAGGACGTGTCCCTTTTTGCCGTTTCTGCAGGTCCCGGCTCCTTTACCGGTGTTAGGATAGGCGTTTCCGCCGTAAAGGGCCTTGCCTTTGACGGCAGACCGGTTGCGGAGGTTTCCACCTTGGAGGCTTTAGCGGAGAATATCGGTGCGGAAGGCGTTATATGTCCTCTTATGGATGCACGCCGAGGTGTATTTTACAACGCTTTGTTTAGAAAAACGGAAGGCAGGCTGGAAAGGCTTACGCCCGACCGTGCCATTGACGCTGCAGCTTTATCGGCGGAGCTTGAAGGCTACGGCACTGCGTATATTTGCGGCGACGGCGCAGCTCTTTACGAAAGCCTGCACACGGGCACGGCAGCTCTTGTAACTCCTCCTCTTTGCGGCAGATACCAAAACGCCTTGTCCGTTGCTCTTTGCGGCGGCAGAATGTATGAAGAGGGCAAAACGGTAACGGCGGCAGAGCTTAACACCATATATTTACGTAAACCCCAAGCGGAGAGGGAAAGAGAAGAAAGACTAAAAAAGGAGAACAACGGACAATGAAAATAGTAATAGCGGCAGACCACGGCGGATATGATATAAAGGAAGCAATAAAGGCGGCGCTTACAGAGGACGGTCACGAGGTGCAGGATTTGGGTACGGATAACGGCACTACCTCTGTTGATTATCCCCTTTTTGCAAAGGCTCTTTGCGGCGTTATACTCGGCGGCGAGGCGGAGCTAGGTATTCTTTGCTGCGGTACGGGCATAGGTATGTCTATGGCGGCAAACAAGCATAAGGGTATAAGGGCTGCAGTTCTTTCCGATGAGTATTCTGCACGTCTTACCAGAAACCATAATAACGCAAACGTGCTTTGCCTTGGCGGCAGAGTTGTTGACAGCGAAAAGGCTGTTTCTCTTGCCCGTATATTTGTAGGCGCTGAGTACGAGGGCGGCCGTCACCAAAGACGTGTGGATATGCTTGAAACTCTTTAAAGCATAGGAGATAAAAATGGATAATAACAAAACTACCGAGGGCAAGGCAATACCTACCCCTACTGGTGTTTTTGAGGTTGACAATTATAAAAGCGGGGTAATACCCACTCCGGTTACCCCGGTGGAAAACGAAGGCGGCAGAGCAGTAAGCGAGAAAACCTTAAAAAAGCGGCTTGCACGTATTGCCGCATCACGCCTTATGCTGGTTATGGCAGTGCTGCTCAGCGTTTCTGCAGTGCTTACCCTTTTAAGAGGCTATTTTTGGCCCTTTACAACGGTGCTTTTTTTGCACAGGCTTCTTGCTGCCGTAAGTGCGTGGGTGCTTTATTCAACGGCAGGTAAACGGGGCGGAAGGCTGCTGGCGGCAGCTCCGCTGTACGCTACCATAGCTTCCGTAACGGGACTTGTGTTCCTTGCCGTGTACATTTTTTGCGGTATGTTCGGCAAAATGGTGCTTGTAAGCGGTGAAAACGCCGAGGAATGGGTGCGTCTTATCTACGGTGCGGGGCTATGGGCAATACTTCCGTCGTTGGCGTGCTTGGTTATGGCGTATTGCTTGTATCTTTTCAAAAGGCACGAAAGGTTTCTTGCACTTAACGTAAGAGACGGTTTAAGGTACGGCTTTGCTTTTGAAAAGGGCTACGGCAGCTTTTCCCGCTCTGCAATTATTCTTGCGGCGGTAATGTTTACTTTTCAGATATTTAGGGGCTTTGTAGACTCCTTCGGTGCCTTTGGTTGGTTCCCCGAAAGTGCGGTTGCTCTTTACGACAGGCTGTTTTTGTCCCAAAAATTTTATGCGGTAAATCTTATTGGCGTAATTATTCACTGCGGCGCTTTGGCCTGTGCGGTTCTCTTGTCCTTCAAATATTCCTCTGTGGTGAAGAAATATAAAATCCAAAGAGAAATATATCGCCAATCCAAGGAGGCGGAGGAACGTAAAATGCCCGAGGACAGCGATAACCTGCAAAACAACGAAGAGCTGAAGAAAGCAGGCGATAACGAGCTTGTTTTTGCCGAGGAGGAGGACGAAACGGCGGAGGAAAACGAAAACGTCAATCAGCTTTGCGAGGACAAACCTGCAGACGATGCATCAAAGGAGTTCTCTGCGGTAAATTCTTTTGAAAATAACGTTCCAAAAAATACAAAATAAGTAAAAAAACTATTGACAAAAGGCCTTGTGCGGTGGTATAATACCCTTACCTCTGCAAAAGGTCTTTTTTTTCGTGCCGTTTTCGGCAAAAATTAAGCTCTTTTGAAATAAGAGGAAGGTAACAAATAATGGAGGTGCCGATTAATGAGAGTTAAGATCACTTTTGTTTGTAGTGAATGCAAGCAGAGAAACTACGAAAGCATGAAAAACAAAAAGAATGACCCCGACAGACTCGAGCTTAAGAAGTATTGCAGATTCTGCAAGAAGCGCACAGCTCACAAGGAAAGTAAGTAAGGAGTAACGGTTATGAAAAAAACACTTAGTGTAATTGCACTGCTGCTCTCCTTAGCTACAGTTATTTCCTTTGGTTCTATCGCAAGCTACGCTGCTCCCATCGATGTAATAAGCGTTGATGCAACCGCAGACGCTACCGCCGATGCAACTGCTGACGCTACCGCCGATGCAACCGCAGACGATACCGCCGATGCAACCGCAGACGATACTTCTGATGCAACCGCAGACGATACTGCTGATGCAACCGCAGACGATACTTCCGATGCAACCGCAGACGATACCGCCGATGCAACCGCAGAC
>JAZSLS010000112.1:0-9347 GCA_045535465.1 Eubacteriales bacterium
TCAACAAATGGATGAAGTAAAGCTTCTTTGCCGGTGGTAAGTCTTACCATAGTATCATATATGGAAGCATCACCGTGAGGATTATAGGTCATAGTTGCACCTGCAATTTTTGCAGATTTAACCGTAGTGCCCTTTAATAGCCCCATCTTATACATAGTGTAAAGAAGCTTTCTGTGGCTGGGCTTAAAACCATCAATAGCCGGTATTGCACGAGATATAATAACACTCATTGCATAAGGCATATAGTTAGTTTCCAAAATTTTGGTGATATTTATATCCGTAGCCGGTGCTGCAGGGATTTCATTCACTATCGGCTGCTTTTTTCTTGCCATCCTTTTACTAATCCTCCAAAATATCAAAGCTTATATATCCGCAAGGTCAATATACTTACTGCCGTTTTCTGCAATAAAGCTCTTTCTTGCATCAATATTATCGCCAAGCAAAACGTCAAACATCATACGTGTGCTTTCTTCATCCTCGGGAGTAATGCGTATCAAACGCCTTGTTGCGGGCGCCATCGTGGTAAGTGACATCATATCGGGATTGTTTTCGCCCAACCCTTTTGAACGCTGTATAGTATAACGAGCGTTCCCCAGTTCATCAAGAATTTTTATTTTTTCCTGCTCATTATAAGCAAAATATGTCTTGCCGCCGCTTGTTATTTCATAAAGAGGAGTTTCTGCAATATATACACGACCTTCTCTTATAAGTGTAGGCAACAAGCTGTAAAACATAGTTAAAAGCAGGGTCCTAATCTGAAAACCATCTTCGTCAGCATCGGTACAAAGTATTATTTTGCTCCAACGCAGGTTAGACATATCGAAAGTAGGTATGCCTTTTGCGTTTTTAGCACGTACTTCAACACCGCAACCGATGACCTTAACAAGATCCATAATGATATCGCTTTTAAATATCTTATCGTAACTTGCCTTTAAACAGTTAAGCGTTTTACCCCTTACCGGTATAATAGCCTGGAATTCGGCATTCCTAGCCAATTTACAGCTGGTCATCGCCGAATCGCCCTCAACGATATATAGCTCACACTTTTCAGGATCTCTACTGCGACAACCTGCAAACTTTTCAACAGAATTGTTTATATCAAGAGGGGCTGTAAGCTTTGACTTAGTCTTTACACGCATACTTTCAGCAGACTCTCGGCTTCTCTTATTAACAAGAATCTGCTGACAAGCTTTATCTGCATCAGCAGGATTTTCAGCAAAATATACCTCGATGCTGTGACGGAAAAATTCAGTCATAGCCTTAAAAATAAACTCATTGGTTATTGCTTTTTTAGTTTGGTTTTCGTAAGACGTTTCTGTTGAAAAAGAACTCACAACCAACACAAGAGAATCTTCAACATCCTGAAAAGTTATCTTAGACTCATTCTTTGTATATTTACCACTTGTTTTTAAATAGTTGTCAACCGCCCAAACAAAGGCATTTTTTGCAGCCCTGTCAGGAGAACCTCCGTGTTGGAGGTAAGAGGAGTTATGGTAGTACTCAATAAGGTTAACGTCATTGGAAAAACAAAACGTAAATTGCATTTTAACCTTGTAGTCATTTTTATCTTCCCTATCTCTGCCAACACGTTCCGTTGAATAAGATACGGGGAGAGTGAGATATTTAACGCCAACAAGCTCTTCAATATAGCCTTCAATGCCCTTTTCGTAGCAATAAGATTCATTCTCAAAGCTACCATCCGGGTTTTGCCATTTTAAATTTAAAGTAAGACCGCCGTTTACAACAGCCTGTTTCTTAAGCTGATCGCTGAAGAACTCGTGAGTGATGTTGATATCGGTAAATACCTCTGCATCGCTTTTCCAACGAATAACAGTGCCACGTTTTGTCTTGGGACAAGGCTCCTTGGAAAGCTCTGTTACAGGCTCCCCCTTTTTAAAGCTTATGCTGTATTTTGTCCCACCGGTGTAGGCAGTAACATCCATAAACTCAGAGGTATACTGAGTAGAGCAAGCACCAAGACCGTTAAGTCCTAAGGAATATTCGTAAGCGCCGCCATCGTTATTCTCATACTTGCCGCCTGCGTACATCTCGCAAAAAACAAGCTCCCAATTATAACGTTGCTCTTTTTCGTTCCAATCCAACGGAACACCGCGGCCAAAATCCTCTACCTGTATGGTACGATCCTTAAAAACAGTAACGTTTATAACGTTGCCAAAGCCTTCTCTTGCTTCGTCTATAGCATTTGAAAGTATTTCAAAAAAAGAATGTTCACACCCTTCCAAGCCATTGGAGCCAAATATAACAGAAGGGCGAAGTCTAACACGGTCCGCACCCTTTAGGGCTTTTATGCTTTGGGCATCATAATCTCTTTTTTGTACTGTCTTTGCCAACTCAGCTACCTCTCTTTCAAAACACTATTTCGGCTGGTAAAAGCCTACCTTTCTGTACACCTTGCTAAGAGTTTTTCTTGCAAGATATGCTGCTTTATCAGCGTTAGATTTTAGCATAGAATTCAAATAATCTTTATCTGAAAGTATCTCATTAAAACGCACCTGTAATGCGCCCAGATGATCTGCAACAACTTCGCCCACAGCTTCTTTAAAAGTGCCGTATCCCATACCGGAAAACTCTTTTTCTGCGTCTTCAATGGTTTTTCCTGTGAAACCGCAATAAATGGTAAGAAGGTTGTTGATTCCGTCTTTACCATCCGCATAGACAACTTCGCTGCCGCTATCGGTTACTGCACGTTTTATTTTACGTATTATATCATCCCTTTTATCAAGAATACCAACGCTGCCGCCGCTGATATCAGATTTGCTCATTTTCTTATCAGGCTCGGTAAGAGACATTATCTTCATACCAATCTTGGGAATATAAGGCTCGGGGATAGTAAAGGTATCGCCGTAAACGCCATTAAAACGCATAGCTATATCACGTGTTATCTCAAGATGCTGTTTTTGATCCAAACCCACGGGAACAAGATCTGCCTGATAGAGCAAAATATCCGCAGCCATTAAAACAGGATAAGTAAATAATCCGGCATTGATATTCTCAGAATGCTTTTGAGATTTTTCCTTAAACTGAGTCATACGTGAAAGCTCACCAAACATAGTATAGCAATTCAAAACCCAAGCAAGCTCAGCGTGAGCAGGCACGTGACTTTGTATAAACAAAATGTTTTTTTCAGGGTCAATCCCTGCAGCCATATAAAGAGCAAGCATTTCAACACTTCTTCTTCTAAGTTCTGCAGGCGTCTGACGCACTGTAATTGAGTGCATATCAACAGAGCAGAAAAGGCAATTATAATCATCCTGCAATGAAACCCAATTTTTAAGAGCGCCGAGATAGTTACCTATGGTTAAATTTCCCGAAGGCTGTATACCGGAAAATATCGTCTTTTTTGCTACCTGGTTTTCGTTCATCATTTCACAAGCTCCTCTTTAAGCATATCTCCCAAACGCTTAATACCCTCAACAATTTCTTCATCGGAAGGTGTTGAGAAATTCAAACGAAATGAGTTGCTCATTTTTGTAGGTTCCGGCAGGAAGGTCGCTCCGGAGACTATTGCAATCTTACGTTCCAATGCTTTTTTTGCGATTATCTTGCTGTCGCAGCCGTCAGGCAACGTTGCCCAAATAAACATACCGCCTTCAGGGATAGTATGCTTAACACAATCAGGAAAACATTGATTAATGCAATACAACATAAGAGAGCATCTGGAGCGATATAGGTCCTTAATTTGCTTGATATGCGCATCAAGATCATACTTTTCCATAAATACAGATGCAAGCATCTGACTAAGTATGTTGGTGTGGGTATCGGAAACTTGCTTTAAAACAATAGCTTTGTTTATTATTTCTCTATGAGCACAGAGATAACCGAGACGCATACCCGGAGAAAGTATTTTTGAAAAAGAACCGCAATAAATAACGTGTCCGTCTGTATCAAGGCTCTTGATCTCGGGTTCGGGTACTCCGGTAAAGCGAAGCTCAACATAAGGGTCATCCTCTAAAATAAACACGTTATACTTTTGGGCAAGTTCCAAAACAGCCTTACGTTTTTTTAAAGGCATAGTTATGCCGGTAGGATTTTGGAAGGTAGGAATGAGGTAAATAATTTTTGCATTGGGGTTTTCCTTAAGCGCCTTTTCAAGCTTTTCAACGGAGATGCCATCATCCTCCATATCAACGCCTACAAGCTTAAGATTATAAGCACGGAAAGCGTTAAGAGCACCTATAAAACTGGGGTTTTCGCATATAACAACATCACCCTCATTACAAAGCGCCTTAGCGGTTAGATCAATAGCCTGCTGACCGCCTGTTGTAATTATAGTTTCGTCATAATCCGCGCCAACATAAAACCTTTCTTTAAGGCGCTTTTTGATTTGCTCAATAAGCTTAGGATAACCCTCGGTTACGCTATATTGTAAAGCGGCAGTTGCGTTGTTCTTGAAAATGTCTGCAGCTATTTCTGCAAATTCCTCAACAGGAAAAGACAAGGGAGAGGGGCTGCCGGCGGAAAAAGTGAAAGCTCCCTCGGCAGGAATAACCTTAAATAGTTCTCTTATCGCAGAGGGCTTCATATCCTTACATCTATCGGAAAAAACAAAATCCATTATCAACACCGCACTTTCTGTCATTATGATATAGTAACACTATTTTTCCATTATTGTTTAATTATAATCTAAAGCACATAAAAAGTCAACACAAATCAAAAAAATATTGCCGCATATTATTAATTGTTGCTTTTTACCTCTTGTAATGTTATAATTCATATGGTGATTTTAATGAAAGAGATAATTATAAGCACAAACGAGAGCGGCCAGCGCATTGATAAGTTCCTAAGCAAACGCTTTAAAACTATGCCTCAATCGTTAATTTACAAGTATTTGCGAACAAAACGCATTAAACTTAACGGTAAAAAAGCCACCCAAAGCGATTTTGTTAACGAGGGTGATACGCTGACTTTTTACATATCTGATGAGTTTTTTGAAAGCAACGCCGAAGACCTTGCATTTACTCATATAAAGCCGCAGTTGAATATTATATACGAAGATGAAAACGTTTTAATAGCCGATAAACCCGTGGGGCTTCTTTGTCACTCCGATGACAACGAAGGATACAACACCCTTATTAACCATATAAAAGCCTATCTTTGCGAAAAAGGAGAATATGTAACGGGCGTTGCATTTGCACCCGCTTTATGCAACAGAATTGATCGTAATACCTGCGGTCTGGTAATATCTGCTAAAAACGCAGAAGCTCTCAGGGATATGAACAAGCGTATCAAGATGCGCCTTGTTCTTAAACAGTATCTTGCTGCCGTACACGGTACGCCCAAACCTCCCGAGGGGACAATAAGCGGATACATTCGCAAAGACAGCACCGCTAACAGAGTTTACGTTTCAAATCACAAACGTAGTTCTGACGAAAAAGATGCTGTAACTAAATACAAAGTTGTTGAAAGCAAGGATGATATTTCCCTTGTTCAGTTGGATTTGATTACAGGACGTACACACCAAATACGCGCTCATCTCGCTTCCATCGGACACCCGCTTTTGGGTGATGGAAAATATGCAGTAAACAAAAAGGACCGCCGGCAGGGTTTCTGCCACCAGTCCTTATGTGCATACAGACTTAAATTTTTATCCTCCAACGAGAATGACAGCCTTTCCTATCTTGAAGGCAAGGTTTTATATGCAACCCGTCCCGATTTTTTAAAGCTGTTTAAATATCGTTTTTGATTATATCATCATAGCTTTCACGCTTGATGATAATACGATCTCCACTCTTCCCCACGCCAACCATTGCAGGTCTCGGAAGCCTGTTATAATTTGAAGCCATAGAATAGTTATATGCGCCGGTCACCAGCACTGCGAGAACGTCTCCTCGTTCGCAAGGCTGAAGAGCAACATCTTCCTGAATAAGGTCACCACTTTCGCAACAACGTCCTGCGACGGTAGCGCATACAGTTTTCTCTGCACCTGCTTTGTTTGCAACAAGGCAGGTGTATTTTGATTGATAAAGGGCGTAACGAGGATTATCCGGCATACCGCCGTCAATCGAAACGTAGGATTTGTAACCGGTAATGGTTTTAAAGGACCCAACGGTATAAAGAGTAAGGCCTGCAGCAGCAACCATTGAACGACCGGGTTCAAAGTAAACTTTGGGACAGTTAATACCAAATTTTTCACAAGCGGCTGCAAGACAAGAATAGATGTCCGATAACACCTTCTCGTAATCAAAATCGGGATCGGCGTCAGTATACTTAACTCCAAAACCACCGCCAAGATTCAAAGCTGAAACGCTAACACCCGTTGCTGTTTTAATATCATAAATAAAACGCACCATAATCTCAGCCGCTTCTGCAAATGGATTATAGTCAAATATTTGAGAACCAATATGACAATGCAAACCTTCAAATTCGATATTGTCACAAGACAAAAGTGTTTTAACCGCTTCTAAAGCCTGACCGGTTTCAATAGCAACGCCAAACTTAGAATCAACCGAACCGGTCACAACAGCCTTATGGGTATGAGGGTCGATGCCGGGGCTGACACGTAACATAGCACGTACCTTTATCCCCCTATCTGCAGCTTCTTTTTGAATGGCGGCAATTTCTTCAAGGTTATCCGCAACAAAACATCCAACACCGCAATCCATAGCGAGTCGTATATCTGCATCAGTTTTATTATTGCCGTGGAAATATGCATTTTCCATAGGAAAGCCTGCTTTGCTTGCGGTGTATATTTCTCCACCGGAAACTACGTCGATACCTATACCGGCTTCTTTTGCAATTCTGTATATTTCTCTACAGGAAAGAGCCTTGCTTGCAAACAAAGGCTTACTGCCTTTTCCAAAATATTTTTCAATAAGAGTTTTATACGTTAAACAACTTTCAAAAACGTAATCGGTATCCAAAACATAAAGAGGGGTACCGTATTTTTTTGCCAATTCAACTGTATCAAAACCGGCAATCGTAAGATTTCCTCTTTCATTAATATCCAAATTTTTATGTAGCATCATTTATTACCTTTCTTAACACGCTGTCAATAAGCACTTCCCTACCAAGCCCCTTGAGCGAGGAGTACAAAACACATTCTGTACCGGCGACAACTGCAGGGTCGTTAATTATCTCGTTTGCGCTTTTTGTAAGCTCAGTTTTATTAAGCTTATCGCATTTAGTTATAACTATCATATAGGGAACATTAAAATGCTTTAGATATTCTAACATCATTCGGTCATCGTTGGTTATTCCTGCCTTAGCGTCTATCAACTGCAAAACAAGCTTCAGGGCATCGTTATCAACAAAATAACCTTCCGTAAGCTTAGACCATTTGGCAATATCGGTTTTGCTCCTTCGTGCAAAGCCATAGCCCGGTAAATCTACAAAGAACAGTTTATTATCTGCACAATAATAGTTTACAGTTATGGTTTTTCCGGGTTCGGCACTTACACGGGCAAGTTTTTTTCGTCCGAGAACAGAATTCACAAGGGAACTTTTGCCAACGTTGGATCTACCGGAAAAGGCTACCTGCGGTATCCCATTTTTCAAAAGCTGACCGGGTAAACCCGCAGTAATTTTTAAATCCGTATTATGAAGATTGAGATTACCAAAAACCATATTCATAACAAAAAACTCCTCTAATTAATGGCAATACCAACAACTTCGGAAAAACGCTTAACCGGAATAAAATCCAAAGTGTTTTTAATTTCCTCACCGAACTCTTCAACATCGCTTAAATTATCGTAAGGAATAATAACAGTCCTGGCTCCTGCCTTATACGCTGCCATTGTTTTTTCTTTAAGACCGCCTATTCTCAAAACTCTGCCGGTAAGTGTAAGCTCACCCGTCATAGCAACGCTTTGTTTGACGGTTTTGCCGGTTAAAGCGGATACCATAGCAGTAGCTATCGTTATCCCCGCACTGGGCCCATCCTTAGGAACAGCACCTTCAGGAACGTGAAGGTGAATATCAAGCTTCTCGGTAAAATCACCGCTAACACCCAAAGTCTTATTGTTTGCTCGTATATAGCTGATAGCGGCTTTGGCAGACTCCTTCATAACGTCTCCTAAATTACCGGTTAGCTCAAGCTTTCCTTTGCCGGGCATTGTAAGAACTTCAACCTGAAGCATCTCCCCACCTAAAGCAGTCCACGCTAAGCCGTTAACAACGCCCACTTCATCCTCGTCGTATACTTTATCGGGAATGTAACGAGCCGGCCCTAAAAGCTCACGAAGCTTTGCACTATCAACAACAAAGCTTTTACCGTTACCGTCAACAATTGAAACCGATATCTTCCTGCAAACGTTTGCAATCTCTCTTTCAAGATTTCTCACACCCGCTTCTTTTGTATAGAAGTTAATAAGTGAAAGTATTCCTTCGTCTGTAAAATTAAGGTTGCGTTTTGTAAGACCGTGTTTCTTAAGCTGCTTGGGAATTAAGTGATTTTTCGATATAGAAAGCTTTTCTTCCTCGGAGTAACTGTCCATATGTATTATTTCCAAACGATCCAGCAAAGCCGAAGGTATTGTATCAACAGTGTTTGCTGTAGTTATAAACATACACTGAGATAAATCAATAGGAAGTTCAACAAAGTGGTCTCTAAAAGCCTTATTTTGTTCAGCATCAAGGGCTTCAAGCAAAGCAGAAGAAGGGTCACCGTGTGAATCTTTAGTAAGCTTATCAATCTCATCGAGAAGCATAACGGGATTAATGGTTCCTGCTAATTTTAAGCCGTTAACTATTCTTCCGGGCATTGAACCAACATAAGTTTTTCTATGTCCACGAATATCCGCTTCATCACGCACACCACCTAAAGCAATACGCACGTATTTTCGATTAAGTGCCTGTGCTATAGAGCGAACGATGGAAGTTTTACCTATACCGGGAGGCCCGACCAAACAAAGAATTTGTCCTCCGATATCGTCAGACAATTGTCTAACGGCAATATATTCAAGAATACGCTCTTTTATTTTTGTTAAACCGTCGTGGTCGTTTTCAAGTATTTTTCTTGCTTTATCTACATCAAGTCTTTCCTTGGATTTCTTTTCCCAAGGAAGTTCAAGGCAAACCTCTATATAGTTGCGAACTACGGATGCCTCCTGAGAACCAAAAGGCATTTTCGAAAGCTTAGATACCTCTTTTAAAAGCTTGCTTTTTACCTCTTGGGGCAATTCTCTCTCATCTATTTTAGCAGCAAGCTCCTGATCATCTGTAAAATATTCCTCGTCTCCAAACACACCAAGCTCAGTTTGAATAACCTTTAGTTGTTCTCTTAAAAAATTATCACGCTGATTCCTTTGAAGTTGAACACGAACCTTATTTTGTATTTCCGCATCAAGATATCCATATTCAAGTTCAGTTTTTATAAAATAAATGAATTT
>JAZSLS010000075.1:0-5847 GCA_045535465.1 Eubacteriales bacterium
ATGAAGCGAGGAGTTTTGGGTGCAGCGGTCGAAAAAATTAAGCACCTACGGTTGCGAAGATTTTTTCGGGCACCGCAAACGGGCAATAACTTCGAAGCGCCGCATAGGGGTCCCCGAAACGAACAAAGAGAGTTTTGGGGAACACGTGACTGCGGCGGATGAAGCGAGGAGTTTTGGGTGCAGCGGTCGAAATTTTGCACGGTAGTGCAAAAAATTTCGGGCACCGCAAACGGACGGAGTGTTCAAATCCGGCTCCCGCAACCAAAAAGAAAAAGTCGCGCAAGCGGCTTTTTCTTTTTGTACTTTTCACTCTTCGCTTTTCACTAATCCGTCAGAGAAGTTTTTTGGAAGTAATAAGTAATAGTGATTAGTGGAAAGGTACTTAATGTAGCTTTTTGCCGCAGCAAAAAGCATTTTTTATTTTAAGGTTGACAAAGTAATGGATTCGGGTATAATAAACATATCAAAGTGGAGGTTGTTAGACAATAACTATTGATGGGTGGTGGGATGATGAAAAACTTTGTAGGTTTTACCTCAAATGGCGAACACTTCATTGGGTGCACGGGACAAACAGTCTATTTATACGACAAAGAGGGCAAGGAGATAGCGAGATTCAAGGATTTGAGATATGCTTATTCTCCTATAATTTCTCCGGACGGGAAAATTTTTGTTGTAAAGTCAACAGAAGGCAGGCTTGCGGTTTATTCGCTTGAATCTTACACACTTATAAAAAAATTCCGCTTTTCAAAAGTTAACGGTTCGCAAGACGATAATTTTTGCTTTTCGCCCGACGGTTCAGAGTTTTATAATATAGAACGACATATTGACAGTTGTAAAACTGCGCTTTCGATATACGATACATCAGACTTTTCTTTAAAAAAGAGAGTTTTGTGCGATGATTATAACTTGGTTTTAAAAGCAATTGAGTACAATGCTGAAGAAAACAGGATATTCCTTTTGGGTTATATGCGAGAGCCTGAAAGCGGAGTTGCTTATAAATTTTTCGTGGGAGAACTGATAAAAAACAGTCTACAAAACATTGTTTATATAAGTGAAAAAGAGCATAACTTTTATTTGGATTGTAAAAATTTTGAAAATCATTCTTTTGCAGTTACCGATTGGTATACTCCCAACGAGGTAGATAACATAAAAAAAGCCAAACACTCGTTGGCAAATCTTTGGAAGTATTACTCTAAATAAATGGTATCAATTTTGTCAATATAACAAAAAAATGGAGGCTGCCTCAAATGCAAGCTTAGTGCATTTGGGGCGGCCTCTTTATACAACAAAATCAAAATGCATTTGCAGTGTAAGCGCACAAACGCAAAGCGCACCTTGCCTGAAAGCACCATCGCTTGTTGCTGAGGCTTCGATCATTTGCGTTGGGCACACTTCACAAAATTAAATGATGTAAAACTGCATATATGAACAAAAAACACAAAAAGTATTGACTTTTTTGTGTAAAAGGAGTATAATTAACCTATTAAAGTATTAACAATGGAGTAACTGTCTCATTCTTTAGGGGAATGGAGGAACATATAATGAAAAAAACAAGATTTATGACAATACTTTTGTGCCTTACAACCCTGTTTGCTCTCTTTGCAGGGGGCGTTTATGCGCAAAACGGCGAAAGCGTATATATTGAAGACACCACGATCGTAATAAAGGACGGTAAGGTGGTAAGCGGCGACAAAAGCCTTGTAGACGAGGGTGTAATAGTTATTGATGAAGATAACTTCTCCGATACAGTAGTGGATCATTCTGTTCCCGATTACAGCCATACTACAGAGTATTCTGCAGAGGGTACAACAAGCGGTAAACAGTCTGTAAAGGACAACTCTGATTTAATCGCTCCCGAAGGCAGTGCGGGTGGAAGACAAAGCGGTGTAAGCCTTCCTGTGGAAAAACCTACATATATTAATTCCAACCCCTCTTCTGTTGCAACTGCAAATCGTTCAATGGGCGATTATCTTAACTTTGATACCGGTGTATGGAATCCTGCAACGTACGATTTGATGATTATGCACTACGCAAGATTGGTAACGGGAACGATACACGTAAATATAGCTCATATGGCAAGAGCTATTGCCGGTACTGGTGTGTCCAATCCCTCCAGCGACACCAAATTCGAGAGAGCGTTTGTGGGCGAGTTTTTCCGTATTAAAAACGGCGGCAATATTACGATAGAAAATAACTACTCCAACCGTGGCGGCGTTACCGTGCTGGACGGTTTGCGTGTTTATTATAATACGTATGATTTAAACAGCGATGGAAATAACTCTGCAACCTCCAAGTTTTTGAATGATTATTTAATCTACTGGGGCAACTGGTCTTATCTTAACTGGGAATCCGCATCTCCCGAATGGTTTGACCCCATAATTATTCAGGATGGCGGTACTTCCACGTTTAACGAAACCACATTTCAAAACGGCTTGGCAGACGAAAACGGTGCTGCAGTTCAGTTAAATGGCGGCACGTTCAATATGAACGGAGGCGCATTCAGGCATTGTAGAGCAAAAACCAACGGCGGTGCCTTGTATGTTGGCAGCGGAACGGCAAACTTAAACGGTGTAACCTTTGACAATTGCACAGCCGGTTCTAACGGTGGTGCTATATATGTTACCGGCGGCACAGTTAATCTTACCAATGTCACAATTACCAACTGTTCTGCAAACAACGGCGGTGCTATATATGTCACAGGCTCGGCAACGATAACGTTAACAAATACTACCGTTTCGCAAAACAAAGCCACTTCCACTAACGGTAGCGGCGGCGCTTTGTACGTAGGCCCAAGCGCTGACGTATCCGTAACAGGTACATCGAAAATCAATAGCAATTTAGCGTACAACAACGGCGGTGCTATACGTGTTGCAAGCGGCGGTGAATTAACCGTTTCCGGCAGCACCGAGATAAAAAACAACGATTTTTATCAATACGTTGAGCCTGAGGTTAAAAATTACGCATTAGGCACTAACGGCGGACAGTTCAGAGGCGAAAAGAGAGTTGTTGGAACGAGTGATGGCGCAAGCTTTAACAATAGCTATTATGGTGATACAAGTTTCGCCTCTTTTCATTCGGGCAAGCTAAACAATGGCAGTAAAAATATGAATGGCTCCGATAGTATTACTTTCAACCATAACAGTAACAACGCCGGTACCGCTTATATTGTTTTTAAACTCGCCAGTAAAATTACAATTACCAGTGTTAATGTTTACGTGTGGGATACATCTGCTGTTTGGGGTGCTTATCCATCAAATGTAAAAGTATATGTAAGTAATACCAATGGTACTTCGGGAACTCAACTTTCGGGTGGGTCTTACACCGGAACTACTTTAAGAACTTATTCCTATGGCGGCAGTAGCGCAGAATTCCAATATGTTATTATTGCGTTTGCTGTTCCCGAAGGTGGTTATTGGGTTTGTTGTAATGAAGTTGAAATCAACGGTTACGTTCAACCTGCCTCTGCTGCTACAACCACCTACGGCGGCGGTATATACAACGAGGGTGCGACGACTATATCCGGGGGCACACTCGAAGCCAACAAAGCGACCTACGGTAGTGGTGTATATGCTGCCGGTGGCACGTTAACTATGTCCGGTGGTTTTGTTAAAAATCATACAGGAGCCACACACGGCGGTGGTATATATGTCGCAGGCGGCTCCGCTACTTTCAGCGGCGGTGAAATTTCCGGCAATTCCGCGGTTACCGATGGTGGCGGTATATGCTGTTACGGTGGTAATGTCAGGATTAGTGGTGCAACCGTTACAGGTAACGGTGCTTTGCACGGCGGCGGCGTTTATGTAATAAAAGGTGCTACTGCAGAGATGTCAAGCGGAACGATAAGCAACAACACAGACGGCGGCGGTGTGTTTGTGTATAACGGTTGTAATTTTACATTGTCAGGCGGTACGATAAGCGGTAACGCTCAAAACAGCCACAGCGATAATTATCATGGCGGCGGCGTTATAATATGGAATAACAACGGCGGTACTTTCAGAATGACGGGCGGTACTATATCAGGCCATAGCGGTACAAAAGGGCACGGTGTTGGTCAGACGGGTAACGGTGGTACTATACTGATAGAGGGTGGCACAATATCCGGCAATACCGTCAGTGGCGACAGCGGGTATGGCGGCGGTGTATACATTACTGCGGGTACTTTAACTATGACGGGCGGTACTATAACAGGCAACGAAACCGGTACTAATGGCGGTGGTGTGTATATTTCATCTGCCACGTTCAATATGTCCGGTACTGCAAAAATTACCGGCAATGAAGCAACCGGTAAATACGGTCAGGGCGGCGGTGTATACGCTACAGGCGCATGTGTAATTAATATTACAGGTAATTCCGGCGACATATCAAAGTGCGCTATAAGCGATAACGTGTCCTTTTATCGAGGCGGCGGATTCTACCTTATAGACGTAACCACGGCAGATAATATTAAAATTAATAATGTGACCATAGACGGAAATATCGCCGAGGGTGACCGCGGCGGCGGTATGTTTGTTAATTTTTCTAATGCCGCTAATATGACTAACAAGTTACGTATCAACAATGTTACATTTTCAAATAACGTATCTGAAAATGACGGCGGAACCACATCTGGTCACGGTGGCGCTATATACGCTGCACACTGTACGATGTTTATAACTGGAAGCCGCTTTGAATCCAATACTGCCACTTATCGTGGTGGCGGCTTGTATTGTACTACAAATACGGTTGCCGAGGTTAGAAACTGCTCATTTGTAGGGAACGATTCAGGCAACTACGGTGGCGGTATGCATGCGTATGATAACTCCCAGTCTACTCTTATAAACTGCCGTTTTGATAATAACACGGCAAAGCACGGCGGCGCTTTGTTTACCGCTGCAAGCTCCTCTTATACAACAAACCTTACTTTGATAGATAGCGATATAGGCACAACTACCTTGAACGAAGCTTCGGGCTATGGTGGCGGTATCGGCACACAAGGCTTGTGTAATATAAGAATAGTGCGTGGCAACATCTCCAACAACAAAGCCACCTACGGCGGTGGCATATATGCCGAAGGTGCTACTGTAACGGTTGCAATCTCTAACAGCACCGATATTCTTACTACCGTTCCCGATGGTGTTAATACGACCGGCACGGGCACCGTAATAAGCAATAACACGGCTACCACAGGCAGCGGCGGCGGTATATACGCAAAGGGCACAGGAGCTTTATCCGTTACGGGTGGCAGCGTTATCGGTAACACGTCAACAGGCGGCAACGGCGGTGGTATATGCCTTGAGGATATTGCTGCCAAGGCAACTATTTCCGGAACAACTCTTACAGGCAACACGGCCTTGTTTGAAACCCCTGATATGACCTCTGCAGACTCTACCGGTAAGTTAAACCGTGTTTACCTTGGCTCTACAGGTAACGGCGGCGCAATATACGTAACGGGACTAAACAGCGTGGTAGAGATAGGCAATGCACGTATAGGCGAAGCTGTTGAAGACGGCTACTCCAACCAAGCTATAAACGGCGGAGCCGTTGCCGTGTTATACGGTGCCAACGTGACGGTAAGTAATTCCGATGTTATTTATAATTCCGCATTGCGATGCGGCGGAGCTTACTTTGTTTTGGGCTTTGGTATAAGTGATAGCGAGCCTAATGCCACCACTACGCTAAACGTTATAGGCGGCAAGGTTGAAAACAACTATGCGCGAGCTTATACAGCCTATGACAAAGACAATGAAGAAGGATCGGCGTTTGACGATGCGTTCTTGGCTTTGCAATCCGAAATGGGCGGCGGTGGCTTCTTCTTCAGAGGAACGTCCTATGATAAAAAGAAAGTTACCATAGAAATTGACGGTACAG
>JAZSLS010000129.1:0-12486 GCA_045535465.1 Eubacteriales bacterium
CATGGCTACGATCCGACTTAAAGGGAAGCCTTTATACCGTCACCCGTGGAGCTAAGGTCAAGATTGCCGCCGCTTACGGTAATAAGCGCTTCACACTCCATAGCGTCGCCGCCTGCGGATTTAACCGTAAGGCTGCCGCCCTTAACTTCAATAAGGTTGTTGGCGTGCACACCGTCCTTAACAGCGCTTTCTACGGTTATGGTACCGCCTTTTACGGTAATGCCGTCATCGCAGGCAATAGCGTGGCTGCGCTTGCCCGTAACGGACAGACTGCCGTCTCCCGAAAAAGCAATATCGTCCTCGGAGAAAAGCGCACCCTTAAGCTCGTTGTGCTCTGCGGAGTATACCTCGTTGTCGCAAAGTGTGTTTTCGCCTTCAAGTATTATCTCAAGACCGCCGCAGTTCTTAACGTAAACGGCAGGGCCTGTGGAGGCGCTTATGCTTGCGCCCTTAAGGGTCAGCGTAAGCTTTTCCTCGGTGTCGATAACCACAGTGCCTGCAATAGCCTTGTCTATGGTGTGGCTGCCGCCGTTTTGGATGGTCAAAGCGATTACGGCAGGAGAGTCCGTAGCTGCGCTTCCGTCACCCGATGCAAGAGAGCTGTCTGATGAAAGAGCACCGTCCTTTGAAGCGGGATTTTCGGTAGAGCCGCCGCAAGCCGTAAGAACAAGAAGAGACACCAAAACAACGGCGAAAACCGCCTTTTTTATGTTTTTAAAAAGCATAATAACGCTCCTTTTTTAGTTTGCCTTACAATAATATCACCAATTTTTTAAAATTTCTTTAATATTTTAAAAAATATTACAAAGAATGGTTAAGGCAAAACAAGCTCGCCTTTGCCCTTTGCGGAAAAAATAATAAACACAAAAACGCCTCTCGCCGTAAAACGGGAGGCGTTTTCGCTATATATTCAAGGTGCTTTTAAAAAATTAATTTGTACTGATAAAAATGGCTGCCAGCAAGGATACTACCGCCAAAAGCAAGGCGGAAACGGAAAGCACAAAGGCGTAAACCCTTTTGTAGCGGCTGTTTTTGGCGATTATGAACACCAGCGCCAGCACCATTATGCAGAAGGGAACAAAGGCAAAGACAAGCAAGAGGAACACGGTGGAGAAGGTGTTAACAAAATTTTCATCGTTAACGTAGCCGTAATCCGTGCTGTAATACTCGTCTATGGCGTCCCTGAGCTTATCCTCTAAAGCAGGGGATTTTATTTTGTGGGCAAACACCTCTTCCATATCCCAAAAGGACGTTGCGCCGTTGTTTTCGGTGGGAGAAGCAAAGTAAAATTCACCATCTGTATAAAGTATAAACCCGTAGTGAATATCATACCTACCGTCTGAATAAACGTCAAACTCCTCTGCCCCTCTAAGCTTTTCGTAAGAGAGAGTAAGGGCTTCGCCCATAAGCTCGTCGAGGGTGCCGGTTACGGTATTGTTGTATGGATAGTAGAAATTAACTTTAAACTTGTCGCTTTGCGCTTCCTCTTCAAATATAGAAACGTAGTCTGTGCGGAGATAGTAGCAGGTGAGCACCGAACCGTTTTTGTAAACGTAGTCTATCTGAAAAACAGTTTCTCCGATGTCGTAATACATCTCGTAGTTTACTATCTCCGTCTCGTTTGCGGGCAGTGTAAGCTTAAATCGATTTTGACGGTATAAGCCTAAGGCAGTGGCGTTTCTGCCGTCAAAAAGCAGGTACTCCTTGCCGTCAAAGCTTAAGCTTTCAAGCCCTTCGGCAACCACAATCTCGTCCTTGGCGGCAAATGCCGTGAGAGGTGTGATAATAGCGGTCAGGCAAAGGAGGGTTAAAAGGATGCTAATAATTCTTTTCATTTTCGTATGCCTCCTTTACGCCAAATTAAGCTTGCGGTCAAGGATGTATCTTTCCAAAGCGTACATAAGACCGCCAAGCATAGCAAAGAACAAAATAAACACCAGCTCCACCAAAACCCAAATAGGCTCTTGGCTTTCAGCGGGAACGTTGCTTATCCAGTCGCTAAGGCTTTGAGTGCCGAAGATGAAAAACATTTGAACGCAAAAGGTCAACGAACTGGAAGCTGCGTAGTAGATGCCGACAGCGGTAATAACCCTTGCCTTTTTGGTGATAACCGATGCAAAGCTGATACATATATAGGTAAACAGCACAGAGCATACGAAAAACGCCAAAACAAGCAACAAAGCCTCTGCAAGGTATACGATAAGGTACAAACCAACATCGTCAAAAGCCATAGATACTGCCTCGGACATTTCCTTTAAAAAGTCAAAGCCAAAGCCCAAAGTAAGCATAGTCATAAGGTCAACAAAAACAACCAAAAGACTAAGCATATTCATACCCACGGCAGAAATCAGCTTGGAGTTAAGAACCGATACCGTTTTAACGGGCAGCGTAAAGGTAAGATAGCCTTCGTCGGAGAAAAGGTTTTTGTAAAACCTTATGAATATCAGTATGGAGGTCAGCCCGAAAAAGGCAAAAATTGCAAATATAGCCAGCGCCAAAAGCAAGGTGGCGCCTATCTCGATAACCCAGGGAAGGGTTCTTCCGTTTTCGAGCATCCCGATACAGCCGCTGGCGGCAACGGAGATAATAAAGCTTATCAGCGCAGCTATCCACCAAAACCTTAAAAGGTATTTAAAGTCGTATTTAATAAGCTTTTTTAACATTTGAACACCTCCTTAAACAAGGCATCAAGAGACTTGCCGCTTTGGTTCCTTGTGTCCTCAGCGTTGCCCGACATAAGCACCTGACCGCCAAAGCCAAGGAAAATATAGTCATCCAACACCTGCTCCACGTCCGTTATAAGGTGGGTGGTGATGATAATAGACGCTTGAGGGTCGTAGTTGCTTACTATGGTGCTGAGAATGTACTCCCTTGCTGCAGGGTCAACACCCGCTATGGGCTCATCCAGCAGATAAAGCTTTGCCTTGCGTGACATTACCAGCACAAGCTGAACCTTTTCCTTTGTGCCCTTGGATAGGGTCTTAAGCTTTGCTGTAGCGTCAATTGAAAGGTCGGTAAGAAGCCTCATAGCACGGTCAGCATCAAAATCCTCGTAAAAATCCGAAAAATAGTCAATAAGCTCCATTACCTTCATACCGCCGTTGAAATACGGACGCTCAGGCAGATACGAAACAAGCGCCTTGCTTTTCTCACCTATCTCCTCGCCGCAGATGCGTATCTCACCCGCATCGGGCTGTAAAAGACCGGCTACCAGCTTTATAAAGGTGCTTTTTCCGCATCCGTTAGGGCCAAGCAGACCTATTATCCTGCCTGCGGGAATCTGCAGGCTAAGCCCGTTAAGCACGGGGATGTATTTTTTGTAGCATTTTACTATGCCGTTACATTCAAGCACATTCATAGCTTTGTCTCCTTAATCATCGCAATAGCATCCTCCCTGTTTACGGAAAGTGCCTCCATTTCGCCGATAAATTTGCATACTATAAGCCTTGCCATATTCTTGCGGCAAAGCTCAATAGCATCCTTGTCCTCGGTAACAAACCTGCCAAGGGTACCCTTTGAAACTATAATCCCTTCCGTTTCCAGCTCCGAGAACGCCCTTTGCACCGTGTTGGGGTTAACAGCCGCCTCAAGGGCAAGCTGGCGCACCGTAGCAAGCTGTGCACCGGGGGGATACTCGCCGCAAAGCACAAGCTTTTTAATTCTGTCTGCTATCTGCAAATAAACCGGCGTGTCTGCCGAAAAGCTCCAAGCCATAGCGCCACCTCCTTGTATTAATGTACTAATACAATAATACAACGTTTTTTTCTTTTTGTCAATGGCTTTTGAAAAAAAGTTTAATTTTTTAAATCCTGCTGTTTTTTTCTGCGGTGCGCCTAAAAAACAAATTACCAAACGATATTTAAAATACCGTTTGGTAATTGAGCTTGTAATTATAAAATTGCCATAGCATCGCCAAAGGAGAAGAAACGGTATCGTTCTTCAACGGCGGTTTTGTAAAGGCGCATAGTGTTTTCGTAGCCCGCAAAGGCGGAAACTAACATAATAAGAGTGCTTTCGGGCAGATGAAAATTGGTAATAAGCCCGTCTATAAGCTTAAAGCTTTTGCCCGGGTAAAGAAAAATGTCTGTATCACCGTCGTAGGGACGAAGTATGCCGTCCTCACCCACGGCGCTTTCCAGCGTGCGGCAGGAGGTAGTACCAACGGCAATAACTCTGCCGCCTGCCGCCTTTACGGCATTGATGCGCTCGGCCGTTTCCTTGGTTACCCTTATGTATTCGCTGTGCATTTTATGGTTGCGCAAATCCTTTTCCTTAACGGGTCTGAAGGTGCCAAGCCCTACGTGTAACAGCACCCTCTCCACCTTAACGCCCTTTGCCTCAAGCTCTGAAAGCAGCTCAGGCGTAAAGTGAAGCCCCGCAGTAGGTGCGGCGGCGCTGCCCTTTTCACGGGCGTAAACCGTTTGGTATCTGTCTTTATCCTCAAGCTTTTTGGTGATGTAAGGGGGCAGGGGCATAACCCCTATTTTATCTATAGTCTCAAAAAACGAGCCCTCGCACTTAAAGTCAATAAGCCTTGTACCTTCCTCGGCAAGACCTACCACCGTACCTTTAAGAAGCCCGTCGCCAAAGCTAAGCTCCGTGCCCACCTTGGTTTTCTTGCCGGGACGTGTAAGGCATTTCCAAACAATGCCCTCGCCCTCCTCCTGACTAAGCAAAACCACCTCAATGTCGCCTGCGTTACGGTTGCTTTTTGCCCAAAGGCGGGCAGGTATAACCTTGGTGTCGTTTATAACAAGGCAGTCACCCTCGTTAAGATAGTTAACTATATCGGAAAAAACGCTGTGGGTCATCTCGTCCTTTTCACGGTTATAAACCATAAGACGGGAAGCGCTTCTGTTCTCAAGAGGGCTTTGAGCAATAAGCTCCTCGGGCAAATCGTAATAATAACTCGATAAATTCATTAAATTCATTTTAATCACCGTTGACAAATAATAGTTGATGTGCTAACATAAGTTAATAAACTTAATACTATGTATTATATACTATTGATTTCCATTTTTCAAGAAGGAGATTTACAATATGGCACACTCCCCTATTTTTAAAGGCATTGCAACCGCTCTTATAACTCCCCTTACTCCGGACGGTATCGATTACGAGCTGTTTGGTAAGCTTGTTGAGTTCCAGATAAACGACGGTATTGATGCTCTTGTAGTTTGCGGCACCACGGGTGAGGCCTCTACCCTTACCGATGAAGAGCACAGAGACGCCATTGCCTTTGTGGTTGAAAAGACCGCAGGCAGAGTTCCCGTTATAGCAGGTACCGGTAGTAACGATACTGCTTATGCTATTGAGCTTTCCCGTCACGCTAAGGAAGCGGGCGCAGACGCACTTCTTTTGGTTACCCCTTACTATAACAAGGCTACTCAAAAGGGCCTTATTCGTATGTATACCGAGATAACCGATGCGGTTGACCTTCCCGCCATTCTTTATAACGTTCCCTCTCGTACGGGCTGTAACATTTTGCCCAAGACTTATAGAGAGCTGGCTGAAAACCCCAGGATAGTTGCGGCAAAGGAAGCAGGCGGCAACATTTCCGCCGTGGCGGAGACAATTCATCTTTGCGGTGACAAGCTTGATATATACAGCGGTAACGATGACCAGATAGTTCCCATTATGTCCCTTGGCGGCATTGGCGCTATCAGCGTGCTTTCCAACCTTATCCCCGGCCTTACCTCCAAGATGGCACATCTCTTCTTTGAGGGCAAGGTGCGTGAGAGTGCGGAAATGCAGCTTCGCTACATTCCTCTTATCAACGCTCTCTTCTCCGAGGTTAACCCCATTCCCGTTAAGGCGGCTATGGCTAAAATGGGTTACTGCGGCGACTATATTCGCAGTCCTCTTACCAATATGGAGGAGGACAACGCAAAGCGTCTTTACGCTCTTATGGAGCAGGAAGGCATTATATAACTACGGCAACAAACGGTGGGGCACCCTTTGGGGTTTCCCACCGTACAATGTATAAAGGAAGTGTTTTTTATGAAAGTTATTATAAACGGCGTTTTTGGCAGAATGGGTAGGGCAGTGGCATCTCTTATTCAGTCTAAAGGTCTTGGTACCGTGGTTTACGGTGCGGATATAGCATCCGGCACGGCGGATTTTCCCGTTGGCGCCTCTCTTGGCGAGTTTAAGGGCGAGGCAGACGTGCTTATAGACTTCTCTCACCATAGCCAAACGGCAGCAGTTTGCGCTTTTGCTGCGGAAAGGGGCATTCCTGCGGTTATCTCCACAACAGGGCAGACCGACGAAGAGAAGGCTCTTATTGCCCAAACGGCAGAAAAAACGCCTATATTTGTTTCTGCAAATATGTCCGTAGGCGTGGCTCTCCTTTGCAAGCTTTGTGCAGAGGCGGCAGCGGTTTTGGAGGATGCGGATATTGAGATACTTGAAAAGCATCACAACAAAAAGTTGGATGCACCCAGCGGCACAGCTCTTATGATAGCTGACAGCATTAAGGCAGTGCGTGAGGACAGCCGTTACGTTTACGACCGTCAGTCCGTACGTGCAGCCAGAAGCAAGGAGGAGATTGGCATACAGTCTGTTCGTGCGGGCAACATAGTTGGCGAGCACGAGGTGCTTTTTGCCTTGGGTAACGAGCATATTACCATCTCTCACAGCGCCCTTTCCAGGGAGCTGTTTGCCGACGGCGCAGTAAAGGCGGCGGCTTTTCTTGTTGGCAAAAAGCCCGCCCTTTACGGTATGAAGGAGCTTTTGGCGGAGATTTTATAGAAGAAGGATGAACTGATATGGCAAGACGAAGCGGTCTGCTTATGAATATTTCTTCGCTGCCCTCTCCATACGCCATAGGCGTTATGGGCAGGGAAGCAAGAGCCTGGTGCGACCGAATTGCAAATATGGGCTTTACCTTGTGGCAAATTTTGCCTACTGTGCCCATTGGGGAGGGCAACAGCCCCTACGCAAGCCCCTCTGCTTTTGCGGGCAACACCTTGTATATAGACCCCGAGCAGCTTCTTGGTATGGGGCTTATTACGGAAAAGGAGCATAGGGCAGCCTATTACACGGGCAGCCCTTATACTGCGGATTATTCCTTTGCAAGGGCTGCGTCTGCCGCTGTATTAAAAGCAGCTTACGGCAGAGCAGACGAACAGCTTTTGGCTAAGGTGCGTGCCTTTGGCAAGGAAAAGAAGCACCTAAAAAACTACGCCCTTTATATGGCTATAAAGGAAAAAGAGGGCGGTAAGCCTTTTTGGGAATGGCAAAAGGGGCTTGACTACGAAAGCGCCCTTAAACGCTATGCGGAGTTTGAGGAGGCTGCAACCTATCACCTTTTTTGTCAGTATCTCTTTTTTACCCAGTGGAAAGCTCTTAAGGACTACGCAAGCTCAAAGGGCATAAAAATTTTTGGTGATATGCCTATTTACGTAAGCCTTGACTCTGCCGATTTGTGGAGCAATCCGCATTTGTTTAAGGTAAGCGGCAAAAAGGCAAGGCCCAAGGAGGTTGCCGGCGTTCCACCCGATTATTTTTCCGAGGACGGACAGCTTTGGGGTAACCCTCTTTACGACTGGGCGGCTATGGAAAAGGACGGCTTTAGCTGGTGGAAGGAGCGTATTGACGCAGGCTTTGAGCTGTACGACGTTTTGCGTATAGACCACTTCCGTGCCTTTGCTTCCTATTGGTCTGTGCCCGTAGGCGCAAAAAGCGCCAAGGAGGGTAAATGGAAAAAAGGCCCCGGGATGACACTGTTTAAGGCTATCGGCAAGCCAAAGGGAGAGATAATAGCAGAAGACCTTGGCGAGTTTGGCTCGGACGTGGTAAAGCTTCTTGAGGAAACCGGATTTCCCGGTATGCGTGTGGTGCAGTTCGGCTTTGAGCCCGAGGGTAACTCCACCCACCTGCCTCACAACTATGAAAGAAACTGTGTTGCCTACGTTGGCACTCACGATAACAACACGCTTTTAGGTTGGCTTTGGGAAGCAAAGCCCGATGAGCGTGACTTTGCCCTTGACTACTGCGGTGCAGATAAAAACGGTTGGGAAAAGGGCGGCAAGGATGCGCCCGCTTGCAGAAGAATAATAGAAACCGTGTGGCGCTCTGCCGCTGATACGGCGGTTATATCCTGGCAGGATATGTGCGGCTACGGCTCCGACACAAGAATGAACATTCCCGGTGTGGCAGAGGATAATTGGCGTTACCGTACAACGGTGGTTGCTATGAACGAAATGGACGACGGCTACTTTAAGTGGCTTAACAAAACGTTTAGAAGATAAGGTGGTTAATTATGGTACTTTGCGGAATAGACAGAATAAGCGAATACGATTATATTTTTAAAAACGCACGCCTTGGCGTGGTTACCGCTCCTACGGGGGTGGACCAGTTTATGCGTCCTACCTACGAGGTTTTGGCGGAAAAATACACGGTTACTGCTCTTTTTGCTCCCGAACACGGCATCCGTGGCGATGCACAGGCGGGTGACCACATCTCTACCTACGTAGACGAGGAAACAGGGCTTACCGTATACAGCCTTTTTGGCGAAAACAAGCGTCCCAGCGAGGAAATGCTTAAGGACGTGGACGTGCTTGTGTTTGATATGCAGGACGTTGGCGCTCGCTATTACACCTACCTTTACGCTATGTGCTATTGTATGCAGTCTTGCGCTAAGTTTGGTAAGGAGATGGTGGTGCTTGACCGTCCCAACCCCTTGGGCGGTATTGACGTAGAGGGCGTTACCCTTGACGAGCGTTTTCCCAGCGGTGTAGGCGAGTACGCCGTTCCCGTACGCTACGGCCTTACTATAGGTGAGTTTGGCGCATACATAAACAAGGTTAAAGACATAAATTGTAAGCTTACGGTTATCCCCTGCGAGGGTTGGTATCGTGGTATGATGTTTGATGAAACGGGGCTTCCTTGGATACTTCCTTCGCCTAACGTACCCACCCCCGTTAACAGCTGCTTGCACTATATTGCAACCTGCTACTACGAGGGCACCAATATCTCCGAGGGCAGAGGAACTACCCTCCCCTTTGAGCTTGTGGGCGCACCCTTTATTAACGGCAAGGAGCTTGAGGAAAGAATGGCAGCCCATAACCTGCCCGGTGTTCACTTCCGCCGTTGCTACTTTACTCCCACCTTCTCCAAGCATAAGGGCGAGCGCTGTCAGGGCGTTCAGCTTCATATAACCGACCGTGATATGTACCGTCCCTTTGAGGCCGGTATGTATCTGTTCAAGGAAATAAGGGATATAGCGGGTGACAAGTTTGAGCTTCTTTACGAGGGCAAGCACCTTGTTCATCTTTACGGCAACGAGGACATCCTAAGCCCTGACTTTGACCCCAAAAAGGCTTGCGATGAGGCGGCTAAGACCGCACTTGAGTTTGCAGAAATGAAGAAGGCGTATCACATCTACGACTAAACACTAATAAAAAACCAAAGCCCATCATATTATCTCCTATGGAGATGATTTGATGGGCATATTTTTTTCATTTTTAAAGGGCTTTCTGTTTTTGTTTTTACGTGTGGGCGGTGCCGGCGGAACTTTTCCGCCGCCGCTTAGCGCTGCAGAGGAGAGGGAAGCCTTTGAAAAATGCAAGGCGGGCGACAAAGCCGCCCGAGATAAGCTTATAATGCATAACCTGCGCCTTGTGGCACACATAGTAAAAAAGTATTACATTTCCTACAAAGACCAGGACGACCTTATATCCATAGGCACCATAGGGCTTATAAAGGCAATAGATTCCTTCAAGCCCGAAAACGGCACCCGATTTGCCACCTACGCAGGAAAATGCCTGCAAAACGAGATACTTATGCACTTCCGAGCCCAAAAAAAGCAAGCCCTTGAAACCTCGATAAACGACAGCGTGGACGTGGATAAGGACGGCAACCCGCTGACTTATATGGACATAATCCCCTGCGAGGACGACGTGGTGGAGGAGATTGATAAAAGCATAAAGCTTTCTCTTGTAAAAAAAGCATTGGAAACGGTACTAAGCGACAAGGAAAAACGGATAATAGTAATGCGCTATGGTTTGGGTGCAGACGGAAAGGTCTACGCTCAAAGAGAGGTGGCCGCAAAGCTTGGCATAAGCCGCAGCTACGTTTCACGTTTGGAAAAAGCGGCGCTTGAAAAAATAAACGACTTTGTAAGTCGAAATGGAGCGTAATGTAAAGCAAAGCCCTGCATTAAGCAGGGCTTTGCTCAGACTGCTGACAAAGGCACAGACCACAAAAAAGAAAAATTAAACAATCTTTATAGTAGACAATTCGGGGACGTGTCCCCGAATTTTCTGCTGTTTATTGTGTTTTTTCGTTCAAAACGAACCTCGGCTTACAGTACTTAGTACAGTTATCGCCTCGGTTCGTCTTGTCTGCACTCTTTCTCAGCACTCTGCTTTTAAAATTAAACCGTGTAAAAGCGTTTGTTGTTGGGGAGGGTGAAAGCGCTTACTGCAGGGGCGGGGTCATCACGTACAGTGCTGGGAGGGATATTTACCTTGCCCACGCTGTTATGACTTAGCCACTTGTTGCTTGTCTTTTCGTTTTCGTACTCTACTCTATGTACTTCCTCAAGCTCTGTGCCCGTTATGGTTACCGTAACCGTGTTTTCTCCGCTTTCTGCTTCTTCGTCTACCTTTACCGTGTCAAACTCGTATCTCCAAGACCAATTGTCGTCTTGAACTATGGTGTAGGTGCCCGAAATAAGCTCCGTTATCTCCACCGTTTGTCCGCCAAGGGCGCTTACCGTAACGTTTATGGTTTCACCCAAGGAGTTAACTCCGCTTAAGGTGAACACAAAACGCTGGTTAGGGTCATCGCTTTGCGGTGCGGTTATGGTTACAGAGCCTACGTTGTACTTAGGTACGCCGAAGGTTATTGCCGTAAACATCCCGTCCTCGTTTGTGTATCTTCCGTTCGGAGAAGTTCCCTCAGCTGCATTAACAAAGGCACGAACCGAAGCGGGAGTTTCACGGTATCTCATTACTATCCTGCCGTTGCTTCCGTTAAGACCGGAGGCGTAGCTTGTGTCACCGTTCATATAGTCCTCTACCCAAGTATAAACGTCCTCGGGGTTTTCCTTTACAAACCTTGACGTGTCCATAGCCGCAGCTGCCGGTAAATTAAGCTTGGTGCCCATACCGTTGGCAAACACGTCGTCACCTGCGGTAGAAGCAAGGTTGCCGTAGATGCCGCCGCTTGTAAGCGTAAACGAAGAATCGTCAAACACCGCTACGCCGCCGCCTGCACCCACAAGCGTGTGTTCTTCTACCTTGGCTGTGTTACCGGTGTAGCTGCCGTCGGCAGTGTTGTTTATTACGTAGCTGTTTGTCATTGTAAGGCTGCTTTGCACCGAAACCAAAACGCCGCCGCCGTCACCGTTTGTAGTTGTGTTACCGCTTACGGTAATATCGGAAGCCGTCACTAAGCTGTTGTTATATACCAAAAGCCCGCCTGCCTCGTCTGCGGTGTTATCGTTTATCGTACCACCTGTTATTGTAGCGGTTGCGTTCTCGCTTACCGTAATTCCGCCGCCGTACTGGGCAGCGTTATCTTTTACGGTGCAATTTGTAAGCGTAAGGTTGCTTATTTCGCCGCGAGCTATAACGCCGCCGCCTAAAGCAGAGGTACCGCTATCTATTGCTTGGTTGTCGGATATCGTTGTGCCGTTAAGCGTAGTAATGCCCTGCGTATCAAGACCGCCGCCGCACGCGTTGTTGCTGGTATTGCCGCATATTTCGCCGCCCTTCATATTCAAGCGGGAAGTGCCGACGTTGGCAACGTGAATACCGCCGCCGTACTCGCCAACCGTGTTGTTGTTTATCGTGGTGGTGCCTGTATCGGTCATATTGATATTGACCTCGGCCTCTCCCGTACCGCTTGAAGCACGTATTATCATACCGCCGCCCCAAGCGCTTGCGGTGTTTCCGTTTATCTCGTTGTTGCCTGTCAAATTAAGAACTATGCTATCCGCACATATACCGCCGCCGAAGGAGCCGGTGCTGGTGTTGCCGTTTACTTTGACATTGGAGAAGGGAATAGCGTCGCCGCTTATGCCCTTAGCCTCAATTAGGTATATACCGCCGCCGTGACCCGATGCGGTGTTAGTTGTTACGGCAGAATCGCTAAGTGAAACCTTAGCCCTGTTACCGCTGACTTGGATACCGCCGCCTGTGCTGCTATATGCTTCGTTTCCGTCAACGGTAAGACCTTTCATTGTAACGCTGACAGTATAACTGTAGCCACCGTTGCCGTTTATGGAGATACCGCCGCCGATTGCAGCTTCGTTACCCGTAACAAGTACGTTTTCCATAGTAGCGGTGTTGTTGCTTACCAAGCCCGTGTTGCTGAAGCATATACCGCCGCCCTTGCTCTCTCCACCTTGACAAAGGTTGTTTGACAGGGTACAGTTCTTTATAACTATGGGGTTGCTTACGCTGCGGTTTATAAATATGCCCGCACCGTTGGTGTTTGCCTTGGTTGCTGCCGTGGTGTTGCCGCTTATAACGGGGTTGT
>JAZSLS010000123.1:0-4149 GCA_045535465.1 Eubacteriales bacterium
CATCAAAGTGCAGGGCTTCTATATAGCCCTCAAGTACAACGCCAAGCTTATCCGTGTTGTCCCCTTGGGATATTATTACCTCGCCTTTTCCAAAGTAGCGTTCGCTGCTGCCAAGGGCGGTTTTAAGCTGTGTAAGAGCTTCGGGATTAACGCCTTTAAATAGCAAACAGCCCTTTTGTTCTTTCATTATAATATACTCCTTTTAAGCTTGGGGTTTATCTCAATGAATATAAAATAGGGTGAGGTGGGTGCGTTAAGTACGTTAAAACGGTAAGCGGAAAGCTCCTTTTGGTCACGTTCCGCTAACATCTCGCAAATAAGCTTGCCTTCAATATTGCCTTCCTCGTGCCCCGGATAAACAGCAATAAGCAAGCACCCGCCGGGTTTTATCTTTCCGATAGCCGCTTGGATAGCGGGAAGGGTGGTTTCCCTAAGTGTTGTAATTCTCTTATCTCCACCGGGCAAAAATCCAAGGTTAAACACGCCCGCATCAAGCTCTTCGCAAATATAGTCCTCAAGCTTGTGATGGCTGTCCTGTATAAGAGTGCATCTGTCTATATATCCCTTTTCGGTCAGCAGCTTTTTCGTGTTTTCAACAGCCGCTTCCTGTATATCAAAGGCGTAAACCTTGCCGTTTTCCCCTACACGTTGGGCTAACCATAGGGTGTCGTTGCCGTTACCCATAGTAAAGTCTGCAACAACGTTTCCGCTGCCTATGTGCTCAGCCAACAGCTCTTTTTCCATAATACGCAAACTTAGCATAGTGTATCCTCCAAAAAAAAAAGAGGGGCTTTTAGCCCCCCTTTGTTTACTTAATAGCTTTTTAATAAAGACTGTCAATAAGACCTGCGTCGTACTTAAGAATCTTAGCAGCATCAAGGTTGTCAACTAAGTGGTCGCCGGTAACATCTGCAATACCATCGTCTATGCTATCTGTGATACCTGCATCATACTTAAGGATAACAACAGCATCAAGGTTGTCAACCGTTAAGTCGCCGTTTGCGTCACCAAGAATGAAACCAACAGGAGGTTCAGGATCATCGGGACCGGGTTCGTCAACAGCCTTGCCAAGAACTTCAATTTCAGAAACGCTCATACAGTAAGCCTCGGAGTTGAAGTCAACCTTAATGTATCTTGCGGTAGCTTCATCAAACTCACCAAGGTAGGTCTGGAGGGAGGTATCCTTAACGCCACCGGGAGTAGAGAAGTAAATAGTATCGTTAAAGTTTGCAACTTCGGTGAAGGTAGTACCGTCATTGGAAACGGAAACTGCAAAAGTGCCTTCCTTTATACCAAGCCAGCTGCCGCCGTGAACGGATACGTCACGAAGAACAACCTTAGTGATGGTCTTAGCAGCGCCGAGGTCAATGGTAACCTCTGCCTTACCGCCTGTACCCTGGAACGCTACAAAGTTGGTAACGTTGCTGGTGTAGCTTGTGGTAGCGATAGTGCCGTCGGTAAGCTTGGTGAGGCTGGGGTCCTTGGAGTTACCGTAGTAGGTAATGTCAGTGCTGCCCTTCCAAGCAGTGGTGTACTTAGCACCAAGAGCGTAGTTGGTGTAGCCGGAAACGTCAAGCTCGCCCATATCTTCGTAGGAAGCTCTGATTTCAGCATCAGAAGAACCCATAGTGAAGGTGGTAACGGGAGCGGTAGCATCAGCAATAGTGCCTTCGCCGCTTACAAGAGTCCACTTGGTAAATGCCTTACCGGGCATATCTCTGGAAGTAATGGTAACAACTTCGCCTGCCTTGTATCTGCCGGAACCTGCGCCGGATTCAACAGAGAGGTCATAGGTGTCACGGTAGCTTGCCTGAAGTTCGATGTCGGAAGCAAGCATAGTGATAGTGGTGGTAGTAGCGTATCTGTCAGCAATAGAAGCAGAACCGTTGGTAACTTCCCAAAGGTCAAAGAGGAAAGCGCCTTCGGGAGCGTTAGCGGTAACTTCAAAGGTATCGCCTACAGCGTAGTATTTGCTTTCAGAACCGAAAGTATCGGAATTCTTAACGGTTACCTTGTAAACCTTGGTAAGGGTGGAGATATCAGCGGTGCCGCCTTCGTAGGTAGCGGTGGTGCCGTTGATAGCGGTTACGTTAAGGATGTCGCCGCTTGCATTTCTGTAAGTGCCGAGAGCGTAAGCAGCGCCCTTATAGGTGAAGGAATCAAGATATACCCAACCTTCAGTGCCGTTGGAAAGGGTTACCTTACCCCAGTTCCAACCGGTCTGGGTAACGGTAACGGTTTCGCCGGAAGCAACAGCGCCAACCTTTTCGGTGGTGGTGTTACCTGCACGGTAAACGTTAACAGCGGTGTTAGCGGTGTAAGAACCCTTGTTATAAACCTTTGCGCTGGGGTTGTAGAAGGTGTTCTTAATGGAGGTGTCGGTAGAAACGTAGCTGCCGCCCATTGCTTCGTAGTAGTCATACATTCTGTCAAGGAATACCTTGAAATATGTACCGTAGAAGGTAAAGGTCTTACCGCTGGAGCCAAATACGTAACGCATCTGGATAGGGCAGTTCTTAGCAGCGGTGGAGTAGTGCTGAACAACCTGAGTGTAGGGGTTGAAGTTGAGGCTTACGCAGATGTAAGCAACAAGCTCTGCAAGATAGGTAGCAGTGCTGTCGAAGGTATTTTCATACCATTCGTACATTTCTGCACTGTCCCAAAGCTCGCCTGCGGAGGTCTGTTCTGCAGGGAAGCCGGGAGTAGCGGTTTCAATACCGATACCGGTGGAGTTGGAAGCGTCGCTTACCCAACCCATTTCAAGCTTGGTAGCAGTGTCGCTGGTGCCCCAGTAGTTACCGCCTGCGTGCCAACCCTTTTCGTTAACGGGTATCATCTGGAAGATACCGTCGTTACCGCAGGTGTAGTGCCAAGAAACCTCAACGTCGGTAGTTTTACCGTAGTTGTGGTTAGCCTGAGCGGTAGAAGCTGCAGGATAAGCGCCGGTGTTGTGAACAACTATGTACTTCTGATAGTTGTAGGTGCCACGACCCTTCTTGCCTTCAGCAAGGAAGTCGGTAGTAACCTTCTGCTGCCATCTGGTACCTTCAGCAAGATAAAACTCTTCATTGTTAGTCATGAGGTCGTTATCAGGGAGGAGGATGGAGTCAGGGATCAAGATTTCGGGTGCCACAAACTCTGCGTCGGTGATAACGTCAGCGCCGGCAGGGATTGCAACAACAGCGGATGCCATGATGAAAACGAGCGCAAGCAAAGCGCAAGCAATTCTTCTCTTCATGCTGTCTTTCTCCTTTAAAAAATATTAGTATTTGCGGCAAAGTACACCGCATCTCATACTAGCATTTTATAACAAAACTTAAATAATGTCAACCTCTATTTTATATAAATGACTAAAAAAACGCTGTAAAAATCTCCAAAATAATTTTGCTTTTATTTTCATTGACAGGCAAAAAACATTGTGATAAAATTTTTTTGATGTTAACGTTGTTTTAAGAAAATAAGTTGGAAGGAAATTACCGTGACAATAACAGTTTTGACCGAAAATACAAGCAAAATGGCAGGCGTATCGGCAGAGCACGGGCTGTCTTTGTATATACAGGCTTTGGGCAAACGCATACTTTTTGATATGGGACAAAGCGACTTGTTTGCGGAAAACGCAGAGAAGCTTGGCATAGATTTGTCAGCAGTTGATATAGCGGTGCTCTCTCACGGTCACTATGACCACGGAGGGGGACTTGAGCGCTTTTTAAAGCTTAACAAAAAAGCTCCCGTTTATATCCGTCAATCCGCCTTTGGGCCTTACTGCAACGGCACGGAAAAATATATAGGGCTTGATACGTCACTTGCGGAAAATAATAGGCTTATATTCACCGATGACTTTTGCCAAATTGCAGACGGATTTTGCCTTTATTCCTGCAACGACAGGGAAAAAGATTTTGACCTTGGCAGCTTTGGGCTTACAGTAAAGAAAAACGGTGTATTTATCCCCGACCCATTTCTTCACGAGCAGTATCTGCTTATAGAAGAAGACGGCAAACGTGTGCTTATAAGCGGCTGTTCCCATAAAGGGGTGCTTAATATCGTAAAATGGTTTAAGCCCGACGTGCTTATAGGCGGTTTTCATTTTTCAAAGCTACCTATGGATGAAGCTCTAAAAGGTTATGCCAAGTATCTTTCGTCTTTTGATAC
>JAZSLS010000001.1:0-3467 GCA_045535465.1 Eubacteriales bacterium
TAACTTTGATAGTAACCTCAGCGGATATGGAACCGTCAAGAATTTCTTCTACCTTTTCAGCTATATCTTCTTCGGTATATTCTTTAGCGTAACGTTCGTCGTTAACTTCCTCGGTAACGTCGGTCAAAAGACGGTTTTCTATTTCGGTCTCATCAGTAACGCCGAGATTAGCGTAACGTTCTCTAAACTCCTTTTTAAGGATACTTGTAACCTCTTCCTTAAGAACAGCCTCGGCGGTGGACTCTGCATCCTTACGCTTGTCTGTCATAAAGGTTTCATTAGCACGAACTTCAGCTTCGTATAATGCTCTAAGCTCATCGTTTTTAAGTGCTTCAAACTCCGCAGTAACAACGGACTTAACCTTTTCACGAATCTTTTCGTCTGCGGTAGCGTTAAACTCTTCCAAATCAACAGCGCAGCTAACGCCGTTTATGTAATTTGCATATTCCTCTTTACAAACCTTGTCAACTATTTCAAGGTAGTTAGGACCGTAAGGCTTATAAGCTTCACCGTTAGTAAGCTTAAGACTGTACTGTCTGGGAGTAACAACGTAGCCTGCAAACACAGAAGCGGTAAGATCTGCACAATGGTCACGAACCATCTGCTTCCAATCGTCGCTTATACCGTAGGGCTCATAGTTCAAAGCGTGGAGAGTGTGACCGGTATAAAGATTGTTCATCAAATAGGTTGTGTCGTCGGTGCCCTCTTTGTTTTCTGCAATGGTAACGGTACCGTCAACATCGGAAACAATATAGGTAAGACCTACAGCACCGTAAAGAAGGGTGTTTTTAATATCGGTCTGAGTCTGGGGACCGTTAAGAAGCGTAACAAAATCAATACCGTGCTTAACGTCGCTTACGGAATAAAGCTTAGAAGAGCATACGCAGAAAACAGCTTCACCAACCTCTTCGCTGGTAGCGATAGGCTTTGAATATACGTTGTAGCTAAGATTTTTGCCTGTCTTTTCGGAAAGAGCCTTAACTTCACTTTCGGTGCCCTGGAAGAAAGCAACTGCAAAGTCATCTGTGTTTATATCAGCTTCGAGAGCGCCCATAAGACCGAGAGTGCGGTAACGTGCTATGATAGAATAATAATCGGTAAAATCACCGTAATCGAAAGCAAACTGAAGGTCGCCGTCAGCATCTACGAGGAAAGACTTGCTGCTGTCAAGCTCGTAAGGGCCGGTAACGGGGGCGTTAAGCAAGGGAGCTGCAGTGTTTTCCTCGTCAGCCTTAACAAGCTCAAGATAAGACTCAAGGTCTTCAAGAGAACGAAGCTGATTGGAAGAAACACCATACTTATTAAGCATATCCTGATCGTAAACAAGGTACTCGTATTCGCCAACAAGCTGTACGCTGGGAATACCGAATATATCCGTACCTATTGTAACGGCGTCGATCAACGCACCGGTAACAGACTGCTTAAGAGCCTTTGCGGTGTCGCCAAGGCTGCTGTTAAGTCTTTCAAAAGCGCCTTCCTTTGCAAGCTCGTAATACTTGTCATAATCATTCATAAGTACAACGTCGATGGAAGGAACGTTAGGATAAATTTCCTGCTGTGCATCAAGCATTTCGATAATAGTGTCATGATTATATACAACGGAGGGAGTAACTTGATCCTTGTCGCATTTGTATGTAAAGGTGGATGTCTTATAGTCAAAAGTGTAAGTAAAGCCAAGCTTTTCCTCACCCTTCTTCTTGTTATTTGCCATATACGCATCCATCATTTTCATAGCGGAAGAAAGCATAGTGTCAAACCTATCCTCTGGTGCAAGGAAAAGCTTAACCGCATATCCTTCGGTTATAAGTACGTTATTCAGGTCACGTTCAACCTGCATAATACCAAGCTCGGTAGTCTTTTCGTCTGTAATACCGAAGAAGGTTATTATCGGAATTTCGGCAAGAACAATTTCGTCTGCACTATCGTCACGGGTAACAAAAAAGACAGCTACACCCGCAATGATAGCCAACACCAAAATAATAGCGATAATTTTTTTAGAATTTTTCTTCTTTTTCATAGTGAATAAATCCCTCCAAGATAAATGCCATTTTACACGCATAATGTATTTTACACCATAAAGCCATTTATGTCAATAAGTATTTTATTTATTTTTTATTATGTTGCAATTATTGCAGCTCTGTATTATACTGTTAGCGAGGTGATAGAGTTTTGGATGACAGAAAATACCGTGAGTTGTTTACCGACCTGCCAACCTTTGAAACGGAAAGGCTGGTGCTTAGAAAAATCACTACCGCAGACCTTTACGATATGTATGACTACGCCAGAGAAGACGAAGTGTCCCGCTTTTTGCTTTGGTCGCCTCATCTTAACCTTGACGAAACCAAGGGGCTTATTGAACATTTGCAAAGGGCGTACAAAAAAGGACGCTGTACCGATTGGGGTGTAGCTTTAAAGGAAAACGGCTTACTTATCGGCACTTGCGGCTTTGCATCCGTCGATACGCACAACAACCGTGCAGAAATCGGCTACGTGCTTTCCCACCGTTACCGTGGCAAGGGGTATATGCGTGAGGCAGCAAAAAAGGTAATTTCCATAGGGTTTGATATGCTGGGACTCAACCGCATAGAGGCAAGGATACTTATCGGCAACACGCCTTCTGAAAAGCTGGCTATGGACATTGGTATGCGTTACGAAGGCACTCTTAAAAACTCTCTTTACATAAAGGGAGAATACAAAAGCTTTAGCTACTACGCCATAAACAAGGACGATTACCAAAAATAGCTTTGTTGCATAAACTGTTATGGGAAAGGAGACAGTTTATGGGCTACAACAAAAACAGCGACAGCGTTAACAATATAAAAAACGCCTTTTGCGATGAATCGGCAGGGCACGTACGATATATGATAATGGGTGAAGCCGCCGAAAAAGACGGCAACCACGATTTGGCACGGCTTTACCGCCGTTTATCGGAGGAGGAGCTGAGCCACGCAAGGGTCTGGTACGCCGAGCAGGAACGCAAAGACGGTCTTTCAACCAGCATTTCCGAGGAAGGCAAGGAGGCAACAAGCACTTACCCCTCTTATGCCGCAAGGGCTGAGCTTGAAGGCTACGAGGCTTTGGCAGACCGTTTTATTGCCAATGGCAAGGCGGAAGCGGGGCACCGAGATATGCTTATGCGTTATGCAAAAGAGCACGGTGACGGGACCCGCTACAAAAGCACGGAGGACTGCGTATGGCGTTGCAGAGTGTGCGGCTACCGCCATATGGGGGAAACGCCTCCCGATGCGTGTCCCCTTTGCGACCGCAACCGCAGTGCTTTTGACAGAGAAGTTATGTAAGGGCAGCGCCGCTTCTCCTTTTACGGACAGCGGCGCTTTTTTGTTTTCAGCCCACGGATAGCTTTTTGGCTATTTCCCTCTCCAAGGTTTTACGAAAGCCATCGTCGATAGGATGTACAACGTCACGGCTTCTGCCAAAGGAATAAGTCGGAGGCCAAGCGGTCTTAG
>JAZSLS010000002.1:0-7758 GCA_045535465.1 Eubacteriales bacterium
ATTTTTTCTGAAAAAGTATTGATTTTTTTTAAAAATGATGCTATACTGATACTAAAGAGTTAATATTGTGCTTTTGTTTCGATATTCCACACAGCTTGAGGGGTTGGTAGTTCTTGACGGAAAAAGAATTAAAAAAATTAAATAGAAAAGAACTGCTTGAATTATTACTTGTTCAAACTGCCAGAGTTAATGAGCTGGAAACTGAGTTAGCCGAAACTCGCAAACAGCTAAAAAAACGAGAGCTGTTGGAAACAGAAGCAGGCACAATGGCTGAGGCGGCATTGAAGCTAAACGGTGTTTTCAGCGCAGTTGATGCTGCTGCGGCTCAGTACTTACAAAATATAAAAAGAATAAGTAAATTGCTTGAGGAGAGGGAACAGTCTATCTCAGAACATAATATGGGGAGTGTTTCATCCGGTTGGGCAAGCCTATTACTTGATGATAGTAAAGCGACGGAAGATGAAGAAAAACAACTCAACAAATAAACCTTCTATGCCGACTATGGATGCAATTCGGTCGGAAATCAACAGAGAACGATATAAAAAACGCTATAAGCGTGTGTTAAAGAATACAGTTTATGCATTGGTTGTTGTAGCGGCAATTGCCGTACTGGTTGCAACCTTGGTGTTGCCTGTTGTTCAAATTGCAGGTAACAGTATGTCGCCTACGCTTAACGAAGGGGAGCTTGTAGTTCTTATTAAGACCAAGGATTTAAAGCTTGGCGACCTTTGCGCTTTTTCATACTCTAATAAGATTTTGATAAAACGAGTTATTGGTTTGCCGGGTGATATTGTGGAGATAGATGCAGATGGTAACGTTTACGTTAATTCAACGCTTGTTGATGAACCGTATCTGACGGAGAAATCTCTTGGTGAGTGCGATTTGGAGTTTCCGTATCAAGTTCCCGAAAATCAGTATTTTATGCTTGGCGATCAAAGAGAAACTTCTATCGATAGCCGTAGCTCGGTGATAGGATGCGTTACCGACGATCAGTTGGTAGGGAAGATATTGATAAGAATTTGGCCCTTTTCAAAGTTAAGTTGGATCGATTAGTTTTTTAGAGGTATTTATGGTAACAAAGGCAAAAAGTAATAACGAAAACAGAATATTCGGTGCCAAGCACTTTGTTGTCATTATGTTGGCTATTACTGTTGTTTTAGGTGTGTTTTGGTGGCTTAAGCTTACCGGTATTACGATGGCTGATGAGGCGTTTTGCGGTATAGATGAACATACTCATAACGAAGAGTGTTTGGCCGCAGGCTGCGAAAAGCAGGAGCATATCCATACGGCTTCTTGTTATTCCAATTTAAAAGCGGATCTTGAATCTGAGGTGGAGTGGAACGCTTCCGTGTCCGGAGTTAAGCTTACGGGCGTTTTGGCTGACGACATTGTGGCAATAGCTTCCTCTCAGCTTGGATACACCGAAAGCAAACTTAATTATATCCTTGACGGTAATGGTAATAGACAAGGATATAATCGTTATGGCGCTTGGCACGGCAATCCTTATGGCGAGTGGTCGGCAATGTTTGCAAGCTTTTGCTTGTATTATTCCGATATCGACGAAACTCTTGTACCCTATAATTCGGGTGCAGACGCTATGAGGCTTGACTGGATTAACGACGGTTTGTATTCCAATGCAAACGCTGCTTCTCCTAACAAGGGTGACCTTGTTTTTCTTGATAAGGATGCAAACGGCAACGCCGATACCGTTGCCATAATTAAAGCTGTAGAGGATGGCTCTATTACCGTTATCGAGGGCAACCTTGAAAATACCGTTGCAGAAACAAGCTACGTGCTTTCCGGCACCACTGTTATGGGATATGGTGTAATATCTCAGGTTGAGCGTAAAACCGTGAACGCCGATGAGCTTGAGCGTATAGATTTTGTAATAGATGCCATTAACAAGCTTCCTACTTGTGAACAGGCTTGGGACGAGCTTTCGCTTCTGGAAGATGATATGGATGCTTACGAAAAGCGTCTTGTTGAAATAATGAACGCTTCCAGTATTCCTAACTTAATTTATTTTGAGGTAAGCGAAAACCATCGTCACCTTGTAACCAATTATTCAAAGCTGGAAGAGCTTATTCAAGGCGTTTCCGTTCCGTCAACGTATTACGTGTCTGTTGACAAAACAGGTAGATACACTTTGTTTGAAATTAATGAGCTTGCGTGGGTAGGGTATCGTTACTCAACTGTTATTATAGGTAAAACGATTGATGCATATCTTAACGCCGCTTACAATAACGACACCACTCAGACTTGGATAAATCAGTTGGATTTTAATGCTTGGGTTTGCTACCAGATAGAGTTTAACGCTACCACCAATATGTTTTATTTGGCTAAGATACACGGTACCGGTGTTAATAAACGCACCTTATCCAACACCACCTCCTCCGGTTATATGCTTCTTCTTCACCCTACCTATACCGATCCAAGCGGTAGGACTATGGGTGTTGATATAAACCCCAAGGTAACTGTTGGTGACTCCGTTGTATACTATAACGCTTCCGGCGCCGAGCAATATACCTTTCCGACTTGGGCAATGGCTTCATCTTCATCTCCCAACGTACCGGTTTCGGAAGGTATAGGCTACCTTGATTTCGGCACCAAAGCTAAAGAAAGCCATATCGATAATACACCGTACATCCACGGCGGTATAACCACTCCTAACACTACTAGCTTTATTGATATCAATTTGTTCGACTATGGTGGGACCGTAGACGGAGAGAATATCAATTCTTATTGGCAAGTAGATAAGGCATCCGGTACGGCATATCCCCGTCCCGGTTTCCAGCGTCCTGCGCCTCTTACCACCACAATGTTCTCTATGCCTCCCGAAAGATATGATTTAGGCTTCGGTGATATGGTGGTATCCGACTTTAATATGACGCAGTTTAACGTTGCAGGTAGTTCAGGCAACCCTGCCGGTATAAACAAGCTGTATCCCGGTTTTGATGCCATAAAGGCTACCGAAGGTGCAATGTATCCGTTGCTTAAAAACGGTTCGCCTGCTCTTATTAACGGTACTGACCTTGGGTATTTATTCAAGAACGGCCGAGAAACAAGGTTAAGCTATATCGAGCAAAAAAATACTCAGAATATAACGGGCTTGTTCCAATACGATCCCGTTGATCAGCTTTATTACTTCGACTCTCGTGAAACTCACGCACAATGGGATGCTGCTACCAATACCTTTAAGCTTTACGACGAGGAGATAACACCTAACTTTGTAATGTATCCTTTCGGTAATTTTATGCCTTTCACCGACCTTGCGACGGATACTACTCCGCTTTCTCCTCAGACGTATATAAACGAAAACGGAGCAACTACTACTTCAAACTACGTTAACCTTAATTACATAAAGAGGACTATTGCAAGTGCCCACGCATTGTATAACACTACGGGGCTTGAATGTTATAAGAATTTGGCTGACGTTATGGAAGAGATGTATACAAACCTTACAGGTTCCTCTTCTTTCCTTAGCGGTTATGAAAACGCAGGAGTTTTTCCTTATCAGCTTCTTAAGTATTATTCCGATAAGGTAACCTCTACTACCGATGCTTCCTATCAGCTTTACGAAAAAACCTTAGCAAAGAACGGCTTTGATAAGATGTTTTCCATAGATTTTGATGAAGAAAGCAACTTCTTCTTCGGTATGGATATACATTTTGATTTTGTTCAGCCTAAGGGTGGTGTTGTGGGCCAGCATAACAATGATATGACCTTTAACTTTACCGGCGATGATGACGTTTGGGTATATCTTGACGGTGTTCTTTTCCTCGACCTTTCAGGTATCCACAGTCACGTTGGCGGTACAATCAACTTTAAAGAAGGTAAGGTTTACTACTACAAGCTTCTTGACTTTACCGGTGAGATAGAAAGCACTCCCTACAAGGTTGTTACTTTCAGTGAAATTCTCACTGCGGCAGGTATAAGCACAAGCCGTTTGGTAAACGGTACCTTTGCCGAAGACACCGTTCACGCTCTTGACTTTTACTATATGGAACGTGGTTCGGGCTCCAGTATGTGCAGCATTAATTTTAACCTTACCGCAATGCCTAAAAACAGTATTGAAATTTCAAAGGACGTTGTGGCAGACAGTGTTGTTGGAGACCCTGATTATTATTTCCAGATAGTTGAGTATGTAGAGAACGTTTCCGATACCGATAACAATATTGTTCTCATAGAGCCCGGTACAGAATATGCGGTATACGAAAAAGGCACCCTTCAGTTTAAGGAAAGCCGAATTGTTGATGAGAACGGCATTATTCGCATCAAGGCGAACGAGGTTGCTATGGGCGGCGTTCCTATCAATAAGGAATTTTTCGTCCGAGAATTGATTGATAAGGATTACGCTTCGCAGTATCGTGGAGCCATCATAGAAATTTCGCCAAATCCACCTTCCAGCGACGTCAATGAAGAGATAGTTGTCGGCGGGGTTCACTATTATGCTATAGAGAGTGACCACATTCACGCCGGTGGAACTTCCGGCGAGGAGGCCTTACACATTAATGTTGCAGCTGCCACTAACGGAGGCCTGTATGCTATTGGTTCTCAAGCGGGCGTTAATACCGGTGATTACGGTGAAACCAATGGATACACAGCTCACACCATTGACCACTCGGGTAAATTGAACGACGGTGTAATTTCAACCAACGGTACATCGGGGGTTATGGAAATAGCACCAAGTGCCTTTACCTCTTTGTCCTCGGGCGTGTTTAATATGTATTTTGTATTACCGTATGAGGCAGAGGTAGGCGAAGTTAACGTATACGCTACCGTAAGGCCACGTTATTATAGCGGCTTTCCTGACAAGATAGAGGTTTACGTTGGATATGCTAAATCTTATTCCAGTTGTACTTTGTTGGGTACGGTTACTAAAGACAAGCACGTACAGATAGACTCGACAAGTTCTGTTCGCAAGTATGCGATAGCGGGAACTCCCGTAACAGGTAATATAGTCGTAGTAAGGGTGTACGTTGATTCTGTTGCACAGGGTAATAATACGGTTGCCGGTTCCGGCAGCGGCGTAGTCGGTCTTACCGAGGTTCAGATTTTTGAAAGAGCGGTGGACGAGCGTGAAAAAATACAGATAGTCGGTGTAACCAATACCGTCAACGAGGATTATTACAGCGCATTGGAAATTCATAAACAGCTTGACGATTTTAGTGATACTGTAAAGGATTTCACGTTTGAGCTTAAGTTTGACGGAGTGCCCGTTGCGGTAGGCACACCCTACAAGCTGTATAATTCCGACGGCACATTGGTGACAGGCAATTATGCAGTAACAACAGCAGGTAAGGTAACCTTCAGCTCGGATAAATACGTTAAGTTTGATAATATTCTTGCCAATACCAAAATAGAGCTTAATGAGGCGGCAAGCGACGTTTATACACCCGCTTACTCGTTCAGCACGGCAAACAACAATCCTACAACCTATACGTTATGGTCATCCACCAACACACAGACTATGTCGGTGGTGGATGGAAAGGTAACAGGTAATGTAGCGCTGTCAACCAATCATATTGTTACTGTAACAAACAGCGTTGAGCCGATATCCGTAACCGTTAACGGCGACAAGACCTTGCTGAATTCTGATGGAGAGGATCACGAGTATACTATAAAGCTTACTCAGGTTACTCCCAACGGCAATCAGTTCGTTCCCGTTGATAACGGTATTGCAATGGCGCAGACTGTAACTGTTAGCGGTACAGCCTCCGCACCTGTAAGCTTCACCCTTAATTTCAACACCTCGTGGAATATAAGCGCTCCCGCATACTTCCTCATAGCTGAGGAGGGCTCCGGTATTATCCCCGGGTATGATACGGATTATTATGTTCTTCGTGTTGACTTTAATACAAACGCTGCAACGGGCAAGACCACTGCAGTTCCTGTTCTTCTTTTGAATGGTGAGGGAAGTGACGTTGGCAGCTTCAGCTTTGAAAATTCTCTCGTTGGAGCCCTTTCTGTTACAAAAGAAGTAGAAGGTGTAGAAAACACTGAAAGCAGCTTTGAGTTTACCGTTAACGTTTACAACGGAACCACTCCTCTTGAGGGTACTTTTGTTTGTACTGATACCAAGGGTGAAATAAGCTCGGTTACCTTTACCGGTGGCAAGGCTACCTTAAACCTTGTACACGGTCAAACGGTACAAATTCAAAACTTACCTATTGGCGCTACCTGGACTGTTTCCGAAACCGCCGCAAGCGGATATCAGACAGCGTACAAGCTGTCCGGCGGCGAAGAACGAACAAACGGTCTTGTTTCAAGCGGAGAGATAAGCCAGACTTCCGGTGTTACATACTATAACGCCGGCGGCTACGAGCTTCCTTCTACCAATGGCAGTCTTGCAAGACATCTTATGCCTTACATAGGTGCAGCCGTAATGCTTGTCGCATTTGGTGCAGCTCTTATATATAGGTATAAGCGGAATGCCGGTAAAAATTAATTTAGTCGCAACAATTAAAAATATAAAACAGAAAGGAATTATGTTATGAAAAGAATCGTTGCAATCCTCTGCGCTGTAATGTTGCTTGCAACTTGCAGTATCTTCGTTGGTGCTGCTGATAACGGTAAGATTACTATCAACAAAACCGTTGTTGGCCAGGACTATTCCATTTACAAAATGGCTGACCTTAGCTTGAGTTCCGATGGTAAGGCTTATACCTACACAGCTGTTGAAGCGTGGGTAGACTTCTTTGCTGCTCAGAGTGCTTACTTTGCTATCGATGCTGATACCAATATTGTTACCACTGTTGGTGAAATCGATGCTAACGAAGCTGCTGCTATCGCTGCTGCTGCAATAGCTTATGCGGAAACCAATAGCGTAGAAGCTACTGAAACCGTAAATGCTGATGATACTACCGTTGTTTTTGATAACCTTGCATTGGGTTATTACATCGTTGACTCCACCATTGGTACTCTTTGTATTCTTGACACCACTGATACCGAGTTTACCAAGGATGATAAGAATGAACATCCCACAGTAACCAAGGAAGTTAAAGAAGGCGACGCTTGGGGCGAAAGCAACAATGATAACTTCTTTGCTACCGTATACTTCAAGACTACTATTAACGTTGTTGACGGTGCCGTAAACTACGTACTCCACGATAAGATGGATGCAGGTCTTGATTATGTTGGTATAAGCTCTGTTACTGTTGACGGTGTTGCTGTTGATACTGCCGACTACACCGTTAAGACCGGAGAGGCCCTCGCTGATGCTGACTGTGACTTTGAAATTGCTTTTGAAAACGACTACGTTACAACCATTTCCGGCAAGGCAATAGTTGTTGAATACACTGCTACCATCAACGAAAATGCTGTTGTTGGCGGCGAAGGCAATGTAAACAACACCTACCTTGTTTATGGTGAAAACAGCAACCTTGAGTCAAATGAGGCAAGCACTACTACTTACGTTTACAGATTTGAACTTGTAAAGACCGATGAAGCTAATAAGATTCTTGACGGTGCTAAGTTTAAGCTTTATGATGCTGCTACCGAAGGTAACGAAATAGCTGTTGTTAAGACTGCAGACGGCGCTTACCGTGTTGCTAAGGATGGTGAAACCGGCGTTGAAATCGAAACTGTTAACGGCGAAGCTGTTATCGTTGGTCTTGACAGCGCTACTTACTACCTTGAAGAGACTGTAGCTCCTGCCGGTTATAACAAGCTTACCGCTCGTAAGGAAGTTACCATTGATGATGCTAATAACGATGCAACCGTTACCGAAGGTGTTTACACCGAAGGCGGCGTTCAGGT
>JAZSLS010000138.1:0-2003 GCA_045535465.1 Eubacteriales bacterium
ATAATACTCCATAACCGAAGGCGGAACGATACTGTGAAACGCCTGTATGGTGGGAAGATGCCAGAACATTGCCTGATTATCCATTCCGTCATACACGTCGACACGGTAAAAATCGTCATCGTCAATATAAAGCTTTTCTCTACCCTCAATACCCGTGTTTATAATCCACTCATCATTGTATGAATGTGTCTTTCCGAGACCGACAAACAACCATCCGTATATCAAAAATAGTGCAGCCAAAGAGATTGTCGTAACCCTATAGAACAACCTGTGATTGCGCAGGAAATTAAATATCAGCGAAAGCACAGTAAGGCTCAAGAAAGCGATGGCAACGTAAGCCCAAAATCTGTCCTGATACTTAATAACACCCGAAAAGACGGTTTCTCCATCCTTGGTGGTAGGGATAAAAGCCAATACGATAAACGGAACGGTGAGCGTGATAGTCCATCTTATTCCCTTTTTCATATCAACTTCCGGGTCTTCAATAGCCATAGCGGTGGCAAGTGCCATTATCAATATCGGCATATAGTACCATCGGGCATAGTAGGAATTGTCAAAGGCATAAAAAGCTGTGTTCAAAAAAGGAATGTAAGCCATAAGGATGCAAACCGCAATTATGCGCTTTATCCAATGCTTAGACTTTGCCCACATAAAAGCGATTACACCCGAGAGGCTAAAGAGCGGGAACCAACCTGCCATAGAAGACCACTTGGCATTAGAATCGGGGAAAAAATTCGGTCTTGAGGGAAGATCAGGTGGGAATAAGAAGTTGTGCAAAATATCGAGATATCTCTGCTCGTTTGCGTACAAAACGGTACTCCAGCCTGTGAGGAAACCTCCCACGCGACTGTTGTCCGCTATAGCAAGATAGGACGGTACTGCAACGGCTGCAACAAGCAGAACACCAAGAATAGCTTCAAAAGCAATTCTCAAAAACTTGACAACAGTTATTGGGTATTCTCTGTCGGATATGACACGGATGACAAAGTAGATAATTACAAAAACTACCTGTCCTGCAAAGAAGAAGTAGTTGACCATCAAGCACAATGCAACGCATATCGCAAAAAGGCCTTTGCGATTGTTTTCGACAAGCTCATCAAGCGAAACCAACAAAAGCGGAAAAAATGCCATCGCATCGTGAAAATGATTGAAGAAGATGTTATACACCGAAAAACCGGAAAAAGCATATAAGAGCGCACCGATAAGTGCAGCATTTTTGTTCTTCACGAAGCGCGTTATGAAGGTGTATGCCGTAAGTGACATTACTGCAAATTTGAGCGCCAAAAGAGGTGCCATAAAGTACGGAACGATTGAGGTCGGGAAAGGAAGCGTCAGCCAAAAAAACGGGCTGAAGAGAAGATAAAAAGAATAGGAACCTATGAAATTTACGCCGAGGTCTGTATACCAATTCCAGAAGATATCTCCGCTTCTGACTGCTTCATGAGCCAATTTATAAAAAGGCACCTGCTGGACGTTAAAATCGCCAAAAAACAAGAAGTATCCCTTATCGTAGATAACAAACGGAAGAAAAAGAAGCGCAGCGCAAACAAACGCCCATAAAAACGCCTGAAGATACTTTTCTTTTGGTTTTGTCAAAGGGGTTGTCCCCTGTCGGCTTTCAGACAAGAACATCGGCGTTCATCTCCTTTTCGTCATACATTTCCATAATTGCAATGCACACAGTGTAGCAGTATACCACGAGATTCACCCCAGACAAAACAACCATAATCTGCGGATAGTATTCACGCCACGGAACGCTGTATCCGTGGGTTGCTCTAAGGAAAAGAAGTCCCTCGTTAATAAACACCATAACGGTTTGAAGAATGTAAGCTCCAAACATTTTACTGCTTCTGTGGTAAACCACAGCAATCAGGCTAAATATCAAAACAGGTATCTGGTAGCGCTCGTGCATTCTTGAGGTCAGCATAAATATCGACTGCATCAATACAAAGCACAAAAGCCAAGCACTCTTCTTAGGCGCTTTGAAATACATATAAATTACT
>JAZSLS010000142.1:0-13937 GCA_045535465.1 Eubacteriales bacterium
TATTTGAATCCCGACCCCCGACAGAACATAAAAGATTTTTAATCAAGTATGCTTCAACCGGTACTTTTAAAAGTGCCGAAATCTTTTGCCGACATAAATAATTCTAACATCCAAAAATGCGCCGCCTTGAAAAAAGCCTTATTTTATGCGGTTTCCAAGGGCTTTTTGTTCTATTTTCAAGCAAGGTTTTTAAGCGCAAGCAAGGTTTTTAAGCGTAAAACACGCCGAAAAATGCAGCAAAAGTTATAAAAAACACCGTGAAGAAAAATCTTGAAGATAGAGAAAACCCTTGAAAACACTGGGTTTTCAAGGGTTCATTTGGCGGAGAGGATGGGATTCGAACCCATGTGCGATTGCTCGCAAACTGATTTCGAGTCAGCCCCGTTATGACCACTTCGATACCTCTCCGTATATGTTAAACTCCCAAAGGAGTATTAACGCAAATATTCAGTTGTATTAGAATTCTCGTTAGAACTCATCGTGTTTCAGAAACAAGGAAATGCCCGAAACCCGCATGGTTAAAAGGTTTTCGGCGTTTCGACTTCCTTTTGGCGAAGAAGATTTCAAGTCAGCCCCGTTATGACCACTTCGATACCTCTCCGTGTAAAAAATATTCAGTTTTTGGAGAAAACAACATGATTTCGAGTCAGCCCCGTTATGTCCTGCCCGGGTGCCCGAAATTTTTCGCTCGCTGTTCGCTTCGCAAAAATTTCGACCGCTGCCACTCCTTTTTGCTCCCTTCATCCGCCACCGTCACGCGAACCCCCAAAACTCACTTTGTTCGTTTTGAGGACCCCTTGGGCGGCGGTCGCAAACGTCCCCACTTCGATACGTCTCCGTATATGTTAAACTCCGTTTGGAGTATAACGACTATTCAATTTTTCATCGAACGGGATGCCCGACGCTGTATCTGCCGCCGTATTGTTGTGCTGCGCACCTTGCAGCTTATGTATTTTAACATTATACGATGACTTTTTCAAGGGGTTTGCGAAAGTATTTTGATTTTTATTTTTTCTATTGACAAACAAGCACATTTTATGATATCATTTTGATACCATACAGAAAGCGAGGTTTTGATATGGAAAACAAAAATATTGTAAAAGAAAAGGTTTTGACCAACAAAAAGCACGGTATGCTTGTGCTTGTTTTGACAATTCTGCTTCATCTTGCCGCTATTGGGCTTTTAGTTTACGGCGGCGTTACGGAAAACATACCTTTTATTGCCATAGGCGGCGCATACTGCGCTTTGGGCTGGATTGTGCTTCCGGGTCTTAAGGTGCTAAAGCCCCAGGAGGCTTTGGTGCTTACCTTGTTTGGCAAGTACATAGGCACTATAAAAAACGAGGGCTTTTACTTTGTTAACCCTTTCTGCTCTGCCGTTAACCCTGCGGCCAACACAAAGCTTAGCCAAAGCGGTGACGTGGATGCGAAAAATGCAAAGCCTGTGGCGACAAACGGCAACGCGGAGTTTGTAAGTAAGAAGATAAGCCTTAAGATAATGACCCTTAGCAACAACAAGCAGAAGATAGACGACTGTCTTGGCAACCCTGTTGAGATTGGCATTGCCGTTATGTGGCGAGTTGTGGACACTGCGGCGGCTGTTTTTAAGGTAGACAACTTTAAGGAGTATCTTTCCCTGCAGTGTGACAGCGCACTGCGCAACATTGTTCGTCTTTACCCCTACGACGTTGCTCCGGGCGTTGACACAACGGGTGACGGCATAGCCGACGACGGCAGCCTTAGAGGCTCCAGCGAGATAGTTGCAAACCGCATTAAGGAAGAGATACAGGAGAGGGTTAAGGAAGCGGGGCTTGAGATAATAGAGGCCCGTATCACTTACCTGGCATACGCTCCCGAGATAGCGGCTGTTATGCTTCAGCGTCAACAGGCGAGTGCCATAGTTGATGCAAGAAAGATGATAGTTGACGGCGCTGTGGGTATGGTTGAGATGGCGCTTGAACGTCTTAACGAAAATAACGTGGTTAACCTTGACGAAGAGCGCAAGGCGGCAATGGTAAGCAACCTGCTTGTTGTTCTTTGCGGCAACCGTGATGCTCAACCCGTGGTTAACTCCGGCAGCCTTTATTGATGAGTTATGGAAGATAAGGTGAAAAAGCAGATACCTCTGAGGCTTTCACCTAAGCTGTATAACGCTATCGCCGCTTGGGCGGAGGACGATTTTCGCTCGGTAAACGGTCAGATAGAATACCTGCTTACAGAATGTGTGCGCCAGAGGAAAAAAAACGGAAAATACGTGTCTGAGGAGCTTGACGTGCCCCCCGAATTTGATATCAAATAGTAAAAAGCTACGAAGCGGTCGCGCTTCGTAGCTTTGTTTTATTAAGCGGGGATAAGCCTGAAAACGTAAAAGTCGCTTAAGGTATTCAAGGATATATGCTTATACTCAACGCCGTTAACGGTGCGGTGATATACGTCTCCTATTTTTACACCGTCCAACAGTTCCGACAGCTCAGAATCTAATTCCTTTTGATTTCTGTCTATCGCTCTCTTGAGCAGATATACTCTTTCGCCGTCTATACCATTGTAAGCGCAAACGTAATCTGCCTCGGTAAGTCCTAAACGAATCACGCTTACGTCGATGGCGATGCACTTAATCGGATTAACATAGCCGGTGGATTGGCTGATTTCTAAGCAGGTAAAGCCAACGATAAAAACAGAATAAACACTAAGAACGCAAAGCAGTGTTGCCACAGCGGGTTTTATCCACGAAAAACGCAATTTTTTTACAAAAGTGCCGACGAGCGCAACCGCACCGAAAAGGAAAAGCAAAGAAGAAGCACCCATACTTGCTCCGTATATCCCCATATTCTCAAATTCTACGATCGCACTGAGATTTGCTGAGGAAGCGGCAACGAACGCCATAGATAAAAACACAAAGCTAAACAAAACGGTAATTACTGTACCAATACGGCTGTGTTTTTCCAACAAGAGGGATAACGCTTTGTAAGCAGCTGTTACTAAAACACATAAAGCACCAAACGCAAGAATGAACGATATCAAAAACAGCAGTTTCCATTCCCGGTACAAAGCATAACACGCACCAATACCGGCACTTGTTGCAAGAAAGGCTGATATTCCCACCGTTAAAGCTCTCTTGTTTTGGGGAATTTTTTTATAATATTCCAAAAACTTTATTACACATATAGCTGTCAAAACAAATCCTATAACCGTTCCTGCCGCTATTATTATACCGGGTATCCTTAAATACTTTGTAAGCTCTTGTTCCCTTTCTACGTCGCCTGTCAAAAAAGCTTTTACGAGTCGCTCATAATTCTCACCCTTGATAAAATACTTAACGACAGATTGCGCCAAAGTTTTTGAATCCACCGCCAAAAGAGCAAACAAAGAATTAAACGCCACAGTTACAGCAAACCATATATATTCTGTTTTTTTCATTTTTTCATCTCCTTCTGTAACGTATCACCGTTTCCACAAAGCATAAACGAGGCGAAAGTGATAACCGCATTTTAATCAGCTTCCGCTCTCCAAACGGTTGATAGCTGTACCTGATCTTTGTCTTTTGTAACGTATATACGTCCGCGAGTCGAAAGGTCAAGCACTGTTTCTTCCCCGTTTTCGTCCTTGAAAACCGCTGCCGAGCTAAAGCCATCTGTTCCCGAATAATCCCAGATTTCAACATCGGATGCGTTTTTAAAGAAGTTTGAAGCAAACGCCGCTCTTATGTAACACAGCTCCGAAATGAGGTGATCAAAAGCCTCGGTACCGTTTTTATATATGGTCATTTTGTTCCCATCCACAACTCTGTTTTCGTTAACGGTATCCGTGGGTAAGCCATAATAAAGAAGTGTGCCCACAGATACGCAATAGTATAGGGGGTTGTTACTATATCCTTCTACTTCCCTAAAGCTAATAGAGTTTTCCTCCGGAAAACACAAGGTAACAAAGTCATATTTATTGTAAAGAGCCGCTGTATCCGCCGCAAGACCTAAAAAATAATCCTTGTTAAAGTATTTTTCTTCTTGTACGTAAGCTTCGTCGTATGTAAGCTCTACTCCCAGCGTACCTTCCTTTTCCACCTCGACAAGCTTACCGTAGGTATTGTCAACCACGGTGGTGTCTGACGGATTACTTATTATAGGTTCAAGGGAAATGTCAACGTCAGCATCCAATGACAAGGAAATCGTTTCATTGTCGGAAAGATGCACCGTCACTTCGTCGGATGAATCACTGCAAGTTATCTCCAAGCCATCAATGCTGAGGATGTAATACTCACGATACAATGACATCGTAGGCGGTGAAGTTGACTTAGTTATTGATATCTCCGGAAAAAGAAACGTAAACAAAGAAAACATAAACTGCGCATACTCGATTTTGTCGTTGGTGTTTTCTGTTAACAACCCTTCGGAATTGTCCTTATACATATAATTAACGGTTTTACCGTTTCGGGTAGACAGACTTCGGGAGTATTCTACGCAACGAGCATCACAATAGGAAGCGTAGGAGTTTACTACATCGGTATCCTTGCTTTCGCTTAGCACTACGTTTATAACGTCATACTCATTCCAAACGCCTTTTAAATAATCACTAAGTGTAAGAAAATATTGTTTTGTTGCATCGTTTGATTTTTTAGGTTTGATGGTATTGGCAAAAAACGCAATTTGTTTTTTGCCGTCTTTTAAAGCACTTTCCTCTGTTTTAGCCAAAACATAGTCTTCACCTTTGGGGGGTGTACTATGCTCCGCACTTTGCTCCTTGCTTGTATCACCATCATTCGCATCAATACAAGAAGCAAAGCTTATAAGCAAGGCAATGCTCAACAATGCACATATAAGCTTTTTAGTCATTTTTGTTACCTCCTTATTCAAAAGTTAATTCTTTGAAATAGTTATACTATAGTCCCATCCATATTGATAGGATTGCATATCCGGGGCACTTATTGCAAGCCAATATGTTTCCCCTTGCGATAAACTACAGGTTTCATACAATTAACCTCCTAAATTATATCATAAAAAAGCTTGTTTGCAAATCGTATTAATAACTTATCCTCCTTTCTTCGTTTTTGAGAGACATCCTAAAACTACCATTTTTTGTGTCCTACACCATATAAATGTCGGAAACCCTTAAAATATCAATAAAAAATTTTTGTTTTTTGGGGTTTTTGTATCAATGCACAAAAACAGATGGGGCGTTTTGTGCAGGTTGAAAAAACAAAAAAGCTACGAAGTTTTTGCTTCGTAGCTTTTGTTGTTTTGGAAGATTACATCTCTGCCATAAGAGCAGAAAGCTCGTCTATGGTCTTATCAAAGAGGGTGAGGGCATCCTTTACGGTTTCGGGCTTTGTAAGGTCTACGCCCGCAATTTTAAGCTCCTCGATGGGATAATCGGTGTCACCTGTGGTAAGGAACTTGAGGTAGCCCGTAGCATCGCCTGTTTCAAGTATACGCTTTGCAATAGCTACGGCACTGCTAAAGCCCGTTGCGTACTGGTAAACGTAAAAAGCGTTATAAAAATGAGGGATATAGGACCACTCGTTGGCGATAAGCTCGTTTATCTCTGCGCCGACGTAATACTTTTCCACAAGGCTTTTATAAAGGGCGGAAAAGCTTTGTGCCGTAAGGGGTTCGCCGTTTTCGTACATCTCGTGCGCCTTATGCTCAAACTCCGCAAACAGGGTTTGTCTGTACAGGGTGGTACGGAAGCTTTCAAGGAAGTGGTTAAGGATATAGGCACGGCGTTTTTTATCTGTTTCGGTCTTAAGCAGATGGAGGGTAAGAAGCACCTCGTTAACAGTGGAGGCAACCTCGGCAACCATAATGCTGTAATTGTGGTTAAGGAAGGTTTGCGCCTCGCTGGATTTATAGGAGTGCATTGCGTGGCCAAGCTCGTGAGCCAGCGTAAAAGCATCATTAAGCTTATCGGTATAGTTGAGAAGCACGTAGGGATGAACACCGTGAACGCCGCAGGAGAAGGCGCCGCTGCGCTTGCCCTTGTTTTCGTAAACGTCTATCCAGCGCTCGTTAAACGCCTTATCAAGAAGGCTTTGATACTCTTCCCCAAGGGGTTTTAGCGCTTCCTTTACCAGTGCCTTGCCCTTTTCGTAGGGCATATCAAAGTCCACGTCCTCTACCATAGGCACGTAGAGGTCAAACATATCTATTTTTGGGAGGCCGAGAGCCTTTTTTCTAAGCTCAAGGTACTTACGCATAGAGGGCAGACTTTGGTGTACTGCCTCTATAAGGCTGTCGTAAACGGACTCCGGCACGTCGTTACCGAAAAGAGCCGCCGCCCTTGCGCTGTCGTAGCCTCTTACGGAGGAGAAATAACAGTCAAGCTTAATACTGCCGCCGTAGAGCTCCGCTATAGTGTTTTCAAACTTTTTAAAGGTGCCGAAAAAGGCTTCAAATGCGCCTTCACGCACTTCCCTTTTTGCGCTTTCACGGAAAACGCCGAAGTTGCCGTTGGTAAGCTGAGTGTCTTCCCCGTCGTCGTTCTTTATCATAGGAAAAGCAAGGTCCACGTCGTTAAGCATACTAAAGGCGTTGTCGGGAGTCTGTGCCGCATCGGTCAGCTTTGCAAGCATAAGCTCACCCTTGGTGTCAAGAGTATGCTCTCTTGCCTTTACCACCTTTTTAAGCTTAAAGGCAACCTCTGCCATATGAGGCTCTGCTATATATGCGTTAAAGGTGTCCTCAGGGATAGCAACTATCTCGGGGCTGATAAAAGCGGAAAGAGACTGCAGCTTGACTATAAGACCAATGGTGCGGGCCTCCATAGCTTGATATTCGGGGTTGCCGCCATCGGTGGTCTTGAGAAGCATAGCGTAAAGATAGCAAAGGCTTACCTTTTCCTCCACCTCGCTGAGGGTGAGAAGCCCGTTCTTCAGTGCCTCGGCAGAGTCGCCAAGGGTGCCCTGCAGGGCGGGTATAAGGTCTATCGCACGGTCTGCCTCGTCACAGGCATTGCTCCACGCTTCGGTATCCTTGAACATAGGGGTAAAGTCCCAAGTAAATTCGGGAGACATTTCACTGCGAAGCTTCATTAAAATACGCTCCTTTACTTATTGTATTCCTCTGCCAAGGCTTTGAAAGCGGGCAGAGAGTCTTCTATTTGCTTAGTGGAAACGCAATAGGAAATACGAACGTAGCCGGGGCAACCAAAGGAGTCGGCAGGAACAAGAAGCAGCTCCTTAGCCTTTGCCTTTTCGCAGAAAGCGGCGGCATCGTCCTCCATAGCCTTAACAAAGAGATAGAAAGCGCCGTCGGGCTTTACACAGGTGTAGCCGTAGTCGCAAAGAGCGGTGTATATAAGGTCACGGTTATGCTTGTAAACGGAAACGTCTGCGGTTTGACCAAGGCAGGCAGCGGCAACACGCTGGAAGATGGAGGGAGCGCAAACGTAGCCCAAGGCACGGCCTGCACCGCAAACTGCGGCGTAAACGTCACCTGCGTCCTCCATAGCGGGGTTAACGGCAATGTAGCCTATACGCTCACCGGGAATGGAGAGAGATTTACTAAAGGAATAGCAAACCAAGGTATTATCATAATAGTTGGTAAGAAAAGGCACAAAAACGTCACCGTAAACAAGCTCTCTGTAAGGCTCGTCGGTAATGAGGTAGATTGGCTTACCGTACTTTGCGCTTTTTTCCTTAAGCACAGCGCAAAGGGCTTTTACGCCTTCCTCGGTAACAACAACGCCCGAAGGGTTGTTGGGACTGTTGAGAATAACCGCCTTAGTGTTTTCGTTAATAGCGTCAGACAGTGCCACAGGGTCTATCTGAAAATCCTCCGTTGGAGGAAGCGCCTTAAAGGTAGCGCCTGCGCCCTCGGTAAATACACGGTATTCCGGGAAGAAGGGAGCGAAGGCAATAACCTCGTCGCCTACATTGCAAAGCGCATTAAGCGAGATGGTAAGGCTTGCCGCAGCGCCAACGGTCATATAGATGCTGTCAGCAGTAAAGGCAGAGCCGTGGTTAGCATTAAGGTAGTCGGCAATTGCTTTTCTTACGCCTGCATCACCCTGTGCAGAGGTATAGCCGTGAAGAGCAAGGGGACTTTCGGTATCAACAAGCTCCTTTATAGCTTCGTTAACACAGTCGGGTGCGGGAACGGAAGGGTTACCAAGACTAAAATCAAAAACCTTGTCCTCGCCTATTTCTGCCTTGCGCTTTTTACCGTATTCAAAAAGCTCTCTTATAACAGAGCGCACCTTGCCAAGCTGTTCCATTTTTTTGTTTATCATAACTTTTCTCCTTTAGTTTTGCTTTCTTACCATTTTATATTCATCAAAATATCTGTAATAAGGGCAGGTGGAGGTTTTGGAGGTGAGGAAGCTTACCATTTCATCCTCGTCAAGACCTACTGTGCAGCCCTCGGTATCGGTTTCTTCATCGTAATCGAAAAACTCGCAGCTAAGACATTTCTTTTCCATAGTCTACTCCAATTCAAAGGGAGGTGTTTCCAACACGGGGTAGATATCCGTATCGTTAAAATGCCACCACTCGTTTATATAGGTGGTAAAACCGCCTGCACGCATTGCTACCTCCAAAAGGGTTATGTTGGCAACCACGTCTGCAGGAAGCCCCGTATAATCACGCTTGCCCTTACCCGTAAAGTCGTCAAAGGGAGAGGGCATTGCCATAGGCTTGCCGTCGGTTGTAACAAGGCACACGTCCACGGTGCTGCCACGAGTGTGCTTGGAAAAGCCACGGTTGGGGTCGGCAATGAAATCGTCGTCGGGCATTATCTTCCACATTTCAAACTGTGCCGCCGCAGGTCTGTATGCATCAAGTATCTGTATGCTTGCACCGTTTTTTACCACTATCTCCTGCGCCTTTTTTAGCTTTTCCACCGTTCCGTAACGGAGATAAGCGTCCTTAAAATTGTAAAGCCTGTGCCCTGTAAAATTGTCCTCGGTAGCATAGGGCAGGTATACGTGTATATCGGGGATGTAGTCCTTAACACGGACAAGGGTTTCCTTTTCCATTTTTATACGCCTGTTAGGTCAAAGCTTGGTATAAAGCTTTCGCCTACGGCATCTCCTTCCTGAAAATATCCTTGGGTTATACCTATTTTCAAAGCATAGCTCTTTATCTCTTCGTATTCGTCATCCCGCAGCTTACGGTTAAGCTCGTCGGGCAAATTTGCATTTACGGGCGTGTACTGACTCATTACACTTATGTATATAGCATTGCCGTAACGCCTATGCAAAAAGGCAAGAACGTTTTTGCTGTCCTCTGTGCATCCGGGCAGCACCAAGTGGCGCACTATTACGCCGCTGCGCATCAGTTCCCCGTCAAACTCTGCGCCTCCTCTTTGGATAACCATTTCGTCTATGGCGGCTATCGCTTTTTCAAAATAGTCCGCCGCACGGGAGTACCTTGCAGAAAGCACGGGGCTTTTATACTTTAAGTCGGGCAGGTAAATATCAACCTTGTTTCTAAGCCTTGTAAGCTCTGACACGTTTTCATAAGCGTTGCTGTTCCAAACAATGGGAACGTTAAGTCCTTTGTTTTTTGCTATATCAATGGAGCTGCAAATACGCCTTGTAAAATGGCCGGGAGTAACGAGGTTAATATTGTGTACGCCCTGCTTCTGTAAGCTTAACATTATCAGGGCAAGCTTTTCTTCTGTTACAGCTTTTCCACCACCGTGGGAAATGGCATAGTTTTGGCAAAATACGCATCTAAGATTACAGCCGGTAAAGAATATTGTCCCGCTTCCATTGGTGCCCGATATGGAAGGCTCCTCCCAATAATGGGGTGCGGCCCTTGCCACGGTTATGTCAGCACCCACACCGCAAAAGCCTTTTTCAACGTTTCTGTCAATACCGCAACGGCGTGGGCATTTTACACATTTTTCCATAGTTAAATACCTCGTGCCTTTTATTGTAGCACGGTTACGGCAAAAACGCAATAGATAAAAGGCATATAAAGCAAAAAGCCACCTCGTTTTGAGGAAGCTTTGATGAAACAACGCCCTGCCAAATCGGCAGGGCGTACAGACCGCTGACAAAGGCACAGAGCACGAAAAAGGATAAAATACAATTACTCTAAAGTAGAAAATTCAGGGAGAATATCCCTGAATTTTCTGCATTTTATATTTTTTCGTTCAAAACGAACCTCGACTCACAGTACTTAGTACAGTTATCGCCTCGGATCGTTTCGTCTGCACTCTTTCTCACCACTCTCCCAGCTTGATGACAAACCTTGTCACCAAGCTGCACGCCCTGCCAAATTGGCAGGCCGTTCGTTTATATACAGTTTATAACTTAGTAATTAAGTTATGCTCTCTTCTTAAGAACAACTACTGCTGCGCCGGAGAGAACTGCGAGAACTGCAAATACTGCGATACCAGCATCACCGGTGGGGGTGGAAGGCTCTTCAGGAGTTACAGGAGTAGAAACTTCTTCGGTGGTGTCTTCGGTAGAAACCTTATCTTCAGAGGAATCAACGGATTCGGTAGATTCAACGGATTCGGTGGATTCTACGGAAGGTTCTTCGGTAGTAGGATCATCGGAAGGTTCAACAGCGGGAACGAATTCAACGAATTCCTTATCAACGTCGCCATCATCCTGAGTAGCAAGACGGTCGCCGTTTACGCCAAGGTTCCATTCAGGAACGGTAACGTCAGAAACGTCGATTTCAGCGCCTTCAACTGCAGTGTAGTTAGCAGTGAAGATGATGGTGCCTTCTTCGAAGACGGAAACGGATGCCAAGGAAACGCAAGCGCCGGAAACGCCGTTCTTGTTGTAGTTTTCGTTGGGAGTACCAGCGGGAACGGAGGTAAGAGAACCAGCTACGAGAGCGAGGTCTTCACTTACGGAAACAACGATCTTACCGGAGTCAACGCCTTCAGGAACTGCAGCGGTAACGGTGTAAGTACCATCTTCGTTTTCGGTGATAACTACCTTAAAGGTGATATCAGCAACGGGAGCGGTAGGTTCAGTAGATTCAACGGATTCAACGGATTCAACGGATTCTACAGAGTCTACGGATTCAACGGATTCGTTGGAATCAACGGAAGGATCTTCGGTAGCGCCGCCACGAACGGGAGCTTCAACGCGGGGAGCGTAAGCTTCGATTTCGTCGAGCTGAACGATGTAAGCGTTAGAACCATCTTCTCTGAGAGTGGTAAGAGTAACAGCGAGACCCATAGCGTCGGTAGCGCCTTCAACGGTAACGTAAATGTCAAAGTACTGATCAAATTCGTCGCCGCCTTCTGCTACTGCGTAAAGGGGAGCTTCAGGAACGCCCTTGTATTCAGCGGTGAAGGTTGCATCAGTGTAGTTGAGACCATCAGTGGTAACCTTAACAGCTGCAACGGTGCAGTGACGGTTAACGCCGCTGTTCTGGAAGTAAGCACGTGCGTTACGGATAACGATGGTGCCGATGGAGGTAGCGTCATCAAATGCGAATTCGATAACGTTTTCAAAATAGGTACCAGCCATTTCAACAGAAACGCCAGCTACGCCGGAGTTGCCATTGAAAGCAGTGCCGTTAGCATCACCACGGAAAACACCGTCGGTGAGGAGGGTTGCGTTGTCATCGGAACAGGGAGCCTGCCAAGAGTTCATGGTGTAGGTGTAACCGAGACCAGCGAGGAGGTTAGCATCATCTGCGGAAACGGAAAGAGTTGCACAGAAAGCGCAAACTACCATAACCACGGAAAGAGCTATTGCGAGGGACTTGGAATTGAAAATTTTGCTCATTTTCTTTTTCTCCTTGGTTTATTTTATTTTGTTTGGTCGTGTTTAATTTTACAAAAACGGGCGGATGTAGGCATTAGCGCCCCTTTTTGCAAAACGCAACTAAAAACGCAAATGTACACCGTTTTTGACGATGCACCTGCAACGGACGTAACGATTTGGGCATAATTAGGGTAAACCCCCATCATTACTTGTTTACATTATAGCTTTAGACCTTCACTTTGTCAATACTTTTTATTAAATATTTTATGTAAATTTTAGCCGTTCCGATAGAAAAAGGGAGCAAAACTACCATATTAAGCAGATGGCAAGTTTTGCTTTGAAGGAAAACTCCATAAATGAAAATTCGGGGACACACGTCCCCGAATTTTCTATTCATAGTAATTATTTGTTTTTGCTGTGCCTTTATCGGCAATTCAAAGCTTAGCTTTCTCCAAGCTTTAACTTTAATTACATTCTCTTATGCTTTGAGGGATGCTGCAAGTGCGATGTAGTCTGCGGAGGATACCGCACCGCTGCCGTCACAGTCGCTTGCTCTTTCGAAAGCGCCCACAAGGCTTACCTTGCCGGAAAGTGACTTTTTAAGAAGAATGAAGTCGGAAGAAGAAACGGAAGCGTCGGAGTTGAGGTCACCGTAAACTATTACGGTTATGCTCTTTGTCGCGCCGTTAATGGTATAGCCTGTGCCAACGAACGCAGTGTCGGCAACTGCATTGCCGTTAGCGTCCTTAATGGTTACGTTGCTCTTGAACGCCGCCTTTATTTCCTTAACGGAGCTGTTTGCGGGTACGCCGTTTGCAAAGCTACTATCACTTATAAGGAAAGGCGGGTCACCGGGCTTAACAAACGCAAACTCGTCCTTAAGCTCATAGTTAGCCTTAATGGTTGCGCCGCCTGCAGCTACGGTGAAGGTGGTGCTTTCGGAAGCGGGGTTAGCTATATAGCCCTTACCGCTAACGATAGTCCAGCCCTTAAACTCGTAGTCACTGCCGGGGTTGGTTGCCTTAATGGGAGTGATGGCGCCTATTGAGAAGGTACCGCCGCCTGTACCGTTTTGAACGGTAAGTGCAGCTGTATTTTCGCCGCCGTATACTTCTATTTCACTAAGAGACGTACAATAGGTTGCGGAAGTGAAGGAAACACGAACGTGGGTTGCGTTAACGGGGCTAAAGTCAAGACGGTGAGTGTAAACGGTGGAGAGTGCGGTGCCGCCGCTGTAAGAATACAAAACGGTGTCGTTTACTGTCAACGTAGTGAAGCTGGAGCCGTTTGTGGAGTATTCTACCTTAACGGAGCCTGCAACAACGTCACCAAATGAGCCGCCGTTATTTGCTATACCGCAAAGAGCAACCATACGGATGTTACGGCTGGAGCCCAAGCTTATAGTAAAGGTACCAACCTTGCTGCTGGAAAGGAAGGATGCATAACAGCTATCAGCGGTGCTGTAATTAGCAGCAGGCTTAACGCCGTCGGTAAGCTTTTTAAGGCTTGAGTCATCCTGAGTGGTGCTGTAATAGGAAATGGTGCTGCTACCGCCCCAAGTGGAGGTGTAGCTCTTGCCCAAAGCGTAGTTGGTAACACCGGTAGTATCAAGCTCGCCTGCGGGTCTGTAGGTAGCCTTTACGGTTGCGTCGGAGGTACCCATAATGAAGGTGGTGTTGAAAGCAGTAGGCTCACTGATAGTACCTGTACCGGATTCAAGCTCCCAACCTGCAAATTCGTAGCCGGGTTTGCCGTAAGCGGAAATCTTTACAGAGTTGCCGCCCTTGTATCTGCCGCCGCCCTTACCGTCGGTAACGGTAAGGATATAGTCGCCTCGGTAGGAAGCGTTAATAACAAGGTCGCTGTCCTTAACGGTAACGGTGGTGGTAGCGGAGGTCATATTGCCAAAGCTGCAAAGACCTGCCATAATATCCCACATATCAAACTCAACAGCGGTGCCGCCCTTTGCAGCAGAAATGGTAAAGGTTTCACCCTTTGCGTAGTACTTGGGAGTAGAACCAAACGTGGTATCACCGTTTACGGTTACCTTATAAACCTTGGTAAGGTTGCCTATTGCGGTGCTGCCGCCATCATAATAAGCGGTGGAGCCGTTGATATTGGTTACGTTAACAATAGAACCGGAGGCGGTACGGTAGGTACCAAGTCTGTAGGTATTGCCAACGTAGGTAAGACCGGAAAGCTTAACCCAACCGGAGGTACCGTTAGCCATTGTTATCTTACCCCAGTCAAAGCCTACTACCTGTACGTCC
>JAZSLS010000091.1:0-36423 GCA_045535465.1 Eubacteriales bacterium
TAAAATGCAGAAAATTCAGGGATGTTCTCCCTGAATTTTCTACTTTAGAGTAACTGTATTTTATTATTTTTCGTGCTCTGTGCCTTTGTCAGCGGTCTGGTGCCTTTCATTGCTTGAAAGGCACGTTTTTTATTTACTTAGCGGGTAAGCCTTCGGGGATATGTCTTATCTCCCTGCGATACAGATATATAAACAAAGAAACGGAAACCAAAAGCGACATCACCTCGGCTATCGGAAAGCTCCACCAAACGTTTGCAACCTTACCCGTAAGAGAAAGCAGATATGCTGCGGGTATAAGCACCAAAAGCTGTCTGGCAGCAGAAACCGTCATAGAGAAAACGCTTCTGCCAAGAGCTTGGAAAACAGAACCTATGGCTATACAGAAGCCTGCCAAGGGAAGGTGCAGACATATAATACGAAGGGCTGTGGAGCCAACCTTGTAAAAAACGTCAAGGTCACAGTCCTTAGGCTGGAAGAAGCCAAGAAGCACCTCCGGGAACACCTGCATACATACAAGGCCCGCAATCATAAAGCAAAAAGCCATAACCATAGCCAGCTTAAGGGTTGCCATCATACGCTTGCGGTTACGTGCGCCGTAGTTATACGCCACTATGGGAATAACACCGTTATTCATACCGAAAAGGGGCATAAAGAAGAAGCTTTGAAGCTTAAAATACACGTTATATACGGTGTATCCCATACCGTTAGTATCTTTCATACCCGAAAGAATACGTTGCATACAATAGGTCATTACCGAGCCCACACCAACCATAAGAATGGAAGGCACGCCTATGGCGTATATCCTGCCTATTATCCTTACGTTGGGACGGAAGGAACGAAGCTTTAGCCTTATATCAGGGTTTTTGGCAACGTTGAACACAACCGCAATAACGGCAGCGGCTATCTGACCTATAACGGTAGCATACGCCGCACCTCTTATCTCCATTCTGGGAAAGCCAAAGTAGCCGAAAATAAAGATAGGGTCAAGGATAAGGTTGATTATTGCGCCTATGCCCTGCGTAAACATAGTATAAAGGGTTCTGCCGGTGGACTGTAACAAACGCTCAAACATTATTTGAAAAAACACACCGAAGGAAAGAACGCATACTATTGTCAAATAATCTGCACCGTATTGCCTTACCGTGTCGTTGACATTGCAGGTGGACATATAAAATTCTACGCCAAAAATGCCGAAAAGCATAAAAGCAATATACGAGCAAAGAGCAAGAAAAACGCCGTTTTCAGCTATACGGTTTGCTCTGTCAAAATCCTTTTGACCAAGGCTTTTGGAAAGCAGGGCGTTAACGCCTACTGCCGTACCCGTACCAACGCCTATAAGTATGTTCTGCACAGGGAAAGCGGCGCCGACCGCATCCAACGCCTCCTTACTTACCTTGGCAACAAAAATGCTGTCTACCACGTTGTAAAGAGCCTGCACCAGCATAGAAATTATCATAGGAACAGACATAGTAATAAGCAGTTTGCCTACGGGCATAGTGCCCATTTTGTTTTCCGAAGCTTTTTGCTCCGTCTTTTTTGTTTCTGTCATTGTATCTCCTGTTTTTTGCCTGCAAAATGGGCTGTTTTCACAGCCCATTTTAATTTTTTATGACCTTGATTACATCAATTTATAATTGATAGGAAAAATCGGGCCGAATGGACGCACATAACCCGAAGCTGTACTTAGTACTACGAGTGGTTTTGTGCGTTCATAGCGAAAAATACAATTCATTTAAATGAAAAAACTTGTTTTTTCTACCTTAAAACACAAATAAACCTTTTTGCGTTCGGGGCTATTTTTACATCAATTTTAGTGCTCCGGTGGGGCAAAGCTCTACACACTTACCGCAAGTAGCGCAGATGGAAATCTTTTCTTTATCCTTAAATTCGGACTTAACTACCGTGGTAAAGCCTCTACCTACCAAGCCCAAAAGGCCTGCGCCCACTACCTCGTCACAAACTCGAACGCAAAGACCGCAAAGAATACACTTGCCGTTATTTCTTCCCACGGAAACAAGCGAAAGGTCCTTGGCAAAGCTACGCTTATCACCGTCAAAGCGAGGCTTTGCGGTAAGATAACGGTCGGAGTAGTCAACAAGCTTGCATTCGCCGTAGTCGTGACAGCCGCATTCCAGACAACGCTTTGCCTCTGCACGGGCAAGAGCCTCGTCAAGGGGAAGGTTAACCTCACGGAAGTCGTTTCTTCTCTCCTCTGCCGGGCGCTGAGGGATAGCCACACGGGCTGCCTTTTCCCTATCGGAAAAGTCTATATCTTCCACCTTACGCTCGGAAACGTAAGGTGCCCTGTAGGAAACGTCAAAGCCGTTAAGATACGCATCAACAATTGCAGCCGCCTTATTTGCCTCACCTATTGCGGCAATTGCTATGCTTGCGCCCTTGTTGGTGGCGTCACCAACGGCAAAAACGCCGTCAAGGTTGGTGCGGAAGCTGTTCTCGTCTGCAGCTATAATGCCCTTACGGTTAAGCTCCACGCCCTCAAAGCCTGCTACGTTAACCTTTTGACCGATAGCCTGAATAAAGCTGTCTGCCTCTATATACTCAAACTTACCTTCAACCGGCACAGGGCTTCTTCTGCCGCCTGCATCGGGCTCGCCAAGCTCCATTACCTGAAGCTTAACGGACTTAAGAGCGCCGTTTTCACCGATAAGCTCCGCAGGGTTAACAAGGAAACGGAAGTTAACGCCCTCCTCCTTAGCCTCTGCTATCTCTATCTTCTCTGCAGGCATTTCCTTTTCGGTACGGCGGTAAACCACCGTTACCTCCTTTGCGCCAAGTCTTACAGCGCTGCGACAAGCATCCATAGCGGTATTACCGCCACCCATAATAACAACCTTGTCGCCAATCTCTACGGGGCTGCCCACAGCGATAGAACGGAGAAAATCAATACCGCCGTACACGCCCTTAAGGTCGTCGCCGCCTACGCCTGCGCCCATACTGGTCCAAGCGCCTATGGCTATAACAACCGCATCGTTTTCTGCTCTCAGCGTATCAAAGGTAATGTCCTTACCTATGCGAACGCCGCATTTTATCTTAACGCCTGCTTTTTCTATAAGAGCTATTTCGCTGTCAAGAACAGCCTTGGGAAGTCTGTATTCGGGAATACCGTAGCGAAGCATACCGCCTGCCTTGGGCATACCCTCGTAAATAGTAACGTCGTGACCCTTAAGAGCAAGGAAGTACGCTGCAGTAAGACCTGCAGGGCCGCCGCCTGCTATCGCCACACGCTTGCCCGTAGGAGCTTCGCAAGCCTTAACCTTTTCACCTGCCGCAAGAACACGGTCAGCGGCAAAAGCCTTAAGCTGTGCTATGGAGATAGGCTCCTCCACGTACTGTCTGCGACAAGCCGTTTCGCAAGGATGAGGGCAAACACGGCCGATAGATGCAGGAAGAGGCAGCTTTTCCTTAATTATCTCTACCGCCTTGGCGTCGTCACCCTCGGCTATCGCCTTAAGGTAACCCTGACAGTCCGTACCTGCGGGACAGTTAAGGGTACAAGGGCCCTTACAGTCACCGTCGTGGTCACTCATAAGGAATTCCAGCGCCAAACGGCGTGCCTTTACAACTCTTTCGCTTTCGGTATCAATATCCATACCGTCCTGTGCGGCAGTAGAGCAAGCACGCATAAGCTTAGGCATACCCTTAGCTTCAACAACGCAAATGCCGCAAGCACCATAGTTTTTAACAAGGTCGCTTTGACAAAGGGTAGGTATTTCTATACCGCCCTTTTTTGCTATTTCAAGGATGGTATCGCCCTTATTACCCGTAAGGGGAACGCCGTTAATTATAATATTTATCTTTTCCATAATAACGCTCCTTTCCTTACTCTGCCTTTGCCGCACCGAAGCGGCAAAGAGATGCGCACTTGCCGCACTTGATACACAAGTCGGCGTCTATGGTATAGGGCTGTTTGATAACGCCCTTTATTGCGCCCACAGGGCAATTTCTTGCACACAGGCTGCAGCCTATGCACTTTTCTTTATCTATAACGTAGCTGATAAGCGCACCACACTGATGCGCAGGGCACTTTTTATTGTTAATATGCGCTTCGTATTCCTCACGGAAGTAACGGATAGCGGTAAGTACGGGGTTAGGCGCAGTCTGACCCAAACCGCAAAGAGCGCCGTCCTTAATGCCGTAGCAAAGCTCCTCAAGAAGCTCAATGTCGCCTTCCTCGCCCTTACCCTCGGTTATGCGGGTAAGAACTTCAAACATACGCTTGGTGCCGATACGGCAATGAACGCATTTACCGCAGGACTCCTTAGTGGTAAAGTCAAGGAAGAAACGTGCCATATTAACCATACAGGTGCTGTCATCCATAACAACCATACCGCCCGAGCCCATTATTGCACCCGTTGCGCCGAGAGTTTTGTAATCGATAACAGTATCAAGAAGAGCTTCGGGAATACAGCCGCCGGAGGGACCGCCCATCTGAACGGCCTTAAAGCTTCTGCCTTCACGAACTCCGCCACCTATATCGTATATAACGTGACGAAGGGTTTTGCCCATAGGAACCTCAACAAGACCGCCTCGCTTAATCTTACCCGTAAGAGCAAACACCTTAGTGCCCTTGCTGTTTTCGGTGCCCATAGCGGAGAACGCCGCACCGCCGTTATTTATTATCCACGCAACGTTTGCAAAGGTTTCAACGTTGTTGATATTGGAGGGCATATCGTTATAACCTCGCTGTGCGGGGAAGGGAGGCTTAAGACGGGGCATACCACGCTTACCCTCAAGACTTTCGATAAGAGCAGTTTCCTCACCGCATACGAAAGCGCCTGCACCTGCCTTAATACGCATAGTACAGCTAAAGCCACTGCCAAAGATATTGTTGCCAAGGTAACCCTTTTCCTCTGCCTGCTTTATTGCCGCCTCAAGACGCTTTATAGCCAAAGGATACTCTGCACGAACGTAAACTACCGCCTCGGACGCACCTATGGCATAGGCGCCTATCAGCATACCCTCTATAAGAGTATGAGGGTCGCTTTCTATAACGGCACGGTCCATAAACGCACCGGGGTCGCCCTCGTCTGCGTTACAAATAAGGTACTTTTTATCTCCTGCGGAGGCTCTTGCCGCATTCCACTTAAACCAGGTAGGAAAGCCTGCGCCGCCTCTGCCCGCAAGACCGGAAACCTTAATCTCTTCTATTACGCCCTCAGGGCTCATTTCGCTTACTGCCTTTTTAATGGCGCTGTAGCCGCCGTTGGATATGTAATCGTTTATATCATCGGGATTTATCAAGCCGCAATTGCGAAGCGCTATACGGGTCTGCAAAGCAAGAAACTGCTTATCCTCCTCGGATATTTCAAGAGCGGAGAGGGAGTCAACGTTCCCACTGCGAAGAGCCTTAACTATCGTCTCGCCATCCTTGGCGGAAACACGAACAAGACGCTTTACAAGGCTATCCCCATCATAAACGTCCACGATAGGCTCAAGATAACACATACCTATACAGCCCGTTATACCGAGAGTAAAGCTATCGCTATCCACCATAGCAGAGCGTATGGCACTGCAAACCTGTTCAGCACCTGCGGCTATACCGCAGCTGCCCTGACCAACTACTATCTTCATTACTCTGCCGCCTCCTTCTTAAGCTCCTCAAGTATGCCTATTGCCTTTTCGGAAGTAAGAGAACCGTAGGCTACGCCGTTTATCATCATAACAGGGGAAAGACTGCAACAGCCGAGACAGGCAACGTTTTTAAGAGAGAACAGCCCATCCTCGGTAGTGCCGCCGTCCTCTATGCCCAAATGCTTGCAAATAGCCTTTTCTATCTCGCCCGAACCGTTAACGTGACAAGCAGTACCCTTGCAAAGCATAATAAGGTATTTGCCCACAGGCTTAAGCCTGAACTGTGTATAAAAAGTAGCCACGCCCATAACCTTTGCAGGGGTGCTGTCCATCTTCTCGGCAATATAATAAACCACGTCTGTGGGTATATAACCGTATATATCCTGTGCCTTTTGAAGCACTGTTATAAGGTTGCCCTTATCTCCGCCGTAGGTAGCCAAAACACCGTCAAGCAGGGTAAGGTCGCTACCCGCAGAAGAACAATTGCAGTTACACATAAAAAACCTCCTAATCAAACAATGTGACTACTGCCCCATTGTGATACTATTCATTCTACACAAAAGGCAACAAAATGTCAATACAATAGACGAAAAAAAGCCGTCTGCAGCCAAAAAACTTGCAGACGGCGAACAAATTAATTATTTAAAGCTCTGTTTTGGAAAGCCCCTCGGTAAATATACGTGACAGCTCTTCCGCAAATGCGTTAAGCTCCTCCTCAAAAATATTACCTTCGGGCATAACGGTAATATCGGGCTCCTCCGGCTCCTCCGGCTCGGAAACAAGCACGTCCTCCTTCTCGGTAAACTTTTGGTAAAACGCACCTACGCCCGCTGCCGTTTTTTTAGCTAAGGACGCAAGCTTATCGGAAAAACGTCTTGCCCCTTTTGCCAAGGTGTCACCATCAAGCGAAAAGGCCGTTGCGGTCTTTTCAGGGTTGGCAAAGCCGGGAAAGGTAAGGGAAAGGTCCGACTCCTTATTACCGTCGCCCGAGGCGTAAGTAACGCCTGCGGCTATACTGCGGGTGCTTACCTTTTTTATTTTTTCGTTTTCATCCCTATCTATTTTCACGCTGAAGGGCACAAACAAAGCGGCAACAACAGCCACCTTTACCCAAGTAGGGATAAGCTTCTTTTTTGCCATTAAATACAACTCCTAATCTAAAAGCATACCTAAGTATATCAGTTTTTATCCCCATAATCAAGGCTTTTTTTGAAAAACTTACAGGCAATAAAAGGATTAATCGTTATTTCAAAAACTTGCGTCTTGTTAAGTTTTTAAACGCTAAGCTTTTTTGTGTAAATAGGTATATATTTTCCGCCCTTGCTCTCCATAAGGCAAAAGCTTTCCACTTTTTCCGTTGCCGACGGTACAAAAACCATAGGAGGCATATTGCTTTTATAGCGTCTTGCCAAGGTTATATGAGGCACAAAGGGACGTTTTTCTACGTTAAAGCCTGCCGCCGTGAGTTCTTTTACCAATTCCCCTTGCAGACCGCTCAGCGCTTCCGATTGTGACACGCCTACATAATACGTATCCCCAAAATTCCCCAAACCGTTAAGGCTTATATCAAAGGCTTTTGCCTCCACAGCGTCCATTGCGTTTTTTATACCCGCCACAGCTTCACTTTCGCCTATAAAAGCCAGCGTTACGTGGTAAGTATCCTCTGCACAAAAGCTACCCTTACCAAAAAGCTTAAGCGAGGACGAAACGTGTTTTAAGGCTGCGTTTACGGCGTTTTTTGTTTTTATTGCCACAAAAAGACGCAAAGCCACCACTCCTTTCACATACATATTAAAGCACTTAGTCAAAATATGCAAGGGATTTTATTAATTAAAGGTCATTTTCTACATTATAAACATTGACTTAAAATGGGCTTGGTGCTATAATTCAAAACCGAAACAACACATTTTAAAGAAGGATTATTATATTATGGAAGCACTTAAGCAAAGTCTTGAAGGGGCAAGTATACTTTTAAGCTTGGGTATAGCCCTTATTGCAGGGCTTGTTCTTTCAAGAATAGTTAAGCGTTTTGGTATGCCTGCCGTTACGGGCTACCTTATAGCGGGTATACTTGTAGGGCCTTTCTGCCTTGGCGCTATCGGTATTGAAGGTTTGGGCTTTATCTCCTTGGAAAACGCCGAGGAATACGGAATACTTTCCGACCTTGCACTGGGCTTTATTGCCTTTGCCATAGGTAACGAGTTTAGGCTGTCCGAGCTTAAAGAAACCGGCAAGGCCGCCGTTGTTATAGGCTGTTTTCAAGCGTTTACTGCAACGTTGGTAGTAGATGCCGCACTTATAGGCTTGCATTTTATCATTGGTGATAAAATATCGCTCCCTGTTGCTATCACCCTCGGCGCTATAGCTACGGCCACTGCTCCTGCAGCCACCTTAATGGTTGTTAAGCAGTACAAGGCAAAGGGCAAGCTTACAAAGCTTCTTTTGCCCATAGTTGCTTTGGACGACGCTGTTGGTCTTATCGTGTTTGCTGCTTCCTTTGGTGTGGCAAGAGCTATACAAAGCGGCAACTCCAATATTACCGCTATTATCCTTGAGCCTTTAATAGAGATAGTTGGTTCTCTTGTTCTTGGCTTTATTATGGGTTTGCTTCTTTCCTATGCTGAGAAGATGTTCACCTCCGGCAGTAAGCGTCTTTGTCTTGCGGTTACCGCAGTTACCTTTACCGTTGCGCTTTCTATGCTTAAGATGGAGGTTGGCGGTATTCACGTTGGCTTCTCTTCCCTGCTTGTTTGTATGATGCTTGGTACTGTTTTCTGCAACATTTGTGATTTTTCTGCAGACATTATGGACAGAGCCGACAAATGGACAATGCCCTTGTACATACTTTTCTTTGTTCTCAGCGGTGCGGAGCTTGACCTTAGCATACTAGCCAACGGCGCCATAATTCTTATCGGTGTCATCTATATTATCACCCGTTCTATCGGCAAATACGGCGGTGCATATATCAGCGCAAGGGCTATGAGGCTTGACAAAAAGGTTACAAACAATCTTGGCATCACTCTGCTTCCTCAGGCAGGCGTTGCCTTGGGTATGTGTACGATTGCCGCTGAAGAATTAGGCGGTACCGACGGCACTATGATACGTAACATTGTACTTTTCGGCGTTCTTATCTACGAGCTTATAGGCCCGACACTTACCAAGGGCGCTCTTATGCGTGCAGGGGATATTACTCCTCGCCCTGCTACTCCTCACGATAAAGACCAGCGAAAGAAAAAAGCTTAGTCCTGTAACAAGTGGGCTGTAAAAAACCAAGTTTTTTACAGCCCACTTGTTTATTTTATTCGTCTACCATATTAATAACTATATTATCCTTACCCGCAAGGCAAGCCTTGTCTATCTCCGCAAACAAGTGCCATCCCATTTCGTTATCCGTGCCCATAAAGGGAACTATACGGGCAATAGTCAAGGTAAGCGTATCGCCGGCAAGAACTGCGCTTCTCAGCTCGTGTGTTATAGAGCCGCTGCCCTCCATACCCGCCACAAGGATAAGTACCTTGTTTTCAAAAAAACTGTCTTCATAGGTGTTTATAAGGGTTTTAAAGGTTGCGTTAAGAATGCTTTTGTTGTTGAGATAATAGGTAGTAAGCTCCGCAGGGGATGTAACAACCGTAGCACAGGGCAGCCCCATATCAAAATCATACCAGGTTTTTATCCATTTATAGCTTGCCTTAAGCCCTTCGCCCGCAACAGGGTTAGAGGGTGCAGGGTTAGGGACACCCGGCGTAATATCGGGAACGGAAACGTCATCGTTGCTGTCATCGGCAGTAGTTTCATCGTTACTGTCATCGGTAGCAGTATCCTCATTACTGTCATCGGCGGAAGGTGCCTCCACACCGCTGTCTGCAGAAACGTTCTCCGCAGTTTCGTCGTGCGTAGTGTCATTTGTAACTTCTCTGCTTTCTGTACCTTCTGTACCTTCTGCGCTTTCTGCGCCGACTTTGCTCTCTTCGTTATCAGCGCTTACGGCAGCGCTTACTTCAGAAGCTGCAGGCTTGCTTTCGCCTTCATTGCTCTTGCCACCGCAAGCACAAAGGGCAAGCACCATAGCAAAGCATATAATTAAAATAAGGCTTTTTTTCATTATTTTTTCTCCTTGGTTTTAATTTTTTGTATAAGGCTTATTATCTGCCCCGAAAGCACCACCGTTAAAAGGGAGTATATAATACGCTTTGGGGAGATATAAGTAAGTGACAGCCCCAGCACCGTAAGGTCAGTGGCTAAATATATCCATTTGATGTCAAGCTTTGTTATGTGAGAAAGACTCATTGCCAAAGCGTCGTCCCCGCAGGAAGCTCCGCCAACACGCACACAAATGCCACAGCCCACACCAATAAACAAAGCGCCGACCACGGCGGCAAGAAGCGGGTAGTTTGCAATTTGAGGAAACAAGGGCGGAAAGCACTCGCAAAAGCGGTAAATGGCTGAAAAGCCAAGGCTTGCCACGGCAGAATAAACAATAAAGCGTTTGCCCAGCGTTTTTGCACCCAAAAGGTAGCAAAATGCGTTAAGGATAAAACCGCTTACTGCAGGGGATATCCCCCACCAATTGCCAAAAACCAAGCAAAGCCCCAAAACGCCGCCTTCGGTTACGTTTGACACGGAGTGTACGTTATAAAGCCCAAAGGCTTGTATTCCGCTTCCCAACAGCAAAACGACTATTGGCAGCAGATGTTTTTTTAAATTCTTCATATTATACCGATAAGGGGCGGCAAAAGCCGCCCCTCGTTACGTTTTAAGCTGTTATTTCTTAAGAACTGCCTTAAGACCGATGTAGTCAGCGGTGGAGATGGACTTGTCGCCGTCAGAGTCAGCCGCTTCCTTGTATGCGCCTGTAAGAGTGGTGAGGCTCTTAAGAGAGAGACCAACCATAATGTAGTCAGCGGTGGAAACAATACCGTCACCGTCAACGTCGTTAGGAATAACTATGGTTATAGAATCCTTCATAACGTTGTCAACGTAGCAGCTTATCTTGTAGCCTGTGGCGATAACAGCAGCGTTGTCAACCAAGTTACCCTTTGCATCGGTAACACGAAGGTCCTTGTTGGTGAAGGAAGCCTTAAGAGCTTCGGCGGTGGTAAGTGCCTTTTGATCCAAATATTCAACACCCGAAAGGTCGCTACCGTCTATCGGAACGAGAACGGTAGGCTCCTCAGGCTCGGTACCGGGGATAGTGGGAGTAACGTTTGTTTCACCGGGGGCTGCAGTATAGATAGCTATCTTACCGCTGTCAAGAGTGAAATACTTGCCCACGGCAAGCTTTGCCATAAGGTCGCTGTACTTAGCATAGCTCTTATTTATAAGAAGCACGCAGCCGTTTGCGGGAATGGCGGTTTCATTCTTGGGGTTACCGTCGGTATTCTGAGCGGTAACCTTATATGCGCCACTTGAATCCCTTACACCCGTAATGGTAACGTTGCCGGAGAACAGCCAACCGCCGTTTTTAATGGTAGCGCCGTAAGCGGGAGTATAGGCGTTAACCATATGTGCGGAAGCGTAGCCAACGTTAACGTTGCTTATCTCAAAGGTTTCGGGAGTCTTAACGTCGGTAGTGGTGTAGGATGCGGTGTAGCCGGCAAGGTTTATCCAGCCGGTAAAGCCGTTGTAGCGCACTCTGCCCCATACGCCGTTAGCAGCGTTAACCTCTACAAGAGTGCCGGAGGGGATAGAGGTAAGAGTAGCCGCGCTGTCATCAAAGGTTTCCTTAACGTTAAGCTTTGCCTTTGTGGTATAGATACCTGTGTTTATATCGTTGTAACGAAGCTTTTTGGGGATGTTAACGGTTTCGTAAAGCTGATAATTAGCGGCAGTACCGTCGGAGCTTACGGCAACCTCCATAGTAATGCCTCTCTCGTCAAAGTTGAGTATTGCACCGCCGGCAAAGTTTTTGTTTGCATAGGTGTTAAGACCAACGCCTTTGGGACCGGTAATCAAAGGACGGTCTCCTGTATTGGTAATAGCAGATGCTTGTAGTATGTAAGTGCCTTTTTCGGGGTCAGTATTGGTCTCCCAGTTAACGAGAGAACCTGTGCGGAAATAGATATGGTTGTCACCGCAAAGGAATATATCAACGTTTGCAGCTTCAAGCCACGCCTTGTAGTCGTCATAATATCTGTTTTCGCCGTTGGCACCGTTAAACAGATTAAGATGCTCGGAAGCGATAAGGTAATCATACTTACCCTTGTTGGCTTCTATAACACTGTTTGCCCAGTTAAAAGCGGTGGTCTTTTCAGCGGAAGCGGTCATTGCGTAGTAGTCAAACACTATAAACAGTACACGGTTGTAAAGGAACCAGTAGGTACGACCGTTAAGGTCTTCCTTAGCGCCGGTTATCTGCTTGCCTGCATATGAACCCGTGCCGGGGTCGAAAAGCTGGCTGGAGGAAGCGCCTATGTACTGAGAATAGCCGTCTGCGTTAAGGTAGCCGCTGATACGGGAGGAGGTCTGAACGTAACTGTTCTTAGGGAAGTTGTTGGTTGCACGCATATACTCCGCACCCTTCCAATACTGGGAATAGGTAGAGTCGCCGCCCATCATACTGTCGTAAACGTCGTGGTTACCTGTGGTAAACGCCCAAGGATACTTCTTCATAGAGGAGTTGTTATAAAGTGTTTGCCAGAAGGTATGTCTTTCGCCGCTGTTAACAACGTCACCGGTGTTAAAGTGCAAGCCTATTTCATAGTCAGCCAAAGAGGCAACGTATTTTACGGTATCCTCAAAACGGGTAGATTTGTTGGTTTCGTTGCTGGTAATGTGTACGTCAGAGGTCCACATAATGGAAAACTTATCCTGACCTGCTGTTTTAAATGCGTAGGTATCGGAATAACCGCCCTTGCCGTCACAAACTCTGTAAATGTAATTGGTGTTGGGAGTCAGGTTTGTAAGGTTTACGCTGTAATGGATGAACTTAGTGGTATAACGGGCAGAGCTGTTAGAGGTAGTGGTATGCCTGTTGTAAAACCACAAATAGTCATCGGTGTCCTGAGTGCCTGTAGCCTTGGTAGCGGATGCAAAGGATGTATCCGTTGCCTTGGTGTATTCCACGTAACAACCTGTATAACCGGGGTTAGCGTGGAAGCTTATGTTCATCTGCGTGTTCATATTTTCACCGGGGTTGGTGATTATCATATACACGTTAGAGGATGCTGCGGAAACAAGCAAATTAGTTCCGAAGCAAGGTATGCAAAGAGCGATAACGAGAAGTATAACAAGCAGCTTCTTCATAATCGTACCAAACCTTTCTGCAGGCAAAAGCCTTATTTTAGTTTACCCTTAATTATATCAACAAAAATCAGTTTTTGTCAATGTTGCTATTATATAATAAATGCCCTTAATAATAGTGCAAAGTGCCGAAACGGCAGTCTTTGCTCTGAAGCAGAGTGAGAGAAACGAAGCTATTTTTTACGAAAAACAAGTGTCGGCGTAGTGACCTACGACAGCGAAGTTTTTCGTAAAAGTGCCCTGAATATAATAAAACTCAACGTTTCAACGCTAAAACGCCTCCCGTAACACTACGAGAGGCATTTTGTGTTTATCGGTTCTTATTTCCTCAGGGCACGTAAAGAGCAAGTTTGTCTCGCCCTGAAGCAAAACGGTGCGCTTTTTGCGCACCGCTTTGCCTCATTTTCCCTTTTCGCTCTATTCACAATCGGTAATTTCTTCAAAGCTGAAATTAAGCACCGTTTCGGGGTCTATGCCACCAAACATATACTTTTCAAGACTTATAAATATATGCCAGCATCCTTCGGTATCGGGCATAGAGTCCACCTCAAGCCTGTTCAGGCTTACGTTAAAAGACGGCACGTTCTTGTCAACGTTGTATCTGCCGTCTACGTGGTAGCGTACCTTTGCAGGATTTTCGGGGGTAACTATTACCATAATATAACGGTGGTCAAACGTCCCCTTATACCAGCCTCCCCCGTGAGCCGCATTATAGCTGTCCACACCGGGAAGCGACGCATTAAAGTCATACTTTGCGCCTTCCATATACGCATCATACTCCTCGTCGCTTTTTATAAAGTGAATTTCGGGAGCGGTGGGAGCGTTACCGTCGGTGGAAGGAGTAAAGCGAGATTCCACGCCGAAGGAATATCTGCTGTCGCAAACAAAATATTCTGTGGTGTAAAGTTCTTTGGTCTTTATCTTGTCGTCGGGTACGTCGTATTTCTTCTCAACAGCTACCATAACGGTAGAAAATACCATATCGGTGTCCTGACATTCGGGAGAAACCCTTTCAACGGCTACGGTAAGCCCGTCTGCGTCCTTTATAACGTGGTCTGCCTTGAAATCCTCGGAGCTGCTGTGGGAGCCGTAAAGCCCGATTATAAGCATTTTGCTTTCAAAAAACGCACCGTCAATACGCTCAATAAGCTTAATGGTTTCAAGGGGTGTGTCTACGTAATAGTCCCCTTCGAGATCCATATCGCCCCAGAAAGCGTTATACTCATCCAAGGAACGAACCACCACGGTTGACTTTGTGGGGCACCAACGCTCACTGTCAAAGTACTGTCTTGGTATACCGCTTACGGTCACCCCGTCAAAGGGTATTAAGGCTTCGCCCTGCTCAAGACCTGCATCATACTTTAGCACCATAGCCGCATCCAGGTTATCCACGTCACCGTCACCGTTGGCGTCGCCGCCTTCCGCTGTGTCGGTAAGTCCTGCATCGTATTTAAGTATCAGGGCAGAATCCAAATTGTCTGTCAGCCCGTCACCGTTTACGTCACAGAAGAACTCAACGCCCTCTGCCGATGCGGCAAAGGCAAATGCGCCTATTACAAATGAGAATGTCAAAAGTAAAACTATAAGCTTTTTCATAACCATACTACTCCTTTCCGAAGGATTCCTTTGTAATTAAATTAAGTACTGCATTTTCAGCATCGTAGGATTTATCAAGCTCAACAAACAAAAACCATTGAGCTAAATCGTCCGTTACTGCAACCTCCCATTCGGAAGTTTCCGGATGATACGTAGCGTAAGGGTAGTTTTTGTCTATAAGCACGTTCAGTATACGAGTATCCTCCGACTCGGTAAAATAAACGTCCTTAACGCTTACTATGATAGAGCCGCTTTCCATTTCCACGTCCACGATAAGCAGGTCTTTGCTTTCAAAAAACGCCTCGTCATAAGCTGACAGTGCCTCTGTCAAGGCATCGTTTGAATGATTCTCGTCGTCGTACAAAGTGTTTTCAAGAAAGCTGTCAAGCTCTGCCTTGGTGAGAATAAGCGTAGTGTCATCCTCGAAATGGTTCACGTTGTCAAAGTAGTCAAAACGCTCTTCCCTTGCAGTAAATTCCACCGACGTTCTCGGCTCTTCACTCTCGGCGGAGTCTTCGCTTGATACCGTTTCTTCCGTCGAGCTTTGCTCTACGGTATCCTCGGAGCTATGTTCCTCAGAAGAAGATGCAACACTGTTTTCAGATACGTCGTCTTTTACGTCTTTTTCGTTGCAACCCCAAAAAACAAACGCCAAAGCCACGAAAACCGCAACCAAAACTATAAGCTTTTTCATCGATACACGCTCCTTTCACGTCTTTTATTCAAATACTACCTCAAAGTCATCTCCGTAGGCAAGGTAAAACCTGTTTACCGTGCCTCTTAAGAAATTCACACCGGGAGAGCCCTCGTAATCGTTATAGTCAACGGTAAGCTCAAGCCTTGCTTCGCCATTGGTTTTTACCACGTTGAGCGAAGGATCCCAATTGTGCTTCTCATCGAAAGCCACAAGCAACAAGACCTTGTAGCGGAAGAAAGCTTCGGTATAATATGTTTTGCAGTAGTTCTTAAGCCAGTCACCACGGCCGCCTGTATTAAGCACGTCAAAGTACTGCTCAAAGTAAGCATCAAGCTCTTCTACGCTGCCTATAATGACGGGAGAGGGCAAGAGTGAGCCAACGGAGCTAAAATCGCCAAGGAAATTTCCGCCGTAGTACAGTTCCACGTATACGTCGGCGTTATCTTCATCAAGCTCCGCTATCTCGTCCCTAAAGCCGCTAATCGTTGTCTTTACCTTATCCGCAGCGTAGTATCTATCCACCGCAACCACAATAAGGTAGTCCACGGCATAGCCAGTATCAACGCCGCTGCCAACGTCACATAAGTATTCGGAAAGCTCAATATTAAGGGTTTTGCCGTTTCTGCCTTCGGTTTGGCACACGCTTTCAATGCTGAACTTCACCGAAGCGTTAGGCTCCCTTACAGTTATTACCGCCGCATAGTTTCGGGAATAGTCGATTTCGGTATCCACCATAGCCCAAGGAGCCTTGGATGCTATATAGCTGTCAAGCTCTTCCTTGGAGTTGATAAGAGCATAATCTACGGGATAGGCGGTATATGCTTCACCGTTATAGGCGCTGTTTTCGTCAATTGCTGAATACTCAAGAACCTCGTAGTCCCATCTTTCGCTAAGCTCTTTTTCGATAACGGAATGGGTTATATCCACTTGGGACTTGGACATATCCGTAGCTTTGCCCATAAAGATAGGGGTATCGTAGGTGTCTTCCACTATCATATACACAAAGGGACGGTCAAAGCTTATTACCTCTTCGTATACGGGGCCGCCGCCTGTGGGAGGAGCTATTATTATAGTAGCGGCGCCTGCCTTGGTGCCTATATTGTTAACCTCTATAAAAGTGCTGTGTAAAATCTGACCTATAAACACACCGCTTTCGTTTATATTGGTAAAGTCTGCTTTGGTAGGGTCAAAGGCAACGCCCATACCCATTTCCGTAAGGGTTTTCTGCAAGGTTTCGGAGGAAACGCCCGAATTAAAGCAGAATGCAGGAAAAGAGTATCTTATATTTGTCACCTTGGCGCCGGATATCATAGAGGATATCTGCTTACCCGTCAAGGAAGCTATAAGAGCGTTCAAGCCGTCTTTATCATTGGGAAGCAAAGCCACAAAGGAATAGCCGTCCTTGTACTTTTTAACTATGCCTCTTGCGGTAGAGGTTTCTATATACTTTACGTCGGCATCCGTATCGTAGTCGCCGGGAAGACAGCTATCCGAAAGATACATAACGTCGGTTTTACTGCCGTCTGCGTTAGTAAAGGGACGCTCTTCCTGATCGGGATCTATGGTAAATTTGTAGTTCCACTCAGCATCAAATACCAAAGCGTTTACCATAAGCAAAACGGCATCGGGAGGAATATAGTCAAGCATATTCTTTATAGTGCCGTCGGTGTTTTCGTCTATCCAAGCGTTAAGCTCATCCGCGGTTTTGTCCGTAAAGGGCGCCATAAAAGAATCCGCCTGATAATAGTCTGCAAGGCACTGCAAAAAGCCCTTGTTAACACCAAAGCCGTCCTTTATCCAAACGGAGTTGCCTATGGAAAGACTTGCCGTTTTTGTGCTGGGCAGGCTTTCCACGTAGTTGGAAATGCACTTGTTAAAGTATTCTATGGGAATACCGCCCAGCGCCTTTTCCATTGCCTCCTTCGTTTCGGTATCTGCGCCGTTAGCCATCATAGAAAGGGCAAGCATTACGGAAAGAGGAGATATAAGGGTGTTATCCTCCCCCTCTGCACAGCCCTTAAAAAGCTTTGCTGCAAAATCGTTATACACTGCCGCAAAGGGGTTGTTAACAACAACGTTGTTCGGTTTGGTAACGGTTAGGGTGTGAAGCAGATTGGTAGAGCTGCCATCCGAGGGCATTTCGGGGTAAACAAGCTCAAATTCATATTCGGGCTCTATATCTTCATATCCGGGCTTTACATCCCCATATCCGGGCACTACATCTACATCTCCCGACTCTTCCGTAGTGGGAAGGTCTTCGACTCCTCCGCCGTCACCACTTGCATCCACGCTTGGCTCCTGAACAGACGTATCTTCAGAGTAATCCACAGATTCTTCACCGCTTATGTCTTGGCTTTGGTCGGGATTATTGCCTTCTTCGGACGTGTCTTCCGATTCGTCTACCGATGCGTCTGCAAAGCTGTCCTCCTTAGAGATAACATCAAAGCTCTCGCTGTCAGGTCTGCTGTCAGCAGCGCTGCTGTCAAACGGGGTTTCAATTACGTTGTCCTCGGTATCCTTATCCTTTGGCACGGTAAACACCACCGCCAAGGTTGCCGCCACCATACACAGGCACAGCACAGCGGCAATTACACGTTTTCTTATTATAGCTTTTTTAGCAAAGTAACGGTCTTTTCTTTTTAAAAGCTCCGTCTTTACGTCGTTTTCATTTCTTCTCACGGTTGCCATCCCTCCTTTGTCAGTTTTTCACGCAGCAAAGACTTGCCGCGGAAAAGCATATTGTCAACCTTTTTGCGGCTGCAACCTAATATAGCCGCTGTTTCCTCGTATGTAAAGCCTTCGTAATATACCAAATGCAAGGCATAGTGAAGCTCGTCAGGCAAGGTCTTAAGGGCGGCGTTAAGGCGTTTGGAACGCTCGGTTTTTATAACCGTTTCCTCAAGGCTTTCTCTGTCTGCTATATCCTCCGCCTTATCTAAAATAGCTCCACGTGACCGCTTTTTAAGCACGTTAACTGCACGGTTGTGGGCGATAGTATATAGGTAGGTTTTAAGCGAGGTTTTAAAATTATACTTCTTTTTGTGGATGATAAGCTGGAGCAGAGTGTCTATCGCCACGTCCTCTGACTCTGCCACGTCCGAAAGATACCTGTCTGCAAACAAGGTAAGCCTGTCAAAATACAGCCTTTGTATCTCGTCAAACGCACTTTCATCGCCATCAAGATAACGGCGGTAGCTACTTTCACCGTTGTCCATCCGTATCACCACCCTTTTTGTGGTTTTTTCTTTACACCTATTATACAACTAAAAAGCTCTTTTTCCTAAAACTTTTTTAAAAAATAAAAAAATCCGAAAGCATACGCTTTCGGAAGATATACACGCTTCGCATGATGATATGCGCCTTCGGCGATGATATACACGCTTTGCGTGATGATATGCCAAGCCTTACGGCTTGGATAAAAAAATCCGAAAGCATACGCTTTCGGATTTTTTGGCGGAAAGACAGGGATTCGAACCCTGGGTGCGCTATTAACGCACACACGATTTCCAGTCGTGCGCCTTAGACCAGCTCAGCCATCTTTCCATAACCTTAGGTCACAGGCGGTATTATATCACAGTTGTTTACCTATGTCAAGTGCTTTTTTTGTTATTTTTTGTTTTTTTACGCCAAAATCCCCTTTGCTTGACATTGATATAATGGGGTGATATAATTCGCCGAAAGAAGGTGACGATATGAACGATAAGCTACGGCGGTTTTTGGACAACTATCTCCTTGCGCCTCCAAAATGTCTTTTCTGCGGTGGCGAGGATTGCAGCATTCATACTCCCATATGTACCCTTTGCTACGACAAATACGTAAAGTTTTTGTTTGAAGGCTGTGCCGATTGCGGGGAGCAGCCTATGAATTGCCGATGCTTTACAGTTGCCCACTGCACAAACCTTTACCGCCTTTTCAACTACGGACATCCGGATATGCGCCGCTTTATAGCAAGGCTTAAAAGCAGGTACAGTAAGCACGGTTTTCGTTTCCTTGCCGCAAGGCTTGTGGAAAGAATTGAGGAAAAGACAGGCGGTACTATGCGCTACGACTGCGTAACCTTTGTGCCGAGAAACGTAAAAGCAAAGCGCCGCTACGGCTTTGACCAAGCAGAAGGACTTGCCAAAGCCATAGCACGTTTTTTGGACGTTCCCTGTAAAAAGCTGCTTGTAAGCACGGGCGTATCCTTTGAACAAAAACGCATAAGCCGTGCCTACCGAGGCATAGCGGCGATGCTTAGGTTTAATATTAACAAAAAGGCCTTGACAGATGGCAAGCTTGCCTACAAAACCGTACTTTTGGTAGACGATATAGTTACCACAGGCTCATCTATGGGCGAATGTGCAAAACAGCTTACCGCCCACGGTGTTAAAAGAGTGGACGGTGCGTTTATTGCCCACACACCCAAAAACCCTAGATACTCGCTTGGTTAGGAACAATTGAGTAAATACGTTTTAAACGTTACGTGTTGAAAAACGCACTTTTGAGCTGTTATTATATACGTAAGGGAAAATATGGAAAGGAGGGGAGACGTATGTTTGGAAAAAGACGATTTACAGTAGATACAAAAGCTTTAAACGAGGCTATAAAAAAGATTTCGGAAGGCGATAAAAACGCCTTGTCAGTAGTATACGATGCCTGCGGAAAGCTGATATACGCTACTGCGTACCAAATATGCCGAAACGGTGAAGATTCCGCCGACGTTCTGCAGGACGTTATGGTTTCCGTTGCTGAAAATGCCGGCACGTACAAGCACGGAACAAACCCCAAGGCGTGGATTATGGCTATTACCCGTAATATTTCCATTAACAAAATAAGCCTTTATGATAACTCAAGGACCACCTCCCTTGAGGAGGTGAAGGAGCCGATGGTAACGCCCGATATGGATTCTTATTTGATAATAGAAGAATCCCTTTCCACCCTAAGCCCCGATGACAGATACATAGTATATGCAAAGCTGTACGCAGGACTTAGCCACAAAGAGATAGGCAACACGTTGGGTATAAGCAACGCCGCCTGCTCTGCCAGATACAAAAGGGCGCTTAAAAAGCTTGAGGCTTACTTTAAGTAAGGAGAGATTTTTAATGAGGGATATAGAAAAAAAGCTAAGTGAGTATTACCGCACACAAACGGAAAACGCACCCGTAAAAAACATAGAAACAACTAAAAATGAAGAGATAAAATATAAAAGAATAGGCAAAAGGAATTGGATAAAAGCGGCGGTAGCGGCGGTACTTGCAGTGGCGATAGGCGTAGGCTTTATCAATTCCGATTACCAACGTTTTTTTACGCCGTCTGAAATTACTGCCCCCGCAGTTTCAAAAGACGACAGCGAAAGAGATGAAAACAGCGTTTTTGCCGATTCCGAAAGCTCTGTTGCATCGGCGGCTACAGATGACAGCTCAGTTGGAAACGGAAGCACGAATAACACCTCGTCCGAATTTAACGAGGACGGTAGCTCCGCTCCGGAACACAGTACAGACGTTTCCACGCCACCCGATAACGTTCAAGACCCTCCCGCAACACATACACAGCCAAAGACGGTTTATGCCGACGGGTTTAGTTTTGGAGGCGGCGATGAGATTTATTCGTTGGACGAAATGAGAATGATTTGGGGGTATCAGGACATCGTTGAGAAAAACCCAAAAGATATTTACTACGTTTTATTAAAACCTTCGTGTTTGGAATACCTTTGCTACGTTAACAGCATTCATCGCAGTGACGAAACACTCCCCTCTAAGAATTTTGCCGGTGAAGACAGACTTGGATATACACCGCAAAGCTTTAAGCAATGGAAAGAGGATGTGCAATGGATGATAGAAAAAGATATGGAAACTTTTAAAAGCTTTGGTATAGAAGCAACCGTGTACTATTATGGGTACGATTGGGATGCTCTTGTGCTTAACGAATCTGTATACACAGCCTACTACCATACGCTTGAGGATGACACCGTAGGAAATTTTGGCTACTTTTTTTCTGCTTACGTCAGCGGTGAAACCCTTATCAACTACAAAAAAGCCGCAATTGATGAGTTTTATAGAGTTAACGATGCTTCACGAAAAATAGCTGCCGAAAAATACTACAACGTATTCGGAAGAGAGGCCGGTGAGGACGTTCTCTGTTCCTATGACGAGTACGTAATATCAGCATTATACAATGATTATTATGAATATGGACTTACCACACCAAAAGCTCTTGCGAAAATATTGCAAACAAAATGGGAGGAATATGCCGTCCAAGGATTAAGGCCTACCTTTCCTTCAGGCGGAAGTATAAGCCTTCTTCCCAAATGCGATGAAAAGGAGTTGGCTTTTAAATATTATTTAAGCACCTTTGAAAGCAGTGACTAAGGTTGCAATTTCTTGGTACTGATACGTGTACAAAACAGCCCGTGCTAAAAGCACGGGCTGTTTGATTTGGTTTTACAAAAGGCTTTCAAGCAGGGCTGTTACACCTGCTCTTATGTCTTCTATCGCCTTATCAAAGTCACGGGTGTACCAAGGGTCGGCTATCTCCGTACCTCCTATGTACTCCGCAAGGCGTTTAACCTTGCCATCCTTATCGCCGCCGAGGATGCTTAGGGCACGGAGGTAGTTATCCTCATCCATTACCAAAAACAAATCGTACTTAGCGTAATCCTCTTTTTTAAGCTGAACCGAGCGTTTAGCAGAGCAATCTATGCCCTCTGCCTCCAAAAGCACTCTGCATTCGGGGTAAACGGGGCTGCCTTTTCCGCTTCTGCCAATGGTTTCCGATGAAACGGCAGAGGAGGAGGCGTGAAAACAGTCCTCAAGACGACGTGTTTCAACTATATGGTTAAACAAAAGCTCCGCAGTGGGGCTGCGGCATATATTGCCGTGGCATATAAACATTATATTTTTCATAGTATTGCTCCCTTTAAGTTCTTTCACATATATAATAGCACAAGCGCCGCCTTTATTCAATAGCTTGCTATTGATATGGCGGCGTTTTTTTGGTATAATGCCCTTACAGGAGGTGCATTATGAAGCTTATTCATCTTTCCGATTTACATATAGGCAAACGTACGGAGATATCTATGGTAGAAGAGCAGGAGTTTGTGCTTGCGCAGATACTTGATATAATCAAAGCGGAAAAGCCCGAAGCGGTGCTTGTGGCAGGGGACGTTTACGACAAGAGCATACCGCCTGCGGAGGCTGTTACCCTGCTTGACGACTTTTTGTGCAAGCTATCCACGCTTGGTACGGAGGTTTTTATAATAAGCGGCAACCACGACAGCGCCGAAAGGCTTGCCTTTGGCAACCGTCTTATGGAAAGTGCGGGTATCCATTTGTCTCCCGTTTACAAGGGAACGGTTAAGCCCTACGTCCTTGAAGACGAGTACGGCGCAGTAAATATATGGGCGCTTCCCTTTATTAAGCCCATAAACGTTAGGCGCTTTTTCCCCGATAAAACGATAGAAAGCTACACAGATGCGGTGCGTGCCGCCATAGAAGAAATGGCTATGGACAAAAGCGTTCGCAACGTGATTGTTGCCCACCAATTTGTAACAGGGGCTGTTACCTGCGACTCTGAGGAGGTTTCCGTTGGGGGCATTGATAACGTAGACGTTTCTGTTTTTGACGGTATAGACTACGTTGCCTTGGGGCACATTCACGGCCCGCAGGATATAGTGCCAAACCGTGTAAGGTATTGCGGCACTCCCCTTAAATACTCCTTTTCCGAAGCAGAGCATAAAAAAAGCCTTACCATAGTGGAGATGGGTAAAAAGGGCGACCTTAAGATTAGAACAGCGCCTCTTATGCCTATACACGATATGCGAAAGCTAAAAGGCTGCTTTGAGCTTATTTCAAGCAAAGAATTTTATGACAAGCAGGAGAGGGATGACTACCTGCACGTTACACTCACCGATGAGGAGGACGTGCCTGAGGCTATAGGCAGGCTTCGCCTTATATACCCTAACCTTTTAAAGCTTAGCTACGACAACACCCGCACCAGAACAATGGGGCAGGCAGGCATAGCCGAAGGAGTTGGCGAAAAAAGCCGTTTGCAGCTTTTTGACGAGCTTTACAACGAGCAGAACGGTAAGCCTATGAGCGAAAAACAAAGGGCGTTTATTTCCTTACTGATTGAAGAAATATGGGAGGGTGAGCTATGAGACCGATTACACTTACCATTTCTGCTTTTGGCCCCTATGCAGAAGTTGAGCTAATTGACTTTTCAAGCTTGGGCGAAAACGGGCTGTATCTTATATCGGGTACAACGGGTGCGGGCAAAACTACTATCTTTGACGCTATAAGCTTTGCACTTTACGGCGAAGCAAGCGGTGCAGGACGCAAAAGCACGATGCTTCGCTCCAAGTACGCCAAGGAGGATGCGGAAACCTACGTGGAGCTTACCTTTAAAATCGGCGGCAAGGAATACACCGTAAAGCGCACGCCTGAGCAGTGGCGTAAAAAGAAAAAGGGCACAGGGCTTACAAAACAAAACCCAACGGTGTGCCTTACTATGCAAAATGATGAAGTGATTTCCTCAAACGCCGAGGCAAACGCAAAAATTGCGGAGATTGTAGGTCTTACCCGTGACCAATTTTCACAGGTAACTATGATATCCCAAGGGGATTTTCGCAAGCTTTTGGAAGCAAACACCGAACAAAGACAAAAAATTTTTAGGGATATTTTTCATACCGAAGGTTACGTTGCACTTCAGGAAAGGCTGGTGGCAGAGGCTCAGGAGCTTAAGCGTCGCCGCACTGAGGTAAAGCAAAGCATTGACCAATACATAAAAGGGGTTGATTGGGGCGAGGATGAAACCACTTCCCTCTCGGGAGCTAAAGCCGCAGAGGGCTCTTTGCCTATGGACGAAACCACTTTTCTTATAGAAACGATTATAGAAAACGATTGTGCGTTGCAAACGAAAAACGAAGCAGCGCTTAAAGAAATATCTGCACTGTTGGACTCTCTTACCAAGGAGATAAGCGATGCGGAAGCCTACGGGAAGGCCAAAAGCTCTCTTTTAGAAAAGGAGGAGCAAAGGCCGAGGCAGGAAGCTTTGGTTAAGCAGGCGGAAGCCGACCTTGAAAGCGCTAAGGCTGATATACCCATTAAAGAAGACCTTGAAGCAAAGGCTGCGGCTACCGAAGCCACACTTGCTGACTATGCTACTCTTGAAAAAGCCATCCTTGACCTTGCGGAAAACGAAAAAAAGCTGTCTGCAGCCGCTGACGAGCTTAACAAAACAAAGGCTTTGATAAAAAGCATTGCAGATAAAATAACTGATATTAAGGCAAGCTACGCCGAAACCGAGGGTATAGGAGCAGAAAAGGAAAGGCTAACCGCAAAAAAAAGCAGCCTTGACGATTTTAAGAAAAAGCTTTTGGAGCTTTGCGAAAAGCTTAAAACGCTAAAAGATGACAAAATAGAGCTGGCGCACCTGCAAGCGGAATACATACGTTTAGCCGACAAAGCAAGGGAACTGCAAGCCGTATACGAACACAAAAACCGTGCCTTTATGGATGAGCAGGCGGGCATCATCGCCTCTACCCTTAAAGCCGGCGAAGCCTGTCCCGTTTGCGGCTCTACCGCTCACCCCCTGCTTGCTGTGCCTTCTGAAAATGCACCTACCGAGGCGGAGGTTAACGCCGCCAAGGCGGATTATGAAGAAGCGGCAAAAAAGGTTCCTACGGCAAACGCCATAGCAAGCGAAAAAAACGGTGCCGTAGAAACGTCGGAAAAAGCGGTTTGCAAGCTGATGACAGAGCTTTTGGACGAGAAGGGTGCCGACGAAACAAAGGTAAGAGAAAGGCTTACGGCCACCGAGCTTGAGCTTTTGGAGGTTGACCGCGGACTTAAGCTTATAGAAAACAAGGAAGCAGAAAGGCAAAGGCTTGCTAAGCTTATACCCGAAAAAGAAGACGAGCTTGCTAAAGCAAAGGAAAGGCAAAACGACAAGGAGGCAAGCATAGCCGCCGCCGATGCCACCGCAAAAGCGCTTAGCGAACAAATAAGGGTTCTTAAAGGCAAGCTAAGCTTTGAAAGCAAAAAATCCGCCGAGGCGGAAATAAACACATTTAAGCAAAGGGCAAAACTAATAGAAGACGCTGTAAATCAAGCAAAAGAAAAGCTTGGTATGTGTAAAACCGCTTTGGCTGAAACCAATGCCGCTATAACAGAGCTTAAAAAACAGCTTGAGGGGCAAACGGAAAAGGATACGTCTGCACTGACAGGTGAAAAAAAGAAGCTGGAAGCGCAAAAGCAAGCACTTGAAAACGAAGGCAAGGCCATCCACGCAAGGCTTATCGGCAACAAAAAAGCGCTTACAGAGATACGAAAAAAGGCTGATGAGATAAGCGAGCTTGACGAAAGATTTTCTTGGGTGGATGCTTTGGCAAAAACCGCAAGCGGTAACCTAAGCGGAAAGGAAAAGATAACGCTGGAAGCATATATCCAAGCCACCTATCTGGAGCGTATTCTGAACAAGGCAAATCTTCACCTTCTTAAAATGTCCGATGGACAGTATACTCTTGTACGCCGTACCGAGGCGGAAAACAACAGAAGCAAAAGCGGGCTGGAGCTTAACATTGTTGACCACTGCAACGGCAGTGAGCGCAGTGTAAGCACCCTCTCCGGCGGCGAAGCCTTTATTGCTTCTCTTGCCTTGGCTTTGGGGCTTTCCGACGAGGTGCAGATGTCTGCAGGTATACATTTGGACACCCTTTTTGTAGACGAAGGCTTTGGCTCGTTGGATGCGGATGCGTTAAATAAAGCCTACGCCACATTGGCAAGGCTTACCGAAGGCAACCGCCTTGTAGGTATCATCTCTCACGTGGCAGAGCTTAAGGAAAGGATAGATATGCAAATAGTGGTTTCTAAGGATAAGAACGGTAGGAGCCACGCAAAAGTTAATTTGTAAGCAAAAAAACTCGCTCTTTACGTGCCCTAAGGAAATAAGAACAACAAACACAAAATGCCTCTCGTAATATAGCGGGAGGCATTTTAACGTTGAAATGTTGCGTTTTGTTATATTCAGGGCACTTTCACAAAAACTTCGCTGTCGTAGGTCTCTACGCCGACACTCGTTTTTTGTGAAAAACGACCTTTTTAAATTATTCCTCAGGATACAGCTCAGCCACTTTTACGGCTATGGCGCACTCTATGCGCTTGCGGAAAAGCTCACAGCCGTATTCGTAAACGCCCTTGATGTCACCCGTGGCGTGGTAGGCGTTGGCGGCGCAACCGCCGCTGCAATAAAGCTTTGCCCAACAATCCTCGCACTCCGGTCTGGAATAGCAATTGCAGGTGGCAAACTTTTCACGCATTTGAGTGTTGGTAACACCGTCCCAAATGTTGCCCATACTGTATTCCTCGTCGCCAACGAACTGATGACAGGGGAAAAGCTCACCCCAAGGGGTAACCGCCATATACTCCGTACCGCTGCCGCAGCCCGCAACACGCTTATAGATGCAAGGGCCGCCGGTGAGGTTTATCATATAGTGATAGAAGGTAAAGCCATTACCCTCCTTATTTCTCTTTATCATCTCATCCGCCAAAAGCTCGTACTGACGGAAGATAACCGCCTTATCCTCTTCGGTAAGGGCGCAGGGGTCATCGGGGGCGGTAACAACAGGCTCCATACTAAGCTTGGTAAAGCCAAGGTCTGCCATATGGAGAATATCACTTAAAAAATCGGTATTATGATGAGTAAAGGTGCCCCTTACGTAATACTCCTTATCGCCTCGCTTTTCCACAAAACGCTGAAAACGGGGAACAATAGTATCGTAGCTGCCCTTGCCCGCGTAATCCTTACGAAAACGGTCGTTGACCTCTTTTCTGCCGTCAAGGCTAAGCACAACGTTGTGCATTTCCTTATTACAAAACTCTGTTACCTCGTCATCAAGGAGTACACCGTTGGTGGTAAGAGTAAAGCGGATATTTTTACCGTGAAGCTTTTCCTGCTCTCTGCCGTAGGCAACAAGCCTTTTAACCACTTCCCAGTTCATAAGAGGCTCGCCTCCAAAGAAGTCCACGTCCAAATTAACGTGACTGCCGCTGTTGGCAATAAGAAAATCCAGCGCCTGCTTACCTGTTTCATAGCTCATTATAGCTCTTTCGCCCTTGTACTTACCTTGACCCGCAAAGCAATACGCACAGTTTAGGTTACAGGTGTGGGCTATGTGCAAGCACAAAGCCTTTATAAAAAAGTTTTCCCTACGGTAATTTTTTGCAATAGAAGCAAAGGCATCCTTGGTAAAAAGCTTGCCCTTTGCCTTTAAAGCTTCAATGTCCTCAAAGCACTCCGCAACGGCATCCTCTGTAACCTCCCCGTCGTCCTTATACTTATCAAGGATAAAGGCGGTAATATCCTCACGGCTGCTTGTTTCGTACATATTAATAATATCAAAGGTAGCCTCGTCCACAAGATGAACCGAGCCGCTGAAAACGTCCAGCACTATGTTATATCCGTTTTGCTTGAATGTATGTATCATAACTTTATATTCCTTATACTTTTTCTATGAAAAAAGGCTGTTTAGCAAACAGCCTTTTTACACACTCTTTTTAACTTATTTGCCCTGCTTTTCGCAGTTCTGATTAGCAACGCCGCAAGAGGTCTTGCAAGCGGACTGGCAGGAAGTTTGGCACTCGCCGCAACCGCCGTTCTTAGCGGACTGAGCAAGGTCACGAGTCTCAACGGTAACTATCTTCTTCATAAAACTTAGCTCCTTTATAGATAATATATCTGTTAAACAAAGTATACTACAAATGCCGCCCCGTGTCAATAGCCATTTTTACGGAAGTACTCTTATTGCGTGGGGTAAAAGCCTGCTGTCGCTTTCCAAGGTATCCAGCCTTGTATTTAAAAAGTCTGCGCTTATTCTCTCACCCGGGATAATTATCGGCACACCGGGAGGATACGCCCAAACGTATTCGGCGGCAACACGCCCTACGCACGCCTCTACGGAACATTCCTCAAAGGGCATATCCAGCGCCTCCTCTATGCCGCAAAAGGCATCGCCGTGACAATAAGGCGGTGGCGGATAGGGACCCGAGGTGGATGGAAGCAGTGCGTCGGCTTCCCTAAGCGCCGCAAGCAAAGCATCATAATCCTCTTTAGTATTACCCATACCCGTCATAGCCACAAGATGGCTGTCATCGGCAAGCTCCGCCTCTACGCCGTATTTACGCAGTATCCCCGCAAGGCTTTTGCCGTTTACACCCGTAAAGCAAAGCTTGGAGGGGTCGTAACGTCCTTCACGCAGGCAAAGCTTTACGTGCTTAAGCTTTAAGGCTTCTTTTTCAAAAGCTTTTATGTTTTCGTGCCACGCCGCAAACAGCTCTGCCTTTTTTGCCATCTCAACACTGTGCTCCGCAGAGCCCATTAATATATAGGAAGGGCTGCTGCTTTCAAACACTCTAAGCTTGTGCATAAGACGTTCTATATCCACGTCCTTGCCTGCGTGGAGTATTGCCGTTTGAGTAAGAGCCGGCATAGTTTTGTGCAGGCTTTGTACCGTAATATCCGCCCCTGCGGTAACGCCTCCGCCTGTAAAATACGGGGAAAGGTCAAGGTGTGCGCCGTGAGCGCTGTCAACAAGCACCTTTACGCCCCTTTTGCGGCATAGGGCACATATCCCTTCCATATCGGAAATAAGACCTTCAAAGCTGGGGCTGGTTATTACAACACAGCGGATATCCCCATCCTTTTCAAGCGCCGCTTTGACCGAAGCAAGAGAAACCGCACCGTAAACGCCAACGCTTTCTATGTACTCAGGCAAAAGATACAAGGGCTTAAGCCCCAATATTTCCACACCGTGGAAAATACTGCGGTGGCAGTTGCGGGCAACCAGCACCTTATCGCCCCTTTTACAAAGGGTGGCAAGACCTGCAAGGATACCGCAGGAGGAGCCGTTTACCAAAAAGAAGGAACGGTATGCACCCCAAAGAACGGCAGCGTCATCCATTGCCTTTTTTATAATACCTGTGGGAAAATGAAGGTTGTCTGCCCCTTCTATCTCGGTTATATCCTTATCCAAGGGCAAGGACGGAAACAAAGCAGAGTTGCGTTTATGCCCCGGCATATGGAAGGAGTGTGGCGGTAGATTTAATAAAAAATCGTCAATATGCGGCATACTTTTTCTCCTTTAAAGTAAAAATACGGTGCCGTGCTCGGCACCGTATCCAAAAGACTAAAAATTATTCAGCGTCAGTAGCTGCTTCAGCGGAAACGGAAGCTTCGTCTACAATTTCAAAACCTTCGCCAAGCTCTTCTGCGGAAAGGAGAGCACGCTTAGAAAGGCTTATTCTCTTCTTTTCTTCGTCGATAGCGATAATCTTAACTTCAATTTCGTCACCAACTGCAACAACGGAAGAAGGTGCGGAAACGGGCTTAGCTGCCAACTGGGTGTTGTGGATAAGACCGTCTACACCGGGGATAATTTCAGCAAATGCGCCGAATGCCATAAGGCTAACAACCTTAACGGTAACGTCGTCGCCTTCCTTATAGTTAGCAACAAAGATGTTCCAAGGATTGTTTTCCTCGGTCTTGTAGCCAAGGGAAATACGTCTTTTCTCAGCATTTACAGCCTTGATGTAAACGTCAAGCTTGTCACCAACCTTGAACATTTCCTTGGGGTTCTTAAGTCTGCCCCAAGAAAGCTCGGTGATGTGAACCATACCGTCAACGGGACCAAGGTTAACAAATGCGCCGTAATCGGTAAGGGAGCTGATGGTGCCGGTAAACTTCTGACCAACTTCTACGCTTGCAAAGAAGTCTTCAATAGCCTTCTTGCGTTCGCTTCTCTGAGCAAGCTTGATGGAACCAACGGCTCTCTTGCGCTGGTCGTTAATTTCGATAACCTTAAAGCGAACCTTCTTACCCTTAAGAGGATCAAGGGGCTCGTCCTTGGGAATACCGGTCTGGGAAGCGGGAACAAACACTCTTACGTTATTGCTGGAAACAACAACGCCGCCCTTAACGATTTCCTTAACGGTGCCTTCGAGCACTGCGTGTTCGCTTTCTGCGTCAACAATGTACGCCCAATTCTTGGAAGAGTCAAGACGCTTCTTGGAAAGCATTACGGTGCCTTCTGCGTCGTTAAACTTGGTGGGAATAACTTCGATCTGGTCACCAATCTTAAACAACTCCTCAAGATTTACACCACTGTCGTCAGTGATCTCATCATACGGAAGAATACCGGTATGCTTCGTACCGAGATCAACGTGAATTTCGGCGGGAGTTACGGCGGAAACTATGCCGCATACCCTTTCTCCTGTATGTAAAGTTTTGAAGCTTTGTTCAAGCATTTCCTCAAAGGAAAGCTCGCCCATATCTTCAGCGCCGGTCTTAATGATGTCTGCCATTTGTTCTATTACCTCCTGAATTATACTGGACGGGGTCGATGCCCCGGCAGTTATTGCGATTTTAGTGCAGGCGGTTATCTCCTCGGATGAGATTAATGCAAGGTCCTTTGCGTTTTCTATATGAACCGCCTTTGAGCGTGATGCGGCAAGCTCCGTAAGCTTACGGGTGTTAGAGCTGTTTTTGCCGCCAACAACCACAACCAGGTCGCTTTCTGCCGCAAGTGAAACAAGCTCCTTTTGCCTATTTTCAGTCACGCTACATATTGTATCAAAAATTTTTGCATTTGTATATAGTTTTTTTAAAAATTTTTGGCTTTTTTTATATTCTTCTAAAGAAAAAGTCGTTTGCGACACCAAAATTAGAGTTTTTTCATCAAAAAACAGTTTGTCCTCGCCGCTTAAGCCCGCAAAAAAAACGTCAAGCTCCTCCACAGAAGAGAAAACGTACACCCTTCCGTGGGCTGCAGAGCGTATTCCCAAGACCTCGGGATGATGCTTATCCCCCATTATAATAAGAGGGCTGCCGTCCTTGGTATAGGTATCTGCTATACCGTGAATTTTCTTAACAAAGGGGCAGGTGGCATCCAGCACGGAAAGCCCTGCCTGCTTTAAAGCCTCCGCATCCTCCACGGGAATACCGTGAGTGCGTATAACCACCCTTGAACCGGCGGGAAGCTTTAACGCCGTATCCACGTCTATGGCGTAAACGCCAATGCTTTCAAGATGCTTTATGTAGTCCTTGTTATGTATAAGCTCGCCTATTGTGTAAACAGGGGCTGTGCTTATTGCCTCAGCCTCTATAAGCTTTGCTGCACGGTCTACCCCAAAGCAAAAGCCTGCGCTTTTAGCTGTTTTTATTTCCGTCATTATCCAATATCTCACACACCTTACCAAAAAGGTATCGGGTCTGTTCCTTTCTGTCGCCAACGGCGCTGTACTCCTCGTACGGAACGGGCTTGCCCACCACAACACGGCAACGGGAAAAAACACGCGGTTTTTTACTTTTATATATAAGCGCCACGGGAAGCACCGTAGCCTTTGAAAGCCCGCATATCATCGCCATACCGTCCTGCGCCTGCTCGGGCTTTGCCTGCTCTCTTACACGAGTGCCTTGGGGAAAGATACCCACGTTGTGCCCTGCCTTTATAGTCTCCACGCACTGACGGATAGAGCCAAGGTCTGCCTTAGCTCGGTTAACAAAGATAACTCTAAGCCCTCGTAGCAAGGTGCCCACCACAGGCTTCTTCTCAAACTCCACCTTACACATATAACGGGTAGGCGCCGTGATGGTGCAAGCGGTGCAAAGAGCATCCCTCATTGCCACGTGGTTAGCGCATATAATAAAGGGAGATTTAGGAATGTTTTCCTTATTTTCCAACTTATACCTGAAAAGAACCTTTACAAATGGCCTTGCAATGTTCCTTAATATTACATAGCTACGCATGTTCATAACACACTGTCAATTATTTTAGAGGCCGCTGCCACGGTTTCCTCAATTGTTAGCCCGCTGTTGTCTATAAAAACAGCATCCTTTGCCGGTATTGCAGGTGCAATTTTCCTGCCGGAGTCGTTTTCGTCACGCTTGGTCATATCGGCAAGCACTTCCTCATAGCTAACGTCTTGATTTTTTCCCTTAAGCTCCAAGGTTCTGCGCTGTGCTCTTTCTTCCACGCCTGCAGTAAGGAAAAGCTTTACGTCTGCATCCGGAAGAATAACCGTGCCTATATCTCTGCCGTCCATAACGGTGCTGTTTTTCTTCGCTATATCCCTTTGAAGGTCAAGAAGATACGCTCTTACCTCGGGAATACGAGAAACGTCGGAGGCATACATAGAGGACTTAGGTGTGCGTATCTCATCCCCTACCGCCTTCCCGTCAAGAAAAACTACGCCCTTGCCGTCCATAAGGCGCATAGTAATATCAATACCGTTAAGCTCCTTTACGATAGCTTCGGTATCGGTAGAAAGAATATCCTTCCTTTGTATGTAAAGCCCCACGGTGCGATAAAGCGCCCCCGTGTCTATATAGATAAGGCCGTATTTCTTGGCAAGAGCAGAAGCAAGAGTGCTTTTGCCTGAGCCGGAAGGCCCGTCGATTGCTATATTTATTATCTTTTTCATACCAACACCTCGCCTTTATCGTAGAATACCATTATTAATTTACTACAATTTTGCCTTTAATGCAATAGTTAAGATTAAATTTTTATAAAAACTATTGCTTTTTTTAAGGTTTGGTGTTATGATATGTAAATGTATAATTCCCAAACTTGGAGGTTTATGTTTTTATGAGAACAAATTACGACAAGAAGTCCTTCAGGAACAAGATGATAGCCCTTTGCTTGGCTTGCGCTCTTGTTCTTACAGGCGTAATTGCAGTTTTTTACAGCTATTACAAGGACACTAACAAGTACTTTAGCGACGTGGACTTTGCAAAGGCTATATCTGCAGCTTTTAAGGCTGACGGGCAGTCTATAAACACTGTTGAAATCGACGCTGAGCTGCTTGACCAGTTTGAGTCCTTTATATTTACAGTAAACGCTGTTGATGCGCAAGGTACTTACGGCCCTATCGTTCTTTTGGCAGGCCCTGAGTATACCGCATATTATATGGAAAAGAGTTTCTTGCCCAAGGATGAAGAAACAAAGGACGAAGCTGATAAGGATGACTCCTCTAAGGAAGACGCTTCCAAGGAAGAAGCTTCTAAGGAAGACGTTTCTGACGACAACGCAAGCAGCGAAGAATCCGTTGTAGAATCCTCCGAGATATCTGCTGCCGAATCCTCCGAGGCTTCCACCGAAGAGTCTGCAGCTGAATCCTCCGAGGCTTCCGCTGACGAATCTAAGGATGAATCTAAAGACGAATCTAAGGACGAATCTAAGGACGAATCTAAGGACAGCTCCAAAGACGATACTTCCAAGGAGGAAACCAAGCAAGAAGAAGAGCCCGTTCCCGATGACTACATCTACGTTATCTATGATTTTGAAGATTTAAACGACCTTAAGCTTTTCCGCAACCTTAAGCTTATAGACCTTAGCGGCTTTAACGTAAGAAATATGCAAAATCAGGTAATGCAGGGCTACTATCAGTATATGTATTCCGGTGCCGATGCATCCACCAACCCCTACACCAACGCTGTATACAGCTTCCAGGATGCTTCCATTAACGATATGACCGAGCTTACCGACCTTAGCGTATTTGCTGACCTTTCCAAGCTTGAAGCGCTTTGCCTTGGTTACTCCGGTCTTGAAAATCTTGACGGCATCGAAGCCGCTACCGGTCTTAGATATCTTGAGATAACCCAGTGTGCAGTTACCGACCTTAGCCCCATAGCAGGTCTTAAGAACCTTGAAACCGTTAACGTTGCAGGCAACAAGCTTGATAAGCTTGCAGGCTTTGACGGTAAGGATAAGCTTACCACTCTTTACCTTGACGGTAACAAGCTTACAAACCTTGACGGCCTTAAGAACGTAAACACTCTTGAAACCCTTTACGTTAGCCAGAACCCCATCACCAGCCTTAACGGTATTGAAGGCAACAAGAACACCCTTACCACCCTTTCTGCCGCAGGCTGTCTTGACCTTGACAAGCTTCCCGAAAATTATGACGAAATAGAGGACGAAGACGAGAAGCTGGAAGCTGAAAAAGCTATCAGAACCCTCACCGACATCTCTGCGCTAAAGGGCTTTACCAAGCTTGAACGCTTTAACCTTGCAGAAAACAAGATAGAAAAGGTTGATGCTCTCAGCGATATGAAGGCTCTCACCAGCGGCGACCTTTCCGATAACCTTATCGTTAATATGCCCGAAAGCCTTAAGGGTCTTGACAAGCTTACCTCTCTCACCATCAATAACAACAAGGTAGAAGCTCTTGGCGGCATTAGCGACCTTAAGGAGCTTACCACTCTCAGCATTAACAATAATGCTCTTACCTCTCTTGCAGGTATCGGCTCTCTTACCAAGCTTACCAGCCTTGATGCTTCCGTTAACAAGATAGCTGACCTTGGCGACCTTGGCAAGGCAACTGCTCTTACCAGCCTTACTCTTAACGAGAACAAGATAGCTGACCTTACCGAAGTAGGCAAGCTTACCAAGCTTACCACTATCAACCTTGCTAAGAACGAAATAAGCGACCTTTCCGGCCTTGGTACCAAGCTTAGCTCCGTTACCTCCATTAACCTTGCAGATAACGCCGGCATAACCAAGCTTGATGACTTTGCTAAAGCGTTCAGCGCTGAAAATCTTACCTCTGTTGACTTCTCCATCAACCCCGATGATAAGGACGTTGAAGAAGGCGAAAAGGTTGACGTTACCAACAATAACATTAAGGATTGGAAGCCTCTTACCAAGTTCCTCAAGCTTACTACCTTCAACGGCGTTCCTGCTGACATTCAGAAGCAGATAGAAGACCTTAAGAAGGCAGAAGACGATAAGAAGGACGACGACAATAAGGACGAAACCTCTAAGGATGAATCTAAGGATGAATCCAAGGACGAATCTAAAGATGAATCTAAGGACGAATCTAAGGACGAAACCTCTGTTGACGTAAGCACCGATGCTTCTACCGACGTTTCCGCAGACACCTCTGCCGACGCTTCCACCGAAGCAAGTGCAGAAGCTTCCGCAGCAGCATAACCAATTTAATACACCGCGGCAAAAACTAAATTAAAATAAAGCTTGCCGACAGTAATTGTCGGCAAGCGTTTTTATAGGAGAATTATTATGAGCAACAAATTAAAATGCGGCATTATCGGCGCAACCGGTATGGTTGGCCAAAGATTTATAACCCTTCTTGCAGACCACCCCTATTTTGAGATAGCGGTTCTTGCAGCAAGCGCAAGCAGCGCAGGCAAGACCTACGGCGAAGCTGTTGGCTCCCGTTGGAAGTTAGCTCAACCTATGCCCGAAAAGGTACGTGATATGGTGGTTATGGACGCTTCCAAGGTTGAGGAAGTAAGTGCGTTGGTTGACTTTGTTTTCTGCGCAGTTAATATGGACAAGGGCGCTATCCTTGAGCTTGAGGATGCATACGCAAAGGCAGAAACCCCCGTTGTTTCCAACAACTCCGCTAACCGTTGGACAAGCGACGTTCCTATGGTTGTTCCCGAAATCAACGCTGCTCACTTTGACGTTATCGAAGCACAGCGCAAGCGTTTGGGCACCAAGCGTGGTTTTATCGCCGTTAAGCCCAACTGCTCTATCCAAAGCTTTGTTCCCGCCGTTACCCCCCTATTGAAGTACGGCGTTGACAAGATAACCGTTACCACCTTCCAGGCAATTTCCGGCGCAGGCAAGACCTTTACCGATTGGCCTGAAATGATAGATAACGTTATCCCCTACATCGGCGGCGAAGAGCAGAAGACCGAAAAAGAACCTCTTAAGATTTGGGGCAAGGTTGAAGGCGATGAAATTGTTACCGCTACCGACCCTCTTATTACTGCTCAGTGCATCCGTGTTCCCGTTTCTGACGGTCACCTTGCAGCCGTATATATCTCCTTCAAGGGTGAAAAGCCCTCCAAGGAAGAAATACTTGATATATGGAAGAACTTCCGTGGCGAGCCTCAGGAGTTAGAGCTTCCCAGCGCACCTAAGCAGTTTATTACCTACTTTGAAGAAGATAACCGTCCTCAAACCGGCGTTGACCGCACCATAGAAGGCGGTATGGGCATCTCTGTTGGCAGACTTCGTGAAGACACTATGTTTGACTACAAGTTTGTTTGCCTTTCCCACAACACCCTTCGTGGCGCTGCAGGCGGTGCTGTTCTTGAAGCGGAGCTACTTTACAGAAAAGGCTACCTTGTAAGTAAGGGAATGTAAAAATAGTCCTGACCGCAGAAAAATGAATTTATATTAAAGATGTAGAAAATCGGCTGAACTCAGCCGATTTTCATTTTTTATTTCTTATTTTTCTGCTATGAATGAACTTCACCTCTCGCTGTACTTAGTACAGCTTCGGACGATATTCGTCCATTCG
>JAZSLS010000025.1:0-35011 GCA_045535465.1 Eubacteriales bacterium
AACAGAAAATCGGCTGAATTTCAGCCGATTTTCGTTTTATACCATACTTAAAAAACTATTTGTTTTTCTTTTGCGCTTCTTCTTTTTCCAATGCCTCAACCCTTTCCCAATACTGGTCAATGGAGATAAGCCCCTTATCCAAAAGCTCCTTAAGCTCAGTGTCGGGCTCGGCAGTTTCGTCAAACTTATGTACAACCTTGGAAGGTACAATCTTAGGTGCGGGTGCCTTTGCCTTTGCGGGCGCCTGTTGCGAACGGTTTACGCTCATATTTGAGTTTCTTAAAGCAATTTGCTCCTCTGCATTTTCTACTATTTTGCCAAAGCCGTTAAGTAAAAGTGCGCTGAAAAGTGCGGCAATTACACCGCCGAAAACTATACTTAAGCCAATCAAAGGGTCTTCCATAGCCATAACAGCCACGCCGCTTATAACTGCGGCAACTGTTTCTATTATAAAGGTGCCAAGTGAAATGGCCTGCAAGGCTTTTCCCGTTTGTTTAAACATAATTACAACTTCTTTTTAATATCAATAATCGCATATTCGGCAGGTGCGGCGGTTTTTACGGGGTAGCTCCAGCCTGCAAAGCCCGAGGTTACTATTGCGGTAGTGTCGTTGTCAATGGCAATTTTACCGTAAACTCCATCGTTAATGCCAAATAATTGAAAAATGTGTTTCATAGGCCAAAGCTGACCGGCGTGGGTGTGGCCCGAAAGTAAAAGGTCCGTGGGGGACTCTCCTACTGCCGTATATTCCGTAGGCTGATGGTCAAGGGTAAGTATAAATTTTTTCTCATCAAGCCCTTCGGTAAGCTCGCCAATGCTTTTGCGCCGTTGCTTGCCTATATTGTAGCCCTTATCCTCTCTGCCTATAAGGTAAAGGCTTTCATCTATGCTTACAGCCTCGTCCTCAAGTATGCGTATGCCGCTTTCCTTTATAGCCGTTTCAAGCTCCTTGTCCGTAAAGCTGCCGCCGTAGCTATGACTGCGGTCGTGGTTGCCGTAAACGTAAAACACACCGTATTTGGTTTTGGTTTCGCCAAGCACTTTAAAAACGGTTTCCATTTCCGTTTTGCTTGTAGCGCTGTCCACAATATCACCGCAAAGAACCACCACGTCTGCATTCAAAGCATTTATTTCGTTGCGTTTTTCCGTAAGCTCCTTATCACCTATGGACACGCCGTAATGAACGTCTGCGATTAAAACCACACGGTAACCGTCTCCTACGTCCTTTTTGGTAAACACTTCAAAATCTGTACGTACCACACGGTGCATATTAACGTATCCGTAGGACATAAGAAGGGCGGTAACAAGCAAAGGGATGATTCCCAAGGCGTATATCCTCTTCCATAGCCTAAAGCCGTTTTCAAACCTCTTTTTAAAGCATATTTTAACTAAAAAATTAACAAACTGCACTGCCGCCGTGAGCACGAAAAGGTGCAGTACAAGTATGGAGCCAAACCTAAGTATATTAAGGCAAAGAGCGCCAAGACACAGCGACACGCTCCAAAGTATAAGCTTTGTTTTTCTTTGGCTGCAGTCTACGCCGAAGCTGCTTAGCGATTTTTTTAAAAAGGCTTTAAAATAAAAAGCCACGCCAATGCCTATTGGAAGGGTTATTAAATAAAGCAACCACATAAAGGCTTCTCCTTTCGCTAAAAGTATACCCGTTACGGCTTTTTTTGTCAAGAGGTGTATTGCTTACCCCAAAACGGAGCATACTTATAAAAAAGAAAAGGGGAAACGCTATGATAGAAAAAGATACAATAAGACTGCTTAGAGAATGTGACGCAGGAGTAAAAATGGGCATAAGCTCCATAAACGACGTGGTTGGTTCCGTTCGCAACGACGGCTTTAGGCAAAAGCTTACTGATTGCCGCAACGAGCACGAAAAGCTGGAGAGGGAAATAACTGCAAGGCTTGACCGTTTTGGGGACGATGGCAAAAGTCCAAGCCCTGTTGCCAAGGGTATGTCCTGGATAAAGACAAACACAAAGCTTTTTGTGGACGAGTCTGACCGTACCGTGGCAGACCTTATGACCGACGGGTGTAATATGGGCGTAAAGTCTCTTAATATGTATCTTAACAAGTACAAGGCGGCGGATGAATACAGCAAGGACGTTACAAAACGGCTTATAAACCTTGAGGAAAGGCTTGCCGTTGAGATACGCAGCTATTTATAATATTGTTGACAGAGCTGCAGAAAATTGATATAATCATAAAAGCATTTTTCGGAGGCTTTTATGGATTTTTTAAACGACTGCCCACTTAATACGGACGAGGCTTTTCTTACCGAGATGGTGGAAAACTGCACAAAGCCTGCCGTTCTTTTAAGCAAAAGCAAACGCATAGTAGCAAAAAGTGTGCTTGCGGGGGATAAGAATGCTCTTTTTGATTTTGGGCTTCCTATGGGAAAAAATAAAATACGTTCGTTTTACCGTTACCTGGATTCTCTTAAAGAGGGTGACGTAATAAGGCTTGAGAAAAAGGGAAGCATAAAGGGGTTTTTGATTTGTTATCCCCAAGTGTACCTCTTCTATTTTGACGATACCCTAAGCGAAAAGCCTAAAAACGAACCGGAGTTTGTTTACAGCTCCTCCTTTACGCTTCTTACACGCCGTAAAAAGCAAAAGTTTGCACCGCCGCTGCGTACACGTCGTGAACAGAAAGCCCCGCAGAAAACCGATGAAACTGCCGAGCTTAAGCAGGACTCTATATACAAAAAGCTTTCGGGCGAAAGCAAAAGCTCGGTAGCAAAAACAACCTGTTTCAGCCCCGATGCGGTGATAGAGGGCGTTTGCAACGCTACAAAGGGCTTGCTTTTGGAAAAGGGCTTTGAGTTTGAAGTGGTTATAGAAAAATCGCCGCTTTATTGCTACGAAAGCTATGAGAAGTACAGCGATGCCTTTATGACTATGATGCTTATAGCCGTTTCACGCACCGAAAACGACCGTGTTTGCGTAAAGGGAGCGTCCAACGGTTGTCGTTATACCGCAGAGGTTTGCTTTAAGTATACCGTGGATAGGCTGGGGAAGAGCAGTGACGTATTGGCTTGGGAAAGTGTGTTTGGCGAGTTTTTTGATAAAATATACGCCGTAAGCAGAAGACTTTTTTGGGAGCTTAGGGTGGTAAAACACAGCGGCGGTATTCTGTCTCTTACGCTGTCGGTACCCGTTTCCGAAGAAAAAGACTCCTCCCTTCTTCATCCCGAATCGCCTCCCATCTCGTATTACGAGGGTCTTGTTAAAAAATACTACACCCTTTTGTGGTAAATGGAAAAGCTTGATGACAAACCTTGTCATCAAGCTTTTTGCGTTGCCTTAAGAAATGGGGCGTTTAAAATTATGAAAATGCTTTTAGCGTCAGAAGCCGTTTATAAGCCCTGCATCGTATTTCAAAATCAATACTGCGTCAAGGTTATCAACTATACTGTCGTAGTTGGTGTCGCCAACTTCGTTTGGAATGTACAAATCAATCTTGCCTGCATCACACTGAAGAATTATAGAAGCATCAAGATTGTCAACACTGCTGTCGTTATTAACGTCGCCCAAAAGTGCGGGGACAGATACAGCATCGGTAACTTCAACGGTTATAGGGTCAATAATACCCGAGGTAACACATTTAAGGGTAAGCTTCATAGGCATAGTAAAGCCTTCCAAAGCACTGCTTGCAAGATTAAAAACGTAGGCAAAATTGCCGTTTCCGCCATCAAGCTCCGCACCGGTGGGGTTTTTTGTGCTTATCATTCTGTTGTTGGCGTCCACAAGGGTAAGCATATACACACGGGTAGGCTGAATTATGCCTTCGTAAGCACCCGATACGGAAATTGCACCCGCCTCGGCATCGTAGGATGCCAAAATGTGTTTGGGAGTACAAAGAGCTGCTGCGGAAGCGGAAAGACAAACACCGCCTATCATAAGTAAAACCAGTATAAAGCAGGTTATTTTAGTAATAAATCTGTTCATTTTTGCGTCTCCTTAGTTTTTGTAACTACATTATAGCATAAATATATAGCTTTGTCACTCAGAAATTTTTGTTAAATCAAAAAAATTCCACGGCACTTTGTCAGGTGGAAAAGCCTCCACACTAAAGGGCTTTTTGCTGAATGGCAAAATAAGGCTTATACGGTATGACCATAGTCCTATCCCTTCGGAAGCAGACCTGCCGCCGTATTTTCCGTCGCCGTAAAGAGGCATACGTCTGGATGAGAATTGCACCCTTATTTGATGAGTGCGCCCTGTGTGTAAACGGATGCCCACCAGGGAAAAGCGCCCTTTTTCCGTGTCTTTGGTTTCTTTAAGCGTGTAGTCAAGCAAAGCGTCTTTAACTCCTGCACGTTTTTTGCTTACAACGTAGCTTTTGTTTGCACGTCTGTCGTGAAAAAGCAGGTCAGAAAAGCTGCCCTCTTTTTCCTCCGGTGCGTCCTTGACCACTGCTAAATACTCCTTGACAAAAACGCCGTTTTGTATTTGTGCGGAAAGCTGTGCCGCAGCAGCGGAGCTTTTTGCGTATACCATAAGACCGCCAACCCCTCTGTCAAGCCTATGTACGGGGTAAACCGTTGCGCCTGTATGGGCTTCCAACAGCTCTACCACACTGCCGTTGCCTGCCTCGGACAAAAGACCTGCATCCTTTATGCAAAACAAAAGCTGTTGGTCTTCATATAATATATGGGGCATCTTTTCACCTCCCGCACCATTTTACCACAGCCGTAAGCTTTTATCAAGGGTTTATTGCATATATAGCACGGTATCCTTTTCCGCAATTACTCCGTTTTTATCAAAGGCGTTTTCGTTACTTTCTATAACTTTACTCGGGTCTACATAATATCTTTTGCCTATACTCCAAGCGCTTTCGCCTTTTTCGGGGTAGTATATTATAACGGGCTTTTCGTCTTTTTCGCCGTCTTCTCTTTTTTCTATTTCGGCAGAGCCTATTGCGTTTACCGTTTCCTTTCTCGTTACCGAAACGTTAAGGCTTACAGGCACACGCAGCGACAGCCTTCCGCCTATCATCTCTGCCGTGGGAGGGCAGGCTTCTGCGGTTGCTTTAACCGTGCCTGCGGCATTAAAGGGGATAAGCTCGCTGAAGGGTAAGGTGGCATCCTTGGCTCGGTATACTCCGCCCTCCACGCCCAAAACGCTTACGGTACAGCTCCCTTTAACGCTTATACCATCCTCGGTTATGACAGCTTCGCTTACAGCGGCGTCGGCGTTGGCATCGGTGCAGGTATCAAGGTAAAGCTCTTCTCCGTCAAAAATCTTTTCCAAGGAAAAACGGTGTCTTATGTCCTTTTCGGGTTCCTCATAGATAAAGCCTTGCATTTTGCCTTCCACGGTATAATCTTCAAAAAACATATCCGTCGGCACACTTATCTCACGACGCTTTACCAAGGATATACACGCCCTTACACCGTAGTTAAGCTGTATAAGGCGCTTTTCGCCGTAGGCATCAATATCGGGGACAGCCTCAAAGGCAGAGGCGGAAAGAGAAAGGGAAAGCTCGCTGTCAGCAGTAATGCTGTCGTCATCCACGGTAAACGCCGCAGGCAGACGGCGGCAAAGCATTTGCGGCGCCGCCTCTTCATTTTCGCTTTCGTAAAGGCACTTAAAGCAAAGCTCCGAGCGTATAAGAGCGCTGCCTTCGCTTGGGTTTATCTCGGGTGTGGAAAAGCTAAGGGAGGTGTATATTATTTCGGCTATGGGGGGCAGCGTATCAAGGCTTATGCTTTCCTCTCCCTTAAAGTCACGGATAAGCTCGGGCTCGTATACCGCCGTTTTTACGCTGTCGGTTTTAAAAAACGCTCCCTTGCAATCCTCTGCCGACACTATATTTACTTTTTGCATAGCCTTTATTTCAAGCTGTACGTCGCTGCGGCAACGAAGAATAAAACGGCGTGGGTTAAGGGTCTTACAGCCTACGTAGCTGCATACAAGCCTTGCTCTGGGGTAAAGCTCGCCTTCGGGCAGCTCTCTAAGGTCAAACCTTTGGGTAAAATCGGTGGTAAAACGCTCGCATCTAAGCTTTTGCTTAAAGTCGGACTCGTAAAGCAAGGAGAAAACAGCCTTGCCCTTTATTTCCGCTTTGCTTCCGTTTATCTGCACGTCATCGGTGTAAAGGTCGGCATCGGCACGGATAATGCGGTTTATGTTGGGAAGATAATCTGCAAGCGTGCTTTCAAATTCAATGTCCTTATCCGCCGTGGCTTCAAAAACGGTTATGGGCAACAGCAGGGTAGTGGTTTCCGCTTTCATACTTAAAAATACTCCTTTTTACTTTTTGTTTAATTGTATGCACAAACAGTATTTAAAATAACGCAGTAACCAAAAATAGCATCTTTGCGTAAGCTATAGGGGGAGGTGTGTAGCTTGTGCTTGGGTAAACGCTTTTACGGCGGGGTGGTATGCGCTTTCGGCGCGGGACTTTTGCTCTCCTCTTTGTTACCCTGCGGAGCGATAATAGTAATTCAGGGTGTGGCGGTGGTTGCCGCAGGCGCTTTGACGTTTATCCGTTAGGAGGTGAAAACGGGTGAAGGTGTACGTAATAAAATCGCCCTCTTTGTTAAAACCTGTACTAAGACGGCTTTTTGGTGTAAAAAAACAAAAAAAGTAGCAAAAACGGCTTGAAAAAGCCGTTTTTGTTGTGTTATACTATATGTGTATATTCAAAAAACAGTAAAGGAGCGTAAGAAAATGAAAAAAGTGTTAAGAAGTGCTTTATCTTTAGCGCTTGTCCTTGCATTTTGTTTTTCCTTGTGCATAAACGTTTCTGCTTATACCTTTGCTATGACCAAGACTACCGGTCATACGGTAAAGACTGGCGTTACCTATGCCAAGTATAACGTTACCAGTAAGGTTAACGGTAACAAGCTTGCTTGTACCACCCTTACCTTTAATCCTAATGACGGTTATATACCTATGGCGTTTATGGGTTATGCAGGTACTTCGGGTGTGCTTTCCACTCAGTACAGCATAGCAACAAGCAAATACGGCTATGACGTTGCAGGTGTTATCAACGGTGCGTTCTTCAGTATGGGCACCCCCTACGGCACCCTTGTTGGTATGTCTATTTCCAACGGTAAAATAGTAAGCTCTCATATGGGCTACTCCGACCAGGTTGTTGCTTTTGGCTCTGACGGCAGTATGAATATGGTAGGCAGTACTCTTAAGTACACCATAGGCATTAACGGCAAAAACTATCCCGATATGCTGTATTACATAAACAAGACCAGCGGCTCTGCCAGTGCCTCTAACTGGAGCGAAAGATTTTATTATTTTGATACCTCCTGCGGTACTAAGTGCGATACCTATTCTGTTTGTCCCGGTACCGAGATACTTTGTAAAAAGGTTGATAATACCGACCTTGCGGTAGGTCAAACTCTTGTGGGCGAGGTAATTTCCGTTACCAAGAACACCTACGGCGGCTCCCTTGGCGAAAGCGGTAAGTATTCCGATAACTTTATTCTCTTTATGCGCAACGGTTCCTCTTACGAAAGCTATATCTCCGGCGTTAAAGCAGGCGACACCATTACCATTAACACCGAGGAAACTATCGAGGCTTCCCGTTCCGTAATGGAAAAGGCAAACTCCGTTATAACCAACGTTGGTTGGCTTGTAAAGAACGGCGTTGACCAAACTCTTATCCAAAGCACTATAGGCACTCACTCCGTTACCCTTCAGGCTCGTTGGACTGCTTTCGGTCAGAAGGCAGACGGTTCCTATGTATTCTTCACCAGCGAAGGCGGCAGCACAGGCAGCGGCGGCTCTCTTACCCTTCGTGACGTGGCACAGGCTATGATTAATATGGGCTGTACCAACGTTATACGAATGGACGGTGGCGGTTCCAGCGCTATGTACGTTTCCAATACGGGCAGCGGCTCTGCCGGCTACGTTCAGTCCAGCTCTCGTGCTATTGCTGACTGTATACTTGTAGTTAAGCGCAGCAGCGCTACTAACGCAACGGTTAAATCCAACCTATTAACTAAAATCAACTCTGCGGAAAATTATGCAGCTTCAGGCGCATCTGCCGCTCTTACCACCGCAATAAGCAACGCAAAGAACGTGTACAACAGCTCCACGTCCATAATGGGTGACCACAAGCGTGCTATAATGGAGCTTAGAGAGGTTGCCAACGCCAAGGAGGTTTTGCAGGGCGCATTGAACGAAGCAAACTCCATAGCAATAAACAACTATTCAGACCTTGCTCTTGATAGGCTTGATTACGCTTGCTTGGAGGCAAAGCGCTTATTATCCTCCGGTGCTACCGATGCCGAGCTTATCGAGATGGCTAAAAAGATAAACGCCCTTGCGGCGGATACTACTACCAAGGGCAATAGGGTTTCCTTGGGTGCGGCGTATGCCGGTCAAGCTGCAAACGCATCCTATCCCGATGTAGGCAAGGCAGAAATGACCGACGGTTTGCTTTTCGGTACAACCGCATCCTCTCCCGAATGGACGGGGTACCTGTTGAACTCTGCTACAGGTAGTGATTCCAAGGGCAGCTATGCAGACATTAAGGTTGACTTGGGCGAGGCTAAGAAGATAACGGGCTTTGGTCTTAGCGCCTTGTCATACACCCCTTGGGGCATAAGTGCTCCTCTTGCAATAGACGTTTACGCTTCAAGCAACGGGACCGATTATTATTTCCATAGCTCTCTTACCAAAACTATGACTCCCATAACGGGCGCTTATCAGGTTATTCCTTACGAGGCGGTTGCCTCCGTTGCTTCTACCGACAGATACGTTATCTTCCGTTGCTACTTCTTAAGCAACCATATGTTTATCGGCGAAGTAAGCGTTTACGGCGAGGGCGATATAGGCAGAAGTAACTTTGTTTCCTTTAATAAGCGTATAGCTACGGACGATGCTATTATCTTCACTCCCTCTTTCGGTACTGTAAACCACACTACCGCAAATCTTACTTGGGCAAAGAGCTTTGTCTGCACCTATAGCTCCGATAAGGGTGCGTACGTTATTAACAGCATAATTGCTCCCAACGGTGCAACCGATTACAGCTATACCATAGCAAGCGGCAGTATTATTATCGGTCTTCACGGTACTGCAAACGGCGGCAACGCAAGTGCAGTTGGCGCAAAAGTGGGCGACCTTGTTTACCTTACGGGCATCGACGTTACCAACGGTGTGGCATATCCCGGCGCAAGAATAAGCTTTAAGTCTGCACCTGCTACCGTTCCTACCTATACCACTCCCAACGTAAGCGTTGTTGACAGCACCGCAAAGGTAGACGGTGACTATATTATGCTTCCCGGCGCAAGTATGGATACTACCGCTATAACCAATATATTTACAGATAAACGTATCACCGTAAACGGCATAGGCACAGGCGCAACCGTTACCAACAAGGCAACGGGCAAGACCTATACTCTTTACGTAATGGGCGACGTTAACGGCGATAACGTTATAAGCAGTGCGGATATCGTGACTATGAAGGTGGTTATAAAGAACGACTCTACCCTTACCGGCGCCTTCCTTAAGGCTTCCGACTTTGACGGCGACAGCGCTATTAATACCACCGACTATGTTTCTATGAAAAAACAGCTTGTAAACGCATAGTCAAGACTATTCGGGAGGGTTTTTGTAATGGCTGATGAAAAAAGATTTGAAAGGGTTTACAGCCAAGATATGCGCTGTACAGAGATTTGGGTTGATAAGGAAACGGGTGTTAACTATTTGTATCACCAAAGTGGCTACGGCGGCGGCTTAACCGTTTTGTTGGATAAGGACGGAAAACCCTTTATAACTCCTGACAAAAAATAAACTTAGCAAAAACACTCTTTTGCCAAGCGCAAGAGAGTGTTTTTTTGTTCTGCGAAGAGTGACGCAACGCTTAGAAAAACTTTTTGGCTACGGAGAACGAACGAGGGAAAAAGAGTGCGGATTGAAAGTTTAGAACCCGAAGCTGTACTTGGTACTGCGAGAGGTTCTAAACTTCCAAAGAACAAAAATATAAGATATAATAAAAGAAATAACGGCTGTTAAGCCGTTATTTCTATATAAATTAATAATATAATTTTTTGCTTATTCCGTGCCTTTTTCACCGTTCGTTAGCTTTTTTTTAGTTCGCGCTCAAGCCATATCATCCCAATCTCAAAGGCTTCAAAAAAGCTGGGCTTTTCGCACTGCTTTATAACCTTTTCGTTAAAGGAAACGGTGTCGTCGGTGCTTTGAATCTGTACCAAAACCTTGGAAGCGATATCCATATCGCCGTCCTTTTTGGTTTCAAGTATATTCATAAACAGCATATACTTATCGGTAGGCAGACCGTAGAATATAAAGTTACCCTGTCTTACTAAGGGCTTGCCCTTGTAGGTCAATACGTTTTCCATAAAATACTCCTTTTATAGGCTTTACATTTGAATAAAGTTCTGAACAAGCGCACGCATAAGCTCGTATTTATCAATCTTGGTGATGATAGCCCTTGCGTTATTGTGGTTGGTTATATAGGTAGGGTCTTCGGAAAGAATATAGCCAACTATCTGGTTTACAGGATTGTAGCCCTTCTCCTTAAGAGAGTTGTACACGTTCTGCAAGGCTTCTCTCATTTCCTTATCGTGTTCTTTCGGGATTTGAAACTGCATAGTCTTTTCGTTTTTTGCATTGTTCATAACTTTCATCTCCTTTTCGTAGTTTAAGAACGGAGGGTGATGCCCCATTCAGCGTTCAAAACACGCAGAATGTTTGAAACTGCCTTGTCAGCGGCTTCATCATTCATTGTCTTGTCGGGAAGTCTGAACACAAGGCTGTAAGCAACGCTCTTCTTGCCGTCTGCAATGCCTGCACCCTTGTATACGTCAAACACCTTAACGCTTTCCAAAGCTTTGCCGCCGGACTTCTTAATAGACTCGGCAACAACGCCTGCTTCGGTCTCGTCATCCATAACCAAAGCAAGGTCACGGGTAAGAGCGGGGAAAGCGGGCAAACGCTTAAACTGCTTTTCGCTTACTGCGTTTTCAAACAAAGCGTTTACGTTAAGAATAGCAGCATAGGTGTCCTTAGCCAAACCGTATTCAGCCATAACGGCAGGATGTATCTGTCCCATAACGCCAAGAACCTTGTCGCCTTTGGTAAGCACTGCGCATATACCGGGGTGGAAACCGCATTCTGTGCCGGAGCCGCACTTAAACTCCTTAACGCCTACGGTGTCAAGTATGCCTTCAACGTAGCCCTTAAGGTCGTAAAAGTCACCCTTGCCGCTCATAGCAAGAACAAGCTGCTTTTCTTCCTTGGAAAGACCGTCCTCGGCAGGGTAGTAAACGGTAGCGCATTCAAACAAAGCAATTTCCTCTGCCTTACGGTTGCGGTTATAGGCAACTGCATCCAGCATAGAGGGAAGTGCGGTAGTACGCATAACGGAGGTATCCTCACCAAGAGGGTTAATAAGCTTTATGCTGTTGCGCCTTGCATCGTCAGCCGCCATACCTATTCTGTCATAAGCCTTAGGGGAAATGAAGGAGTAGGTGGCTATCTCGTAGAAGCCATAAGCAACGGCTGCAGTCTTAAGACCTGCTCTGAAAAGCTGCTCCTTGCTGTAACCGCCGTCGGCAGCCGCACCACGGTAAAGGGTGGAAGGAATCTTGTCAAAGCCGTAAAGTCTTGCAATTTCCTCGGCAACGTCAGCAGTACGTTCCATATCAGCACGGAAAGGAGGAACCACAAGCTCGTCACCCTCTACACGCATTTCAAGGGGAAGAAGCATCTTTTCCATCTCTTCACGGCTGAGAGAAAGACCAAGAAGAGTGTTAACTCTTTCAGGGTCAAAGGGTATACGTCTTTCACCGATGTCGGCGTTGCATATATCAATAATGCCTTCAGCTATTTCGCCGCAGCCTAAAAGGCAAACCAGCTCAAGAGCTCTCTTAAGAGCGGGAACGGTATTGCAAGCGGGAAGCCCCTTTTCAAATCTGCCGCTGCTTTCGGTACGAAGCGCCTGAGCACGGGAGGTGTGGCGGATGTTGGAACGGTCAAAGTTGGCAGACTCAAACACCACGGTGGTGGTAGTGTCAAGTATCTCGCTGTTAAGACCGCCCATAATACCTGCAAGAGCCACGGGTTTTTCGCCGTCGGCTATACAAAGCATATTTTCGGTCAAGGTATGCTCGTTACCGTCAAGAGTAGTAATACACTCGCCCTTTTCGGCATTGCGAACAACTATCTTCTTAGAGGTAATGTAATTGTAATCAAAGGCGTGCATAGGCTGACCGTATTCAAGCATAACGTAATTGGTAATATCAACTATGTTATTGATAGGACGAACACCTGCAGCACGGAGTCTTGCTCTAAGCCACATAGGGCTGGGCTCAATCTTAACGTTTTTAACAACAGCTGCGCTGTAACGGGGACAAAGGGTGCTGTTGCGTACCTCTACGGATATATAATCCTCCACCTTGCCTGCTTCGGCGCTAACGCTGTATTCGGGCGTCTTAAGACTGAGAGGAAGGTTAAAGGAAGCGGCAGCCTCTCTTGCTATGCCTATAAGACCTAAGCAGTCGGGACGGTTAAAGGTAAGCTCAAAGTCTATCGTGTGGTCGGTCATCATCAAAACTTCTTTAATATCCTGACCGTTGTGGCATTCTTCTTCGATTATAAGTATGCCGTCCTCGGGTGCGTAAGGAACGTCACCCTTTGTAAGACCAAGCTCCTCAATAGAGCAGAACATACCGTGGGAGGGAAGCCCTCTAAGCTTGCCCTTCTTTATTTTTGTGCCGTCGGCAAGAATAGCGCCGTCAAGACAAACGGGAACCTTAGCCCCTGCAAAAACGTTGGTAGCTGCGGTGATTATCTGCAAGGGCTCATTTGCGCCAACATCTACCTGACAAACGGTAAGTCTGTCAGCTTCGGGATGCTTTTCGGTGGAAAGGATGGTGCCAACCACTATGTTTTTAATACCTTCGGAAAGCTCTTCATAGCCTTCTGCCTTGGTACCGGTAGCGGTAAGAACGTCTGCAATAGTCTTTGCATCCGCAGTAATATCAACGTAGTCTTTTAACCAGTTAAGTGAAATTTTCATTTGCCGTATACCTCCCGATTAAAATTGAGAGAGGAAGCGAAAATCGTTTTCGTAAAGATAACGCATATCCTCAATGCCGTATTTAATCATAACAACTCTTTCAAGGCCAACGCCAAAGGCAAAGCCGCTGTAAACGTTGGGGTCAATACCGCAGTTTTCAAGAACGTGAGGGTGAACCATACCTGCACCAAGTATTTCTATCCATCCCTCGCCCTTGCACAAACGGCAGCCCTTGCCGCCGCATACAAAGCAGCTAACGTCTACTTCTGCAGAAGGCTCGGTAAAGGGGAAGTTGTGAGGGCGGAAACGGGTACGGGTGTTTTCGCCAAAGTAAAGCTTTGCAAACTGCTCAAGGGTGCCCTTAAGGTCACCAAGGCTAACGTCCTTGTCTACCAACAGACCTTCAAGCTGGTGGAACATAGGGCTGTGGGTACCGTCAACCTCGTCGCAACGGTAAACTCTGCCGGGAGAGATAATGCGTATAGGAGGCTGCTTGCCCTGCATAGCTCTTATTTGAACGGGAGAGGTCTGGGTACGTAAAAGCACCTCGGGGCTTATATAAAACGTATCCTGAAAATCTCTGGAGGGATGGTCTGCGGGAGCGTTAAGAGCGTCAAAGTTATTGTATGCCAGCTCAACCTCAGGACCTTCCGCAATAGAAAAGCCCATACCTACAAATATATCGCTAAGCTCCTTTTCAACCTGAGAAAGAGGATGAAGTCTGCCGGGATTTTTATTCTTTGCAGGCAAAGTAACGTCCACACGCTCACTCTTAAGTCTTTTTTCCAGCTCCGCAGCTTTTATGGTGCCAAGCTTTTCTTCAATAGCTGCTTCTATCTTGCCTCTGACCTCGTTGGCAAGTGCGCCTATAACGGGTCTTTCTTCAGCGGATAAACCGCCCATACCGCGGAGTATGGCAGTAAGCGCACCCTTTTTACCAAGATACGCTACCTGTGTAGCTTTAAGTGTAGCTTCGTCTTCAGCGGCGTTTACTTCCGCTATGGCGGCTACGAGTATCTCCTCAAGCTGTTTTTTCATAAATCTTCGTTTTCCTTTCGCTTGTATCCGTATTTATCGTAAACTTCTTTGGTGGTGTTAGCCATTCCAAAGCGTGCAATGTTTTGCAAAATATCAGTATAAACAGTGTCCTTTGCAAGTCCTACTGCGGCAGAAAAGCGCACTGCGCTTGCCCTTAAGGTCTCGCTTACGTCTTCCGTATGCTTTACGGCATTGTCGGTCGTGCCGTAGTGCCTTATAAGGGGGTTAAACCGCCCCTTCCCGTCATCATCCGCAAGGTCATCCACAGCGTCTATTATATAAATATATCTGCCTATGTGATAACCTGCATCGTAGGCAATGTGGGCGTTTACGCCTTCAAGCCCAAAGGAGGCAATTATGCCCACAGCCTCTGCCCCGTGGTGTGCATACTCGTCTAAGGTGTGGCGTGCTTCGTCCTTTTCAAGGGCATCCAGCGCCTTAATAGGTTTTGCCAGCCTTTCGTAAAGCTTTGGATACAGCCTATCCGCCTTTTTTTTCATCCTTTTGAACAACGGCATACACAAACGCTTTTTCAGCGAAGAAAGCCCTCTTTCATCCTGCAGGTCGTCAGCCGCCTTAAGGTAGCTTAAAAAGGCAAAAGCTGCGGCGGTGTAGCTAAAAGCTTCATCGGAAACCAACATCTGTTTCCTTTTAAGGTTGTAAGGGCAACGGCGCTTTACCGCGGTCGGCGTTGTTTCCCCAAGAGCAAGCCTAAGGGTAGCAAGCGCCGTAAAGTCGTAGCTTAAAAAGAAACGTGTAAAGTGCGAAACCTTTTTACCGCCCGTGTGGCAAAGCCCGCAGTATACCGCCTTATAAAGCTCATATTCCTTTAAAAGTAACTCTGCAGGCAGAGGTTTTACGTAACCAAACAATACACTACGCCACCTTTCTTTTCAGTTTAGCATATTTTAATCCCTTTCGCAATATCTTTTTTTCTTTTTAATAAAGGATTTTTAAAATTTTTTAGAAAAATAAAGGAGATTTTAAATTTTCTGCGTATATTATATGATGTATAGGTTTTGTTTTGACATAATCACACCTCAGAAAGGGGCGTATTTTATGAAAGCAGCAGCGCTTTTGGCGGAAGAAAAGCTTCTTTGCTCCGGGGCGTTTAAAACGGTAAACACAAAGGGCAGGCAAATATACGATGAGCCTTGTCCCGTAAGGACGGAGTTTCAGCGTGACAGGGACAGGATAACCCACAGCAAGGCGTTTCGCCGTCTTATGCACAAAATGCAGGTTTTTATCGACCCAAGGGACGACCATTACCGTACAAGACTTACCCATACGCTGGAGGTTGTTCAGATAGCTCGCACTATGGCAAGGGCTCTGGCGCTTAACGAGGATCTTACCGAGGCGGCGGCTTTAGGCCACGACCTTGGGCATACCCCCTTCGGTCATTCGGGGGAGAGGGCTCTTGATGCCATAATGAAAGGCGGCTTTCGTCATTACGAGCAAAGCGTTCGTGTAGTGGACGTGCTGGAAAGAAACGGAAACGGCCTTAATCTTACATACGAGGTGCGTGACGGTATACTTAACCATTCGGGTGGTAATAAGGCATCCACGCTGGAGGGGCAGCTTGTTAAGTTTGCCGACAGAATAGCTTATATAAATCACGATATAGACGACGCCTGCCGTGCAGGTATAATGACTTTAAATGACATACCCAAAAGGCTAAGCGATATACTTGGCTACACTCACAGCAACCGCATAACCACTATGGTCAGCGCAGTTATATCCGGGGGAGTAGAGGGCGATATTAATATGGTGGAGCCCTTTGGCAGCGCAATGCTGGAGCTTAGGGAGTTTATGTTTGAAAAGGTATACACAAGCCCCAAAGCAAAAAGCGAGGACGGTAAGGTTGCCTTGCTTATAGAGTATTTGTTTGAGTATTATAAAAAGAACCCCGATGCCTTGCCTGCGGAAAACCGCCGTATGATAGAGCGTGACGGACCGGACAGATGCATATGCGACCATATAGCGGGTATGACGGACAGATACGCCATCTCCACCTTTGAGGAGATATACGTTCCCCGTGTGTGGAGCTTGTAGTTTTTAAGGAAGTTGAATAAATGGCTTTTTCTCAAAGATTTTTAGAAGAAATAAAGGACAGAAACGATATAGTTGAGCTTGTTTCCAAGTACGTTGCTTTAAAGCGTGCAGGCAGCAATATGTCGGGGCTGTGTCCCTTTCATAACGAAAAAACGCCGTCCTTCACCGTTTTTCCCAAGACACGAAGCTATTATTGCTTTGGTTGCGGCGCAGGGGGCGATGCGGTAAGCTTTGTAATGGGGCTTGAGGGCCTTGGCTACCGTGATGCGGTGGAGTATCTTGCAAACCGTGTAGGGCTTCCTATGGAGGACGAGGGCGGTGAGCGAGTGCGTGATGAGGTTCGGCGTGACCGTGTTATTGCGGCAACTACCGAGGCGGCAAGGTTTTTTTACGCCGCACTGGTTTCGCCCTCGGGTGCAGCGGCAAGGGCTTATCTTGAAAAAAGAGGGCTAAGCACCATTACCATACGCCGTTTTGGTATAGGCTACGCTCCCGATAGCTGGGATGCTCTTGCAAAGCATCTTACGGCAAAGGGCTTTACCCCTAAGGAGCTGGAGGCGGCTTTTCTTTGCAGAACGGGCAAAAACGGCAAGCTTTACGATATATTCCGTAACCGTATAGCCTTTCCTCTTATAGATCCCGCAGGGGCTGTGCTGGGTTTTTCCGCCCGCAGGCTTAACGAGGCAGATGAGAGAAAATACGTAAACACCTCGGATACACCTGCTTTTAAAAAAAGCAAGTTTGTATTTGGTATGAATATAGCCAAAAACAGCGATGAAGACTCGCTTATAATGTGCGAGGGATGTATGGATGCTGTGGCGCTTCATCAGGCGGGCTTTTCAAATGCAGTGGCAACCTTGGGCACTGCCATAACAAGCGAACAGGCAAGGCTTATATCTCGCACTACAAGCACCGTTTATCTTTGCTACGACAGTGACGGGGCCGGTAAAAATGCAACTCTTAAGGGGATTCGTCTTCTTGGCGAGGTGGGCGTAAACAGCCGTATACTGAATTTGGGCGACGTAAAGGACCCCGACGAGTATATTAAAAAATTCGGCGCAAGCGCTTTCAAGCGTGTGTTGCGTGATTCCAGCGGGCAGATAGATTATCGCCTAAAGGAGATATCCGCAGGCTTTAATATGTCGGTACCGGAGGAAAAGCTTCGTGCCTTTGACCGTATGTGTGAGTACGCCGCAAGCAGACCGGGCAGAGCGGAGAGGGAAATATGCGCTGCCCGTATAAGCGAGCTTACGGGGGTTAGCTTTACCGCTGCCGTCGAGAGCGTGGAGCGCAAAGCAAACCAAGCGGTAAAGCGTGCCGCTAAAGACGAAGAGAGCAAAGGCATACAGGAAGCCTTAGGCTTTGTCGACAAGGTCAACAGGGACAGAGTGCGCCTTCCTGCGGCAGTAATGATAGAGGAATGTGTTCTTGGCATCCTGCTTGTCAGACCGGAGCTTTATCCGCAAGTATCGGATAGGCTAAAGGCAGACAGCTTTGTTACTCAGTTTAACCGCAAGGTCTTTGAGCTTTTTTCAGAGGATTTTGCGGCAGGACGTGAGATAAATCTTTCCAAGGACGGGGCATTAAGCTCCGAGGAGCTGTCAAGGGTAGCAGGTATGCAGGCGGCAAGGCTTTCCGTGCGTGATAACGGCAAGGATATCCTTCTTTCGTATATAAAATCGTTGGAGCGTGAAAAGCTTAAGATTGATACCGACGCCGACATTTCGGAAAGAGGAGTAGCCGCTCTGGAAGATTATATATCCAAAATAATGAACAAAAAAACGGAGGACAAGAACGATGGAAAACACTAAGTTAGGTAATATACAGATAGCAGGCGACAAGACCACTATGGTTGCCAGCGAGTTTTTAAATATGCTTGATGGTGCGGATTGCACTATTGAAATGTTTGAGAAGCTTTTTGCAGAGCTTGAATCGAAGGGCGTTGAGATAATAAACGACCAGGAAAACACAATGTACGAGGACTTTGATGAAGAAACAGAGGACCTTGGCAAGTGTCAGGAAGAGGTTGACGAGCTTCTTTCCAAGGACGGTCTTCCCATCGATGACCCCGTTCGTATGTATCTTAAGGAGATAGGCAAGGTTCCCCTTCTTTCTGCGGATAAGGAGCTGGAGCTTGCTTGCAAGATGGCAGCAGGCGATACTCACGCAAAGCAGCAGCTTGTTGAAGCAAACCTAAGGCTTGTTGTAAGTATTGCAAAACGCTACGTAAACCGTGGTATGTTCTTTCTTGACCTTATTCAGGAAGGTAACCTCGGCCTTATGCGTGCGGTGGAAAAGTTTGATTATAACAAGGGGTATAAGTTCTCCACTTATGCAACCTGGTGGATTCGTCAGGCTATAACCCGTGCGATAGCAGACCAAGCAAGAACTATAAGAATACCTGTTCATATGGTTGAAACCATCAATAAGGTTCTTCGTGTTTCCCGTCAGCTTTTGCAGGACCAGGGCCGTGACGCAACAGCGGAGGAAATAGCTAAGGAAGTAAATATGCCCGTTGAAAAGGTAAGAGAGATACTCAAAATAGCTCAAGAACCCGTTTCTCTTGAAATGCCCATAGGCGAAGAAGAAGACAGCCATCTTGGTGACTTTATTGCCGACGATAACACTCCCGCACCCTCCGATGCTGCTTCTTATACAATGCTTAGAGAACAGCTTCTTGAGGTGCTTCACACACTTACACCCCGTGAAGAAAACGTGCTTAAGCTTCGTTTTGGTCTTGAGGACGGCAGACCCCGTACTCTTGAGGAGGTAGGCAAGGCGTTTGATATTACCAGAGAACGTATCCGTCAAATAGAGGCTAAGGCGCTTCGCAAGCTTCGCCATCCCAGCCGCTCCAAAAAGCTTCGTGATTACCTTGAATAAAGGTAAGCTAAAACTTTTCCGAAAGGTTTAAGGTAAATGAAAGATCCCTATACCGTCCTTGGCGTTTCAAGAAGCGCCACGGACGACGAGATAAAAAAGGCGTATCGTGCGCTTGCAAAAAAATACCATCCCGATAACTATGACGATTCCAATCCGTTAAAGGACTTGGCATCGGAAAAAATGCGCGAGATAAATAACGCCTACGACACTATACAAAAGCAACGCTCCGCAGGCAACGGCGGCGGTAATACGTCAAACGGCGGCGGCAGCAGTAGCTATACATATAACGGCAGACCTGAATATATGCGTATTCGCACACTTATCAATCAGGGCAGATACACCGAGGCAGACCGATATTTGGAGATGATAGCGCAGGCAGACAGAGGGGCGGAGTGGATGTTCCTTAAGGGTGTTGTGCTTATCAAAAAGGGCTGGATGATGGACGGTACGGAATACGTACGAAGGGCTTGTGAGATGGACCCTAATAATGCTGAATATCGCAGCACTTATACAAATCTTACAAGCGGCGGCTTTTCTGCATACAGCACGGGCAGACAAACAAGGGGATGCTCCGGCTGCGATATATGTATGGGGCTTATGTGTATGGAATGTCTTTGCAATTGTTGCAGGTGACGGTATATGAAAAAAACCAGAGTTATAGCCGAAAACGGTTTGCTTGCCGCATTAAGCATAATAGTTTTGCTTCTTGGCTCCTTGATAGATGTGCTGGATATGAGCTCTGCGGCGATAGCCGGCTTTGCCGTGCTTGCGGCACGTATCCGTTGGGGAAGGAACAGCGCAGTTGCGCTTTATGCCCTTACTTCCGTGCTGTCTATGCTTTTGCTGCCAAATAAAGTGCCTGCCTTGCTTTACGTCTTTTACGGCGGGCTTTATCCCATATTAAAGGCGGAATTTGAGCGCATTAAAAACAGGGTGCTTGAATGGGTGTTTAAGGTGGGCTCGGTACTATTGTTCTTTTCCATAGGCTTGTGGGTTATGATGTCGCTTTTAGGTCTGGATGCGGGCTTTACCGTAGGTCCTGTGCTTTATGCGGCGATGATACCCGTTGCAGTGTGTGCAGACCTGGCAATGACCGTTATAATGAGACAGTACGCACACGTAATAAACCGAAAAAAACACTAAGCGTGCGGTATTGACAGTAAATGTATACCGTGGTATAATAATATGATTAAATGTTTTAATTTGGGGGAAATTTCTTATGGCATATAGTATGACCGGCTATGGCAGGCAAAGAATGCTTGCAGGCGGCAAGGACATAAGCTTTGAGATAAAGGCTGTAAACAGCCGTTACTTAGATTTGAATATAAAGCTGGGCAGGCTGTATAACCCTTTGGAGGAAAGGATAAAGCAGCTTGTTTCCGCACGTGTAGCCAGAGGTAAGGTTGACGTTTATTTAAGCGTTACCAACACCGAAGGCGACGGTACTACTCTTGCTCTTAATAAGGACTATCTTGAGGCGTACCTTGCGCTTATGACCCGTATCAAAAACGAATACGGCGTGGCAGGCGAAATAAGCCTTGATATGGTAAGCTCTAAAAACGACGTGTTTACCGTTACCCGTGCCGACGAGGATATGGAAGCGGTTTGGGCGCTTATTAAGCCCGTTGCGGAAGCGGCGTTGGATGAGTTTTGCGCTATGCGCAGGACAGAGGGCGCAAAGCTTGTGGCAGATATTAAGGAACACGCAGCGGAAACTGCTGCACTGCGAGCTACTATTAAGGAGCTTGCTCCTGCGGCTGTGGAGGGTGCAAAGCAAAAAATGCTTGCCCGTATAAGGGAGCTGCTTGAGGGCGCAAACCCCGATGAGGGCAGACTTATAACCGAGTGTGCGATTTTTGCCGATAAGGCTGATATAAACGAGGAGCTGGCAAGGCTGGAAAGCCACTTTGCACAGCTTGATACAATTCTTTCCGAGGAAGGCTCCATAGGCAGAAAGCTTGGCTTCCTTGTTCAGGAAATAAACCGTGAAGTAAATACTATCGGTTCAAAATCCTCCGACGTTAATATTGCCCGTGCAGTGGTTGCGGCAAAGAGCGAGATTGAGAAGATAAGAGAGCAGATACAGAACATAGAGTAGGTGCAGTATTATGAAACTTGTGGATATAGGCGGCAACAGCTACGTTTCCGCAGGAAGGGTGGTTGCCGTTCTTTCGCCGGAGTCTTTACCCGTAAGGCGTATGGTGCAGGATGCCAAGAACGCAGGCCGTGTTATAGACGTTAGCTGCGGTAAAAAGACAAAAGCGGTAATAATAACCGACAGCGAGCATACGGTGCTTACGGCGGAAACTCCCGAAACTATACAGGAAAGGATGAAGATGGCTGATGAGTAACAAAAAAGGCGTTTTGGCAGTAGTATCAGGTCCTTCCGGCTGCGGTAAAGGAACGGTGCTTAAGCACGTGCTTGAAAATGAAAACTACGGCTATTCCGTTTCCGCTACCACCCGTCTTCCCAGAGAAGGGGAAGAAAACGGCGTACAGTACTTTTTTATAAGCAAAGAGGAGTTTCTTGCACGTGTTTCCGAGGGTAAGTTTTTAGAACACGCTGAGTATTGTGATAACTATTACGGCACCCCTCGTGATTACGTGGAGGAGCAGCTTGAAAAAGGGAAAAACGTAATTCTTGAAATAGAAACCAAGGGCGCTCTTATGGTTAAGGAAAATGCGCCCGATGCATTTTTGCTGTTTATAGCTCCGCCCGATATGGAAAGCCTTGAAGCAAGGCTTCGAGGCAGAGGTACCGAGGATGAGGAAACTATCAGAAAGCGTCTTGAGACAGCGGTAGAAGAAATGAAGCTTATTCCAAAGTACGACCTTTGTATAATAAACGGAGAAGGTGCGGCCGAGAAGGCGGCAGAGGAAATAATGGCGGCAATAGAGGCACGCCGTAACGCATAAACGATAATTATTTGAAAGAAGGAAAATATAATGCTTTATCCATCCATTCAGGACTTAACAGATAACAAGGTTAACCGCTATATGCTGGTTATCGCTGCAGCAAAAAGCGCACGCTACGTTACCTATAAGGGCAACCTTGAGCGTGAGGCTCATAAGGAAGGCGAAAAGACCATAAGCATAGAAGAAAGCTGCAAAAAGTCTGTAAGCGTAGCAGTTGACAAGCTTCACAGCGGTCAGTTTAAAATAGTAACCGAGTAGTATGCGCCTTTGCAAGGTACGTTTGCTTGATACCACACTTGCCTTTGATAAGGCGTATACGTATAGGGTTCCCGATGAACTTGCTTGCGATGTAAGAGTGGGCAGTCTTGTTGTTGTGCCCTTTGGCAGGTCTGACAGAAGGCAAAGCGCCTTTGTAACGGAGCTTTACGAGGGCGAAGAAGGGACGCTTAAAAGCGTTTTGTCTCTTCTTGATTACGGTCTTGCCTGTACGGAGGAAAGCTCTGCGTTGGCGTCTTTTGTCAGCGAAAGGTGCTTTTGCACCTTTGGTGCGGCGCTTAAGCTTATGCTGCCGTCGGGTATCGGTGTAAAAAGCAGAGTGTATTATACAGCTTGCGACCTTGAGACGGAGGACGAGCTTTACTGTTTTATACGTAGCAAGGAAAAGGTTTACGACTGCGAAATTCTTCATTCCTTTGGCGAGGAGGGGCTTCGCTTGGCAAGCGCTCTTTGCCGAAAGGGCGCACTTATGCGCCACAGCGAGGTGGAGGAAAAAAATAATATAAAAACCGAGCTTTGGGTCAAAGCAACCCCGCCTTTTGGGGAGCTTAAGGGCTCAAAGCAACGCTTGCTTATGGAGCTTCTTGCAGAAGGCGACAGGAATATGGCGTCTTTGAAGGAAGCAGGCGTGTCTCCCGCTACCGTTCGCAATATGGAGGTAAAGGGCTACGTTTCCATTTATGAAAAGCGGGTTCAGCGTTTAGCCTATAATGCGGAAGCCTATGAGAAAAAGCCCTACACCCTTTCCGACAGCCAAATGGCGGTAAGGGCTGAGATTATAGGGCTTATGCAAAGCGGCAAGGCAGAGGCGGCGCTTTTACACGGGGTTACGGGCAGCGGCAAAACCAAGATAATACTTGAAGCTGTTAACGAAGCGTTGCGTCAGAACAAAACCGCTATCGTTCTTATCCCCGAAATAGGTCTTACCTCTCAGGCAATAGCCATTTATTATGCCGAATACGGTGACAAATGCGCCGTTATCCATTCTCGCCTTTCGTCGGGTGAGCGTGCAGACACCTATGACCGTATAGCAAACGGCAAGGTGCGTGTGGTTATCGGCACACGCTCGGCAATTTTTGCACCGCTTGACAATATCGGCGTTATCGTTATGGACGAGGAGCAGGAGCATACCTACAAATCCGAAAAAACGCCCAAATACCACGCAAGAGACATAGCCCGTTTTCGTGCGGCAAGGCACGGTGCGCTTATGCTTTTGGCATCGGCAACCCCTTCGGTGGAAAGCTATTACAAAGCGGAATCGGGCGTTTACCACCTGCTAAAGCTTGAAAACCGTTTTGGAGGCACGGAGCTTCCTACGGTGGAAATAGAGGATATATCAGGCGACAGGGAAGTGGAAAAGGGGCGTCTTATAGGCAAAAAGCTGAAGGCGGCGCTTACCGAAACCTTGGAAAGAGGGGAGCAGGCAATACTTTTTTTGGGCAGACGAGGCTACAACAGCGCACTTAGGTGCAGGGCTTGCGGTTACGTTTTCGTGTGTCCCCGTTGCTCCGTTTCTCTTAATTATCACGCATACAGTAAAGAAACAAACCGCAGAGGCAAGCTTATATGCCATTACTGCGGTCATATAGAGAATAAACCCGAAAAATGTCCCGAATGCGGCGGTCGCCACATAGGCTACTTTGGCTACGGAACTCAGCTTTTGCAGGACGAGCTGGATATGCTTTTTGGTGAAGGTAAATCCCTTCGTATGGATACGGATACTACGGCGGCAAAGCGCTCTCACGACGAGATACTGTCCGAGTTTGCTGCAGGCGAGGCGGATATACTGTACGGTACTCAGATGGTTGCCAAGGGGCTTGACTTTCCCCGTGTAAGCCTTGTGGGGCTTGTTATGGCAGACAGCGTTTTGTATATGAGCGACTACCGTGCGCCGGAGCGTATGTTTTCCCTTATAACTCAGCTTGTGGGCAGGGCAGGCAGGTCGGGTAAACGAGGCAGAGCCATAGTGCAAACCTATAATCCTTTGCACCAGACTCTTCGCTTAGGTGCAAAGCAGGACTACCTTGCTTTTTACAAAAGCGAAATAAGCCTTAGAAAAGCCGTTGTTTTTCCGCCCTTTTGCGACATAGCGGTTTTCAGCTTTTCTGCCGTAACCGAGGAAACGGCGCTGGAAACAGCCAAGGCGTTTTCTTCTGTATTTGAAGCGGAGGCAGAGGGCAGCGAAGAACTTAAGTTTATAAAAATGGGCCCCTTTAAGGAGGGCATATATAAAATCGGCGGCAGATACCGCTGTAAAATAATAGTAAAATATAAGGACAGCAAGGCTTGCCGTGCATTCTTCAGACGTTTGTTGTGCGGCTATACACCGCCAAAAAAGGACAGCGCAAGCTTTGACGTTGATATAAACCCCGCAATAGTGTAGGGTGATTGAAAGAGGTACGTATGGCAATACTTAATATACTTAAAGATGACGACGAAACCCTGAGAAAAAAATCCAGACCTGTGGAAAAGCTAAGCGACAGACTTATTCAGCTTCTTGACGATATGCAGGAGACCTTAAAGCAGTCAGGCGGCGTAGGTCTTGCGGCACCGCAGGTGGGCATTCTTCGCAAAGTTGTGCTTGTGGATAACGGCGAGGAGGTTTTGGAGCTTATAAACCCTCAGATAATAGAAACCAAGGGTGTTCAAGAGGAGGTTGAGGGCTGCCTTTCCGTACCCGGCAGATGGGGTATAACCCACAGACCTGCCTACGTTAAGGTGCGTGCCTTAAACCGTCACGGCAAAACCTTTGAAGCGGAGGGTACGGGTATAGTTGCTCGTTGCTTCTGTCACGAGCTTGACCATCTTGACGGCGTTTTGTTTACCGATAAGGTGTTGCGTATGCTTACGGAGGAAGAAATTGAAAAGCTATAAAATAGTGTATATGGGCACCCCCGATTTTGCGGTAGAGCCTCTAAAAAGAATATGCGACGCAGGTCACAACGTAAGCCTTGTGGTTACCCAGCCCGATAAACAGCGTGGCAGAGGTATGGCGTTTACGCCTACGCCTGTAAAGGCTTTTGCTGTGGAGCGAGGCATAAAGGTTTTTCAGCCTCAAACACTTAAGGATGAGGAAACACAGCGTATAATAAAAGAAGAAAATGCAGATTATATTATCGTTGCCGCTTACGGTAAGATATTGCCTAAGGCCGTGCTGGAAGCGGCAAAGGGCGGTTGCGTTAATATTCACGCATCTCTCCTGCCCCGTCATAGAGGTGCCGCTCCCATAAACAGGGCTATAATGAAAGGTGATACTGTAGGTGGTGTTACCGTTATGCATATGGCAGAGGGGCTTGATACAGGCGATATGATACTTGTGCGCTCAATGGATATACCCGAAGCTATGACCGCAGGAGAGTATCACGACGCATTGTCTGCCCTTGGTGCGGAGGCAATATGCGAATTCCTTTCAAAAGAGGAGCATACACGCACTCCTCAGGATGACGCTCTTGCAACCTATGCGGCAAAAATAGAAAAAAGCGAGGCGGAGATTGATTTTTCCTTGGATGCAACCACCGTCTACAATAAGATAAGAGGCCTTTCACCTTACCCTTCGGCCTTTGCGGTTATAAACGGCAGACGTTTTAAGCTTATAACCGCCGTAAAAGGGGAAGGCAAAGGCGCAGCGGGTAGCGTTATTTCGGCTACTGACAAAGGTATAGAGATTGCCTGCGGCGACGGAAGCGTTATAATCACCACAATTCAGCCTGAAGGGAAGAGGGCAATGAGTGCGGCAAGCTTTTTGGCAGGCAACAAGCTTTAAGGAGGCAAAGCTATGTTTTTATACAACGGATATTACGGCGCCGTTACCTTTGACTGGACTTACATCTTGCTTATAATAGCAATGATACTGTCTCTTGTTGCCAGCGCAAAGGTTAAAAGCACCTATTCAAAGTATGCAAAAAAAGCAGCAAGCTGCGGTCTTACCGCCGAGGATGCGGCATACCGTGTTCTTTTGGCGAACGGTGTAAGCGGTGTTGGCATTGGCAGAGTATCCGGCGACCTTACCGATAACTTTAATCCTAAAACAAACGTAATTTCCCTTTCCGACAGCGTTTACGGCAAACGCTCCATAGCGGCAATAGGCGTTGCCTGCCACGAAGCCGGGCACGCAGTACAGCACGCTGAGGAATACGGTCCCGCAAAGCTTCGTTTGTCAATGGTTCCCGTTACCAATATAAGCGCAAGGTTTTCTATGATTATCCTTATTCTCGGTCTTGTGCTTGGCTTTATGGGGCTTGTGTGGGTAGGTATCGGTCTTTTCTCCGTTACCACCGTTTTTCAGCTTGTTACCCTTCCTACCGAGTTTGACGCCAGCCGCCGTGCTTTAAAAGCGTTGGAGGGCGAAAGAATTTTGAACGAGGAAGAGCTTAAGGGTGCAAAAAAGGTGCTTTCCGCAGCGGCTTTAACTTACGTTGCAGCATTGGCAACCAGCGTTCTTACCCTTCTTCGCTATATAGCAATAGCTAAACGCCGTCGCTGATTATGGCAGACAGGGCAAGAGAATGCGCTTTGCAGATAGTACGCCGTGTGTGTGAGCAAGGCGCATATTCCAATATAGAAATAGCATCGGCTGTAAAAAAACACGGTCTTATGGGTGTGGACAGGGCTTTTTGCGTTGCTCTTGTCAACGGCGTTATCGAGCGTCTTTACACCCTTGATTATCTTATAGAAACAGCATCGGGCAGAAAAACCGAGGATATAGATAAGGAGCTTTTGGCGGTGCTTCGTCTTGGCTTTTTACAGCTTTACTATATGAACGTGCCGGATATGGCTGCGTGTAACGAAAGCGTGGCTTTGGTTAAAAATAAAGGCAGGCGAGGTTTTGTTAACGCAGTTATGCGCAACGCCTGCCGTAATAAAGAAAAGCTGCTTTCGGATATGCAAACTAACGCAAAGCCTAATATAAAGGTGTCCTTGTCGGAGGAAATATATACCCTTATTAAAAAGCAATATCCCGAAAATTATGAGGAAATAACAAAGGCGTTTTATAACCGCAACGCTCTTTGTCTTCGTGTAAATCCTCTTAAAACCACGGCAAAGGACTTGGCAAAGGCTCTTGGCGAAAAAGGCGCCGAGGTGGAGATAAAAGGCAAAGCCCTTCTTGTTAAAAGCGGCGCTGAGTGCGCTCTTGAAGCCGTAAGCGGCGGTTTTGCCATAGTTCAGGGACTTTCCTCGCAGGCGGCGGTTGAAGCCCTGCAGGCAAAAAGCGGTGACACGGTTGTGGACGTTTGCGCCTGCCCCGGCGGTAAAACCTTGGGTGCGGCTTTGGATATGGACGGTATTGGCAAGGTTATAAGCCTTGACCTGCACGCAAACAAGCTAAGCCTTATAGAAAAAACGGCGGCATCTCTCGGTGTAGATATAGTACAAACTATAGCGCACGACGGCCGCAGCCCCAAGGAGGAGCTTAAGGGCATAGCCGACCGTGTTATATGCGATGTGCCTTGTTCGGGCATAGGCGCCATAAAGGGCAGACCGGAGATAAGGTACAAAAGCCTTGACACGGTGGAAAAGCTTATAGAAACTCAAAAATCCATCCTGGAGGGCGCTTGGTGTTATCTTAAGGATGGAGGCAGGCTGGTTTACTCCACCTGCAGTATAAACAAGGATGAAAACGAGGGCGTTTTGCTTCCCTTTGCGGAAAAGGTGGGGGCGCACGTTGTAAGTATGCGCACCGTATTACCTACCGAGGAAGACCACGACGGTTTTTACATAGCGGTTTTGGAAAAGGCGTAAGATATGACAGACATAAAAAGTATGCATTTGTCGGAGCTTGAAACGGCAATGTCAGAGCTGGGCCAGCCCCGCTTCAGGGCGGTGCAGGTTTTTAAATGGTTGCACAGCGAGGGTGTTACTTCCTTTGACGAGATGAGCAACCTTCCCAAGTCCCTGCGTGAAGCTTTAAAAGAGAAATATGAGATACCATCCGTTGAGATAGAAACCAAGCAGGTTTCCGCCATAGACGGTACCGTTAAGTATCTGTTTCGTTTAGGCGACGGTGAATATATAGAAAGCGTGTTTATGCGCTACAAGCACGGTAACACTGTGTGCATATCCACTCAGGCAGGCTGCCGTATGGGATGCAAGTTTTGCGCTTCTACCATAAACGGTCTTAAACGCAACCTTAAAGCCTCTGAAATGCTTTCGCAGATACAGGCGGCGGAAAAGGACACGGGTGAGCGTGTAGGCGGCGTTGTGCTTATGGGTATGGGTGAGCCGCTTGATAACTATGATAACGTGCTTCGTTTTTTAAAGCTGGTTAACCACAAGGATGGGCTTGGTATAGGCCACAGGCATATATCACTTTCAACCTGCGGTTTGGTTGATAACATAAAAAGGCTTGCGGAGGAAAAATTGCAAATAACCCTTTCCGTTTCTCTGCACGCACCAAACGATACGCTAAGGCGCAGTATTATGCCCATAGCCAACAAATATTCCGTGTCCGAGCTTCTTTCGGCCTGTGTTGATTACGAAAAGATAACAGGCAGAAGAATAAGCTTTGAATACGCTCTTATATCCGGCGTTACGGATACTATGGAGCTTGCAGATGAGCTTGGTAAAAGGCTAAGGGGCAGCCTTTGCCACGTTAACCTTATTCCGATAAACGAAATAAAGGAGAGAGATTTTAAGCGTACAGGGCGTGATGCGGCGGCGGCTTTTGTAAAAAGGCTTGAAGGCTACGGCATAACGGCAACGGTACGCAGAAGACTTGGCGCAGATATTTCTGCCGCTTGCGGTCAGCTTAGGGACGAACACAGCGAGCAGAGTTAAATACGGGTGAAACTTATGGTAAATTACGGCAAGACAGATAAGGGCAAACTGAGGAAACATAACGAGGACAGCTACAGCATCTCCGAAGGAGACGATTACGTTTCTGCCGTTGTTTGCGACGGTATGGGCGGCGCTCGCGGAGGCAGCGTAGCCAGCGAGTTGGCAGTTTGCGTTTACAACGATATATTGTTTAAAGAAATAGGCAAGTCAGGCGGCAGTCTTACGGCACAGATTATAAAAAATGCAATGCTTGCTGCCACCGAGGCGGCAAACGCCGCAGTGCTTAAACGTGCGGAGGACGACGAGGATTTAACGGGAATGGGCACTACCCTTGTATCCTGCTTTATTTGGGGCGGCAAGGCGTACGTGGTTAACGTAGGCGACAGCAGACTGTACCGTGTAAAGGACGGGAGTCTGGAGCAAATAACCAAGGACCATTCCTTTGTTCAGTTTTTGCTGGACAGCGGAAGGATAAGCTATGAGGAGTCCTTGGTGCATCCTAATCGCAACGTAATAACCAAGGCGCTTGGCGCCGCAAAAAGGGTAGAGGCAGACTTTTTCTCCGTAGATGAGTTTGACGGGCTTATGCTTTGCAGTGACGGGCTTGTTAACTACGTCAGCCACGAGCAGGCAGAAAGCATAGTAAGCTCAGGCAATACGGTAAAGAAAAAGGTAAGCTCCTTGATATCAGCCGCAAATAAGGGCGGCGGTGGTGACAATATCACGGTTATACTTCTGATGAAGGAGGAAAACGATGGATAAAACTATGAGTAAATATAAGGACTACGTGGGTAAGGTTCTTGATAAAAGATACAGAATACTTGATGTAGTGGGCATAGGCGGTATGGCAGTTGTTCTCAAGGCAGAGGACTTGGTTATGAACCGCTTGGTAGCTCTCAAAATACTTAGCGACAGCCTTAACGGTGATAAGGCTATGGAACAGCGTTTTATTAACGAATCCAAGGCGGTTGCTATGGCATCCCACAAGAATATAGTAAGTATATACGACGTAGCTATTTTTACGGATATGAAGTATATAGTTATGGAGTTTCTTGACGGTATAACGCTTAAGGAGTATATAGACGGTAAGGGTATCCTTTTCTGGAAGGAAGCCGCTTTCTATGCTATACAGATACTTCGTGCTTTGGAACACGCTCACAGTAAGGGGATAGTTCACAGAGATATCAAGCCTCAAAACATTATGCTTAACAAATCGGGCGAGATAAAGGTTACGGACTTCGGCATAGCAAAGCTTCCAAATGCCTCTGCGCTTACCGTTGCGGAAAAGGCAATAGGTACTGTTTATTACATCAGCCCCGAACAGGCAAGCGGTAAACCTACCGATTTTCACGCAGACCTTTATTCCGTGGGCATTATGCTTTACGAAATGGCAACGGGCAGATTGCCCTTTGTTCACGAAAACGCTCTTAACGTGGCTATGATGCAGGTTAACGAGATACCCGTAGAGCCTATTAAGATTAATTCCGCTATGCCTGAAGGACTTAATCAGATAATACTTAAGGCAATGGAAAAAGACCCCTCCGACCGTTTTCCTTCTGCCCACAGTATGCTTAAGGCACTGGAAGTGCTTTATAATAATCCCGACGTGGTTTTTACGTCGGGCAGCACTGAGGCTGCCCTGCCTCCAAACACAGTAGACCTTAACTGTATAGAAACTACCGATATAGGGGATATTTCTCCCTTCCTTGGTACGGATACCACCGTTTTTGCAGATAAAAAAGCGCAAAGAAAGACCGTTGAGGAGCCTAACAAGAAAAAAGGTAAAAAGAAAAAAGGCGAAAAACGTTCTTTCTTCCCCGGCGCAAGCCACAGTATGTTCCCAATAATTACGGGCGTATGGTTGGCAGCAATGATTGTGGTCGTGGTTATGGGCTTATATTTCTTAAAAGCGTACTTTTTACCTATGTTCATAGACACCACCAACAAGCCTGATGAGGTTTATATACCCGACCTGGTAGGACAGATATACAATGATGAGCTTAAGGCGCATCTTCTTGCAGGCGCAGGCAGAGGCGAGGACAACGGCATTAAGGTGCTGGATGAGAACGTAAGCGTGGTTTACAGCCACAAGCCAAAGAACGAGATATTACAGCAATCCAAGCACGGTGCGGTTATCCGCCCCGACGGTAGCGAGTATTATACCGGTTTGACTCTTGTTATCAGTATGGGTCCCCGAGTAAGCACCTACGTAGACCAACGCTTTATGACTAAAAACTACGTGGAAAGCAAGCTTAACGAATGGGGCATTAACGATATAACCGTTGTAAGCGTAGGGCCTGATTACGGTAATACAAACAAGGTCAGCAAAGAGGATATGAAATACGCCACAACCAATCAAGTGCTTCGCATAGAGTATACCGACACAGGTGTGGAGCTTGTTGAAGGCGACTTTGTGGAGGAAGGCAGCAAGATAAGCATTTACATCTTTGTTCCCAACAGCGAGGCGAAGATGATTGACCTTACCGGTATGACCGAGGATGAAGCCAGAAGAGCCCTTGGTGCAATAGGACTTAGCTTGGGTGAAGTTACTCAGCGTGTAAGCGAGGAAGAAAACGGCACCGTAATAGAGCAGTCCTACAAGGTAGACGAGGTGCTTTCCGTTGGTACTACCGTTGACATAGTTATAAGCAAACAGCGTCCCAAGCTGATAATGCCCTCTCTCTTGGGCTTGACCTTGGAGGAGGCGGAAAACGCTCTTATCCGTGCCAATATCAGCGATTACGTGTTTATTTACGAAGAAACCGATGACGCAGACCCTGATACGGTGATTGAGCAGTCCTTTGATGAGGGTGACGAAGTGCCTGTTGGGGAGATAGTGGAAATAACAGTTGCCCGTGCCGTAGAAGATTCTGAAAATTCAGTCATTGAAGACTCAGAAAGTGAATAATATTAATATGACAAGGGGCGTAATAATTAAAGAAAAAAACGGGCTTTACACCGTTTGGACGGAAAACGACAGCATTATGTGCCGTGCAGGCAGCCGTGTTCGCAAGGGCGGCATAAGGCTTATGGCAGGAGATAGGGTAGAGGTGGAGCTTAACGAGGACGGAACGGGCTTTATAACCGCCGCCTTGGAGCGTGAAAACCACCTTACCAGACCTCACGTGGCAAACGTAGGCGCTTTTGTTATTGTGGTTGCTGCGGCATCGCCAACGCCTTATCCCTATAACGTGGATAAGCTTACCGTTATGGCGGAAAAGGCAGGGATAGAAACGGTGATTGCCATAAATAAGTGCGACCTTGCCGACGGCAACGTGCTTTCTAACGTTTACGGCAAGGCGGGTTACAAATGTTTTATGCTAAGCGCTTCAAAGGGCAATGGCGTTGACGAGCTTAGAGCTTACCTTAAAGGAAAAACGGCAGTGTTTGCAGGGGCGTCGGGGGTTGGTAAATCCAGCCTGCTTAACGCCTTGTATCCCGGTCTTAACGCCGAGACGGGCGAGCTAAGCCGAAAAATCGTCCGAGGCAAAAACACTACAAGACATACCGAGTTTTTTGTGGTTGGTGACGGAACCTTTATAGCAGACACACCCGGCTTTACAATGCTGGATGAGGATAAGCTGGGCGTTCCCGATAAGGAAGGCGTTTTCGAATGCTTTCCCGAGTTTGAGAAGTATTTTGGAGAATGCCGCTTTCGCGGCTGCACCCATCTTAAAGAGGACGGCTGTGCTTTAATAGAAGCTGTAAAAAATGGGGAAGTGCCCGAAAGCAGACACGAAAGCTACGTAAAGCTGTATAAAGCTTTGGCGGCTGTCAACCGTTACGATTGACGGCGCAAATTAGTTGTAGAAGGGGATTATTATGTTTATAGGTGTATACAACCTTGCAAATTTTGTAACTTTGTTAGGGCTTGCCTGTGCGGTAGTTGCTTGCTTTATATCCGGCAACAGCGGAGACAGCGATACTGCCCTTAAGATAGCAGTCAGCCTGTTCCTTATGTCGGGTCTTTGCGATATGTTTGACGGTCGTATTGCCCGTGGTGCAGGCAGTCGCACCCGTAAGGAAAAGGTTTTTGGCATACAGATAGACACTGTTTGCGATATGGTTTCTTTTGGTGTAACTCCTGCGGTTATCTGCTATTTTTGCGGTTTTAACAAGTGGTACGACGTAGCGGTATACATAGTTTACGTGGCCTGTGCGGCTATCCGTCTTGCCTACTTCAACACTCAGGCAATTGAGGAAACACCCGACCTTAATATGAAAGGCTTTACAGGTGTCCCCGTACCCTTTTCCTGCTTGGTTATGCCTTTGCTGCTTATAGTAAAGTCCTTGGTACCTACTCTTTGGGCGGTAAATCTTATATTTGACCTTATGATGTTTGCGGTAGGTATAGCCTTTATACTTAATGTAAAAATTAAAAAGCTTAACATCGTTCAAAGCGTTGTACTTATAATTTTTGAAGCAGCTTGCGTAACCCTTATGTTTGTGCTGTAAAAAATTTAAAAAAGGTATTGATTTTTTGCTTTTAGTGTGTTATACTGCACTTTGTGAAAAGAAAGATTACTAGTAGGAAGCGAGGGAAGTTAAAGTGAGAGAAGGCATCCATCCGAAGCTTAATAAGGTTACTGTTAGATGTGCCTGCGGTGCGGAAATGCAGACTGTGTCCACCAAGAGCGATCTCAAGGTTGATATATGCTCCAAGTGCCACCCGTTTTTCACCGGTAAGCAAAAGTTTGTTGACTCCGGCGGACGTGTTGACAAGTTTAAAAAGAAGTACAATTTGGAGTAAGCAAAGTACGGCGAAGCAGCGCATTTATGCGCTGCTTTTTGTTTTGTGTGTTTAGGAGGTTTTGCCTATGGCAACCCAAAATTTAATAATAAGCGGCGACGAGCAAAAGCAAACACGTGCCGTTTTGGTCTCTCTTTGCACAGGAGACGGTGCGGCAACGGAGGTATCCCTTGACGAGCTGGAAAACCTGCTTGAAACGGCAGGCGGTACAGCGGTGATACGTGTGGTGCAGAATATGGAAAAGCCCAACGCAAAAACCTATATAGGTTCGGGCAAGGCTAAGGAGATAGCTGACTTTGTTGAAAACGATGGCGACATTGACCTGGTGGTTTTTGATAACGAGCTTTCACCCTCTCAGATAGCCAACCTTGAGGAGCTTACAGGCGTACGAGTTATTGACCGCACTATGCTTATACTTGATATATTTGCTCTTCACGCCGTAACGGGCGAGGGTAAGCTACAGGTGGAAATAGCCTGCTTGCGTTATACTGCACCTCGTCTTACGGGTAAAGGCAAGGAGCTTAGCCGTCTTGGCGGCGGTATAGGAACAAGAGGCCCCGGCGAAAGCAAGCTGGAAAGCGACCGCCGTCACCTAAAGCGTCGTATTTCCGCTTTGGAGGAGGAGCTTGCAGAGATGCAACGCACCCGTGATACCCAGCGTGCCGCCAGAGACAAAAAGCAAATAAAAAATGCCGCAATAGTAGGGTATACAAACAGCGGCAAGTCCACCTTGCTTAATTATCTTACGGATGCGGGTATTCTTGCGGAAGACAAGCTGTTTGCGACCCTTGACCCGACTACAAGACAGTTCGTTTTGCCCTCGGGCTGCAAGATCCTTCTGACCGACACCGTCGGATTTATACGCAGACTGCCTCACCATCTTATAAAAGCATTCAAAAGCACTCTTGACGAAGCAGTATATGCAGATATGCTTCTCATAGTTGCAGACGCTTCAGAGCCCGATCTTGCGGCACAGATGGAGGTAACTCATAAGACTCTCGAAGAGCTGGGAGCGCTCGGAAAGCCCGTTCTTATTGCATTTAATAAATGCGACAGAGTTGATGACGAAAACGTACTTATGGGACTTCGTACGATGGCTTCGAAGGCTGATGAAAAATGCGTGTTCGTGTCAGCGGCAAACGGCACGGGCATCGAAGAGCTTGAAGCAGCTCTTGAAGAGCTTCTCGGTGACGGCAAAAAAACAGTAGAAATGCTCATTCCCCACAGTGACGGCGGCGCCGTTAATACTGTTTACCGCATCTGTGAAAACGTGCAGGTAGACTATACGGCCGAGGGTACCGT